>JALOBW010000002.1 GCA_023228085.1 bacterium
TGATGGCGATTCAATCACTTTGACCCAAACTTATATGCAGTCACTCTCAGTTGGTACAACAACTTTGACTTTTGACTTTAGTGCTGGGGCAAATGACACAACTGAAATTACCGTCACTGATTCCACAGTAAACAACTCCGAAGTGGAAGCAACAAAATCTTACGATAAGAACGGAGGTACAACCTTAGACATCTTAACTACATTTAATGGCAACACCTTAACTGGTATTAACGATGGATCTAGAGATTTGGTTCTAACCACTGACTACACTGTTGATGGCGATTCAATCACTTTGACCCAAACTTATATGCAGTCACTCTCAGTTGGTACAACAACTTTGACTTTTGACTTTAGTGCTGGGGCAAATGACACAACTGAAATTACCGTCACTGATTCCACACCAAGCTCAAATGCCACAGTGACTTCTACTTCGTATATTGTTGATTCAGTCGCTAATACAATTACTAATGTTGCTAATGCAACTGACGTCGCTGTATTTAAGGCAAACCTAACTGCTGCAACTGGTGCTACATTTGAGGTTTATGAGTCAGATGGCACTACAGTTAGGGTAGGTAATATTAATCCAGGGGACAAGGTAATTGTAACCGCGGAAGATACGACTAAGACATATAGCGTAGGCGTTGATAGTGTTTTCCCAATTGTTGCAAAACTTGGTGATGGTTCAACAGACTTTACAATCGCTCAAGGGGGAAGCGTAAATCTAGCTTTCAATGAACCTATTAGATCTGCCTCTAGGACTCTAGTTGAGAATGCATTAACTAATGGTGCTGACAGAGTAATAACATTTAGTTGGAATGCCCAAGGTAATACTTTGACAATAACTGGAAATGCAACAGGTATAACAACCTTTGCAAATGATGTTATCGTTGCAAGCATTACTGATATGGCAGGAAATATTTCTAGCGAGGTGTTATTAGTTGATTCTGTAATTGAGACTGGGCAAGTTGCTCCTGTCGGTGGTAGCGTTGTTATAAACACAACAACTCCTCAGGCAGTAATCTCTAATCCTGTTGAGGCTGTAAATGTGACAATCACAGATGGAACTAATACAACCCTAGATGTAAATTCATTAATCAATGATGGAACGGGTGTATTGCCACAGATAACTATTACTGCAAACAATGCTGGAAATACAGTTATAAATATTCCTGCTAATACCACAATTACAAGTAGCAGTGCTGTTTGGAATGGATTAATATCTACTCCTCAGGTCACTTCGGCTTCTTTCCCTAATGAAGTAGTTGGACTTGCTATCCAGGTTGGTTCTAGTGGAAATACGCTAACCTTTGATAAAGGAGTAAGAATATTGCTTCCTGGACAGGCAGGAAAGAGAATTAAGTTTACTACTGATGGCACCACTTATAATGAAGTGACAAATGTTTGTTCTGCTGACAATCAAACAACTGGAGACGCACTTGCAGCGGGATCAGACTGTAAAATTGATGTTGGCTCCGACTTGGTAATATGGACTAAACACTTCACAACATTCATAACATTCACTCCAACTTACTCTGGTGGTGGAGGTGGTGGTGCGCCTGGTGCTGTTATATCACCACAACAGGTGACAAATAAACCACAAACACAAAAACCATCTGAGTTTACTAAGCCTACTATTCCAACCCAGGAACTTACTGATGCAGAGATAATAACGCTAGTAGAAAATCTATCTCAAGGTAGTGCTGTGAAAAACAAAGTATTGAATAGTTTGGCATATAATTTGAAGTATGGAGAATCTGGGCTTGCAATAAAGATACTTCAGCAAATGCTTATAAAATATAAGTTCTTGTCTAGTGAATATGTTGCACAGGGATACTTTGATCAAAATACTGCAACGGCTGTGCGTCAATACAAGAAGGCTTATGTTGATAGTATATTAAGTATTGAGCAGGTAAAGTTAATTGCTAAGAAGATAGCCGAGATAGATATTAAGAATAATGCAATCTTAAGATCGCTAGTTGATCAAACTAGGTATGATGAAAGAAGTGTTAAGGTGAAAATAATGCAAGAAGTGTTGAAGATATACGGACTTTTCCCTAGAAATATTGAATCTACGGGATACTATGATGGATACACAACTCTAGCAGTTGATGCTTATAACCTTACATACTCTAGTTCGTCAGCAACAAGTGATCAAATATCAAGTCTTGCGAAAAAGATTGCCGAAATGAGATTAAGAGATAATCAAATACTTATAAGCTTTATGGATTCAACCTTTTATGGAGAAAAAAGTACTAGAGTGAAAATAATGCAAGAAGTACTAAAAATCTATGGATTTTTTCCAAAAGAAATCCCATCAACTGGATATTATAATGGGTATACGTCCAGTGCCATAAAAAAAGCAAGTGAATTTATGGCGCTAAACAAGAAGTATTTGGCAATGTCTTTCTCGGGAAGTTAAAAAAAGCAGGTCGCAAGACCTGTTTTTTTATTGAATTTATTTCATAATGTTGATATATTGGCTTAAAGGGTATCGTTATTAATTTTTAAAACAAATGATTTATTCAGATAAAGTTATAAGCCATTTTAAAAAACCACACAATCAAGGTGTTTTGAAAAATGCAAGCACTGTGGGTGAGGTTGGAAATCCTTCATGTGGGGATGTGATGAAAATATACTTAAAGATTGAAAATAACATAATAAAAGATGTTAAGTTTGAGACTTTAGGTTGCGCAGCTGCTATTGCTGTCTCATCGGTTTTGACAGACATGGTGAAGGGAAAGAGCATTGATGATGCTTTAAAAATAACAAGAAAGCAGATAGTTGATGATTTGGGTGGTCTACCTGAGCCCAAAATCCATTGTTCTATGTTAGGAATAGAAGCTTTGCATGAGGCTATAAAAAAGTATGAAAAAAAATAAAAAAGTAAGTGTCTATCTTGACCATAGCGCAACAACTCCTACCGACGAAAGAGTTATAAAAGCAATGTTGCCTTATTTTTCTGAAAAATTTGGCAACTATTCTTCTATTCATAGTCTTGGAAGAGAGGCATATTTTGCGGTTGATGATGCAAGAAAAAAAATTGCCAGTTTTTTGAATTGCAATAGTGAGGAAATAATTTTTACATCAGGTTCAACCGAATCTAATAATTTGGCTTTAAAAGGAGTTGCTAAATATTTTTTAGAAAAAAATAAAAATATACATATTATTACAACACGAGTTGAGCACGATGCAATTCTTGAGCCTTGTCGTGAATTAGAAAAGCAAGGAGTAAGAGTGACATATCTTCCTGTTTTAAAGAATGGGGCTGTAGATATTGCTGAGCTTGAAAAAGCAATTACCGATGAAACAGTTTTGGTGTCAGTGATGTATGTTAACAATGAAGTTGGTATAATTAACGATTTGGCTAGGATAGGCAAGATAATAAAAAAAGCAAATCATAAAATATATTTCCACTCTGATGCAACACAGGCAATTAATTTTTTGGATTGCGACTCTCAGGAATTAAATTTGGATTTAGTTAGTATTTCTGGACATAAAATATATGGACCAAAAGGAGTCGGTGCTTTATATATTAAAAAGGGGACTCCAATCAAAGCTATTCAGACGGGCGGACATCAAGAGCGAAATATTAGAAGTGGGACAATGAACGTTCCAGCTATTGTGGGATTTGGGAAAGCTATTGAGCTTGCAAAGAAAGAGCAAGAAAAAAATAACAAAAAAATAGCTAAATTGCGAGATTATTTTGCTGATAAAGTTATCAAGGAAATACCTGATATTATAGTTAATACAGATTTTAATAATTCTGTAAGTTCTCACGCCAATTTTTGTTTTGTTGGGGCTGAGGGTGAGGCAATATTAATGTCACTTGATCTTGAAGGAATTTTTGTTTCTACTGGATCGGCTTGTGCCTCAGGAAATCTTGATCCATCTCATGTTTTGCTTGCAATGGGTATACCAAAAGAAATTGCACATTCGTCAATAAGATTTACTTTTGGAAAACATAATACAAAAGCTGAAGCCGATTACGTGTTATCGGTTTTACCTGGTATTATTGAAAAGCTAAGAGAATATAATCCGTTGTATAATAAGAGTAATAGTAATTAGTAACTAGTAACTCGTAACTAGTACTCTGTAGCTTTCCTACGGAAAGCAAAAGTTTATTAGATTCCCGACCAGGTTCGCATTAGCGAACAGTCGGGAATGACAAACAAGACAACGGGAATGACAAAGTTGGAGGTCGGACCTCGGAAAATAATGACAAGCAAAGAAATTAATCGCCTTCGTCCGCCTATGGCGAGACAAGCCCTCCAGAGGCGGGCAAGCGGGAATGACAGGCAAGATAAGGGACTAGTAATTTGTCCGCCTTCGGTTCGCCGAAGCGAACCTTTGGCGGATAAATCCGCTGAAGGGTTGTGAAGGTGACCTACGCCCTTCGGGCTTCTGCGAGATAAATAATTGGTAATTAGTACTTGGTAGCTTTCCTGCGGGAAAGCTAAAATACTTCAATAAAGCCTCTGGGAACGGAGGCTTTTTGGCAAAAAAAGAGACTAAAAAATCAATTTATGGTTATTTGACAACCTTTGCTTTTAGGTGGTAAAAAGTAAGTAGTACTTGAGGTGATCAAAGTGAAAAGTAATGGACGTGATTTTTGTGTGCTTGACATGAGGGTTGGACGAAAACTAAACGGAATTCGTAAAGAACAAGGAATTGTTGAACTACCAAAACATTTGCAACTTCGGTTGGAGCAAATACTTCCCCAGGGGGGTGGTAGAAAAAAAGATCTTGTTCGGTTGCTTAATTTGCCATTTTATTTTCGCGGACAACTAAAAGATGTTGTAAGAGACATTGAGAATCAAGCTGGTCCTTTGGCAACTGATTTTTTTGAGCAAATTAGGTTAATGAAAAGCGTGGAAGAGTTTTATAAACTCATACGTCTTGCAATGCAAGATAACCTTAAAAAACCTAATTTACGTTTCAAGGTTTTGATAGATAATAATCTACCACCAAAATTTTACGATCTATTGACAGAGCTTCTCGTTAACGAGAATATGGATGTAGTGCTAGAGGTGATGCAGATTTATTTTCTTGATGAAATCATTGAACAGTGCGCAGAAGAATACCCAGTATTGCAGGAAATTTCTTTTAAACTTAGAAGCGAGATGATTGTACATCCTCTTGCTTCAGTATGGCAATGAGATAAAAATTAGATAAGGCGTAGCCTTATTTTTTTATTGACCATAACACCCTATTAACTGTATAATAAATGTATTAAGAAGAAATTTCTAAAACATTATGTCAAAGAATAAAAAAATACTTGTGGCTGAAGATGAAAAGCCATTATCAAAAGCTCTTGAAATAAAACTTGGAAAAGAAGGTTTTGATGTCACTGTTGCTCAAAATGGAGAAGAAGCTATTTCCTTGTTGTCTAAGGAGGATTTTGATGTATTAATTCTTGATTTGATTATGCCAAAAAAGGATGGATTCTCGGTGCTAGAATTCTTAAAAGAAAAAAATAAGAAAGTAAGAATAGTTGTTTTGTCTAATTTGGCGCAGGAAGAAGATTTCAAAAAGGCAAAGGATCTTGGTGCTAAAAGCTATTTTGTAAAATCTAACACTCCAATAATAGAACTAGTAAACTATATAAAAGAAACAATTTAAATCTACTATGGTTTTTTCTCAAGAAAATATAAAAAAAATACTTCTTGAAAATGGGTACCTTGAAAAAAGCGATATTGAATCTGCCGAGATAAAAGCTAAAGAATCAAAAAAAAACTTGGGTTCTTTTTTGATTGAATCAAACATAATAAGTAAGGATCTTTTCGGACAGGCTATTGCTGAGTCGCTTAATGTTGCTTATCTTGACCTTAATTCAAATCCTTCTAGTCGTGAGATGGTTTTGCAAATACCAGAAAATATTGCACGCAAGTATAGGGTGGTTATTTTTAAAAAGTTATCCGACAAAACGATCCTTGCTAGTGATAATCCCGACAATAAAGAGTTTTTTAAAAAAGGGATACCCGAACTTAAAAAAATATTACGTTCCAAAAAAATAGAAATAGGTTTTTCTTTACCAGAAGATATTGAAAATGTTTTTCTACATTATCGTCATAGCCTTGATACAAGATTTTCAGAAATGTTTAAATCTGGCAATGTGATAATCTCTGAGCTTTTGGGTGGTATCATAAACGATGCTATCGCTTTTCGTTCGTCTGATATACACTTTGAGCCTCAAAAAGATGAGGCAGTTGTTCGTTTCAGAATTGATGGAGTGCTTCATAAGGCGGGTTCTCTGCCTCGTAGTTATTACGAAAATGTTCTAAATCGCATAAAAGTTCTATCTAATATGAGGATTGATGAGCATTTTAATCCTCAGGACGGTGCAATTCGCTTTGAACTAGGTGATGAATTTGTTGATTTAAGGGTTTCGGTAGTCCCAACGATTGAAGGAGAAAAAGTAGCAATTCGTATTCTTTCTGTTTATGTCAGAAATTTTTCCTTATCAGAAATAGGAATGAGTAGCGAAAATAAAAAAATATTTGAAGAGTCATCAAAAAAACCTTTTGGCATGATACTAGTCGTTGGTCCAACTGGTTCTGGAAAATCTACAACACTATATTCATTATTAAAAGAATTAAATTCGGGAAAGGTTAATATCACTACAATTGAAGATCCTGTTGAATACAAGATATCTGGTATTAATCAAATACAAGTAAATGAAAGAGCAAATCTCACATTTGCAAATGGACTTAGATCTATCATAAGGCAGGACCCCGATATAATTCTTGTAGGGGAGATAAGAGATAGAGAAACTGCTGAGATAGCTGTTAATTCTGCTTTGACAGGTCACTTACTTCTAACGACTTTTCATGCCAACGATTCTGCCACAGCCTTGCCAAGATTGCTTGATATTGGGATTGAACCATTTTTGTTAGCATCTACTCTAGAAATTATCGTTTCCCAAAGGTTAGTCCGTAAGATATGTGAAAAGTGTCGTTATAGCAAGGATTATTCTGTTGCGCAACTAAACAAAGCTTATCCGAGCGCAAAGTCATTTTTTAAAAAAAAGGAGACTTTGTATTTAGGAAAAGGATGTCCATTTTGTAATAATACTGGTTTTTATGGCAGTACTGCTGTCTTTGAAATAATCAGAGTGACATCAAAGATGAAAGAGCTTATTATGAAGAATCCAACCTCAAATGAAGTATGGAAGCTCGCATATAGTCAGGGAAGTAGACCCATGTTTGAAGACGGTCTTGAAAAAGTAAGAAGTGGTATAATAACTATGGAGGAATTATTAAGAGTGACTAAACCACTTGATTTATAAAAAAATGGATAAAGAAATTGAAAAAAACAAAAAAGAAAATATTTTGGGTTTTTCTTTTTTTGCTTTAAATGATGACAAGAAGTATTTCTTAGAGAATCTTGCTATGCTTATAGGGGCAAGTGTTCCAATAAATAAATCTTTGTTGGTCATTGAAAAAGGAGCAAAGTCTTTAACGATGAAAAAAGCTATCAAAAAAATGATAGAAAGACTTGAAAGCGGACACAATCTTTCAGAAATTATTGATGAATCAAAATTGTTTGGAGCCTATGCTGTTTCTTTGATAAGAATAGGAGAAAAAACCGGAAGACTAAACGATAATTTGAAAATAATAATAGACCAACGCAGAAAAGATGAATCACTGAAAGCAAAAATTACTTCTGCGGTCATGTATCCATTCATAATACTATTTATTTCTGTAATAATTGCTGGGAGTATTTCACTTTTTTTATTACCAAAACTAGTAAAGACGTTTAGCGATTTAAAAATAGAACTACCTTCTATTACTCAGACCTTAATATCCTTTTCTTATTTTATGGAAAGCTATGGGTTAGTTTTTATTCCATTTGTTTTTTTGTTAATTGTTATTACTGGATATTTCTTATTTTTTAATAAAGAAACAAAAAGCATAGGACAATATTTATCGTTTAATGTTTTTGGAGGAAGAAAAATAATTCAAGAAAATGAATTAGCAAGATTTGGATATAATATGGGAATACTTTTAAAATCAGGATTATCCATTTCGGAGTGTTTTGATTCATTAGTAGATTCAACAGATTTTTATTGTTATAAATATTTTTATAAGAAATTAAAGAATTTAATAGAAGAAGGGCAAACTTTTGAGCAGATTTTTTCAAAAATTGATGCAAACTATTTAATACCGAGATCTATTCAACAGATGATAATTGTCGCTGAAAAATCTGGAAGATTGTCTGATTCCATGCTTAATATTGGGCAAATTTATCAAGAACGAATTGATAACACTACAAAAAATATTTCTACTATTCTTGAGCCTGTATTATTAATAATAATATGGGTTGGAGTTTTATTATTGTCAATTGCTATAATATTGCCAATATATAGCCTTATAGGAAACTTTAGCGCACAATTATGATCAATATGCGAGCTTTTACGATGATTGAATTAATATTATCAATTGCTTTGCTTGCAATAGTGGTAGGTTTTTCTATTCCTTTGTTCCCTCAGTATGGTCGTACTAACATGCAAATTAATTCTGGGCTTGTGGTTGATTCAATAAGATCTGCTCAATTTTTTTCACTATCTCAAAAAGATGATTCGGATTGGTGTGTATATATGAAAGAGGGGAGTATTCTTATTAATAAAAAAAACATAGATGAAGCTTTTGCAAAGAGTATAGAGATTTCTGAGTCTATTAGTTTTTCGGGAATAAATAATATTTGTTTTGATTACAAAGGATTTCCCGATAAAGATGGCGAAATAATTTTAAATGAAGGTAAGAATAGTAAGGTTTTTTTACTTAATAAAAATGGTGTTTTGGATTACTAAATAATGAAAAATAAAACAGATAAAAAAGGAGGATTTTTGGTTATTGAGGCAATACTAGCGGTATCGGTTTTGGTTTTGTTTTTTGTTGCTTTTGTTGGTGTTATTGTTTTTAATAGACAAAACCAAGATAGCTTGAGTAATCGTGGAGTAGCTATTTTGTTATCAGAAGAGGGGCTTGAGGCAGTAAGGAGTATTAGAGATATTGATTTTGAAAGGATTACAGATGGGCAATATGGATTAACAAAACAAAACGGGAAATGGGAGATTGTTTCTGGTGTTGAAAAAATAGATAGATTTAAGAGGTATATATCAATATCATCCATCAATGCAGAAAAAAAACTTGTCACTTCAAAAGTTAGTTGGGAAGAAAATGGAAATATTAAAGATTTTTATTTAGATACTTATCTTACAAAATGGAAATGAAAAACAGAAAAGAAAAAAGTTTTACAATGATTGAAATTATCTTTTATATAGCAATGCTATCTTTCTTTAGCTTTGCAATATTTTCTGTTCTTAATATTGTAAATCAAGAAAGAATAAATAGTATCGCTTTTTCTGAAGTTAACTATCAGGGATTTCTAATTTCGGAATTTATATCTCGTGAAATAAAAACAGCAAAGAGGGCTTTTGTTGAAGGTGATAATATTATAATAAGTAAAGATGATGATTTAGGTTTAACAAAAATACTTTTTTCAAAAACTGGAGTTGATGTTATTGATGAAGGCGGGGTTTATAGATTAAACAATGATAATATTTTAATTTCAGACTTTTTAATCGCAGATAACTCTAGTGGCAGTATAAGTTTCTCTATTGTTGTTTCGTTTAATAAAGAATTAAAAAATTCTAAATATAATTATTCTAAGAAATTTTATGGCTCAGCAACCGTTAGACAATAGAAATAGTGGATTTGTTGTTTTGATTGTAATACTTATTTTTAATGCTATAGGTATAATGATAGCTATTTCGTTGTTATTTAAAAATTCACTTTTCTTAGATAATATAAGTTCTCTAGAAGGTCTGGCAAAAGCAAGATCATTTGCAACTACATGTAGTGAAGAAGCTCTTTTAAGTATTAAAAATGGAACCGAGATAAACGATCAAAACATTAATTTTGGCGATGGAAAATGTTCTTATGAAATAATTAAAAATGAAAAAGATTTTTTTATAAAAACAAGAGGCGTTTATAAAAACTTTTTTTCCAAGGAATTTATGAAGCTTAATAAGGATGGAGATAAATTAAAAATTATTTATTATCATGATGATTTTTGATATCAGAAGAAAAGTGTTATAATAGACTAGATATTAAATCCGATTAATAAAGAAAAACTTATGAAATATAAAGGAGGGTTTACTTTGCTAGAGGTTTTACTTGCTATTGCAGCCGTCACAATTTTATCTGGAATTGTTATTTTGGCTATAAATCCTAATAAGCAATTAGCTGATGCACGGAATGCTCAAAGAAGAATTGATGTTAATACCATTCTTAGTGCTATCTATCAATATTCTATTGATCATGAAGGAGCTATGCCTCCTACCATAACTACTACGGCTACACCAATATGTAAACCTGGTTTTATCGTTGACTGTGTGGATTTAAGCATGCTTACCTTAGGGCAAGAATATTTAATTGATATTCCTGCTGATCCTAATAACTCTCTTAGTACGAATGTTGGTTATACTGTTATGAAAAATATAAATAATAGAATAACTGTAATGGCACCATCTGCCGAAGGGGTGTCCATAAGCGCAACAAAATAAAAAAATGAAGATAGATCAAAAAATATTTTATTTATCTTTTGTTATCCTCTTATTTCTTAATGTTGGGTTTTATCTATTTATCCCTAATTTTTCCATAAAAACTTTTAAATCATTAGAAGAGAGTGCAGCTATTCGTGAAGCAAATGATATGCGATATTTCTTTACAAAAGAGATTAGTGTACTTGATTCGTTGAGTAAAGAATGGGCAAGGAGAAGTGATGTACATGAAATATTTACTTCTAATGAAAAAGATAGAGAGTATATTATTTCCACTAATTTTGATTACGAATACATAAAAGATCTAAAAATAGACTACCTTTCATTTGTGACACCGAAAGGAAAGTTGTTGTATAGTGTGGAAATCGGAAATCAATCACCTATGTCAGACGATTTTGCTATTGGTCTTACTAGTTCGGATATAGTTGACAAAAAAGTAGGACTGGTCCGTTCGTGGTACTCGGATGAAGTGATGGCAATTTCTGTTCGCCCAATTTTAGATGAATTAAATAACCCTGAGGGTTATATAATAATGACGAAAAAATTTGATAAAAATATTATTGCTTATAGCGGAAAGTCATTTAGTTTTGGGGTAATTGATGGCTCTATTGAAAGTAAGCTTAACCGATCTTCTAATAATACTTATATTGATAGAAAGAGTGATAGTAATTTATTTATTTACTCTTTTTATGATGACATATTAGGGGATAAAATTTTTTATTCAAGAACAATAATGTCTCGCGATGTATATAATGCTGGTCTTTCCACAATAAATGCAATCTCTTATAGCGCTTTTGTTTCGCAACTATTAATGATTATTGCATTTCTATTTATTTCTCAAAGAATTATACTTGGACGACTGAAATTATTAATAAGTCTAATAAAAAAACCTCAAAAAAGCAAAAAGGAAGCAGCTCTTTTAGACGGAAATGACGAAATTTCTAGTCTTTCACAAGAAATAGATAATATGCTTAATAAGGTAAAAGAACATTGGAATTCTTCAAATGAAAAACAGAAGGAGTTGGAGTTAATACTAAAGTCTATGGGTACTTCCGTAGTGCTCTTAGATGAAAAAAATAGTATAATGTCTTCTTATTTTTCAGAAAAGAATAAAGAAGAAAAAGAACATTTTACTTCTAAAAAATTTTTAGAAAATATTATTGAAAACATTGATGATATAAAAGAAGATGGTATAAAGAATATCAATTATTTTACTAAGATTAAAAATGAAAAAGAGTGGTATGGTATTACAATTTCAGTCAAGAAAGATTTAAATAACTCTAGGCGAATAATTTTCGTGATTCGTAATATCACTAAGGATATGAAGATGCAAGAAAAAACAGAGGAAAAAATAAAAGAACTTGAAAGACTTAATAAATTAATGACTAATAGGGAGATAAAGATGATAGAATTAAAAAGAAAGATAAAAGGCTTTGAAAATGGAAAAACAAAGAAATAATCATCTTGATTATAATGCAATCTATAGTATTATTGTGGAATCTGATCAGGCAGATAGTATTTTAGATTTGATGAAAAAGAATATTAATCTTGTTGTTGATTTTTATGACCTTGATGGAGGGGCAATATATTTACTTGAGGATGATAGTGCTAATTTATTTCTTAATTTTAACCTATCTCCCTTTTTCGTTAAAAACTTTAATATAGTTGATAAGCGTTCGTTTGTTTTTAAAGAAGTCTTTAAGCATAAATCTCCTTTTTCTGTTGCTGGAAAATTAAGAAATAAGTTTAAGGAGAATTATGTTGATTATCAAACGATGATAATAGTCCCGATTTTTTATGATAAGAAGCCCATAGGTTTTTATCTGGTTGCCAGCGATCGGGAAAAAGGTTTTGAGCAGCGCGATGTAAAATTAATGACATTAATAGCCAAAGAAATAGGCTCTTTTGTTGATCAGGTAATAAGTGATGTTTCCATTAAAAAAGAGAGGCAAAACTTTAAATCTTTTTTTGATTTATTACAAGATATAATTATAGTTGTTAATTCAAAAGGCGAAATATTAGAATCAAACAGCTTTGCTTTGAATCGTTTGGGTTATGATAAAGATTTTTTTGTTAAAAAAAATATAATAGATTTTTTTGAAGTAGATAAGGGGCTTAATATTGATGAAGTATTTAATCAATTAGTTAACAACAGTACACTATTATTATCTATAATTGGTAAAAATAAGCAAGCAATTCCTGTCAAAATCAATTCCATAAAAGGATTGTGGAACGAAAAGGAAGCCTTTTTTTTGACAGCTAATGATCTTTCTGGAACAAAAGAAGCCGAAAAAAAATTGCAAGAAAATAAGGAACTTTACCATTCTTTAGTTTCAAATATTCCAAATTATATTTTGATATATAATAAGAATAACGAAGTGTTATATGCAAACGAGAATATATCAAATGCATTAAAAATAAGTAAACAAAAAATATTAGGGCAAGATATTTGGAAATTCATTGAAAGTAATTCTAGAGAGGTTTTAAAAAGCGAAATTCGTAATAAGTTCTTATGTAATGATAATTTGAGTAATTGCGAAATCAGGCTTTTGTGCAGTGATAAGACATTACTTGACGTTATTGCCTCTGGAGCAACAGTAAAATATGACGGAAGTGATTCTTTTCTTCTTGTGATGACAGATATTACCAATAGAAAGAAAATGGAGAATTTGTTGATTGAAAAAACTACTGACCTAGAAGCTTCTCAAAAATCTCTCGTTAATGTTCTTGAGGATGTAGAAGAAGAAAAAAACAAAGCTGCAAGCTTGGCTCAGGATTTAGAAAAATTTAAATTAGCTGTTGAAAACGCCTCTGATCACATAGTTATTACTGACAGCCAGGGGATATTATTATATATAAATCCAGGTGCAGAAAAAATTACAGGTTTTTCATCAAAAGAAGTAATTGGAAAAAAATGTGGATCAGCTGATAATTGGGGAGGGATAATGGATAAAGCTTTTTATAAAAAACTTTGGAAGATTATAAAAATTAATAAAGAGACTTTTTCTGGTGAAATTAGGAATAGGCGGAAAGATGGATCTAGTTATATTGCAATGGCAAATATTTTTCCCATTTTGGATAATAAAGAAAATGTCTTGTTTTTTGTAGGAATAGAGAGAGATATCACAAAAGAAAAGGAGGTTGATAAAGCAAAAAGTGAATTTGTTTCACTAGCTTCACACCAACTTAGAACCCCTCTATCAATAGTAAATTGGTACGTGGAAATGCTTATAAATGGAGATGCAGGTCCCTTAACAGACGGTCAAAAGGATTATTTATCAGAGATACTTATTGGTAATAATAGAATGGTTGACTTGGTAGGATCCTTGCTTAATGTCTCTCGTATTGAGATGGGAACCTTTATAATAAATCCTGTTAAGTGTAATCTAATTAAGATAGTTAAGGATGTCGCAAATGAATTTGAGATTAAGGCAAAGTTAAAAGAAATTGATTTTACCTTAAAATATAGTAAAAATATCCCACTAATAAGTTTGGATAAAAAGCTATTCAACATAATAATTACCAATCTTATTGATAATGCTATAAAATATACTCCTAATGGTGGAAAAGTGACACTTGATGTTTCAAAAGACAAAAAAGAGATAATGATTAAAATTATTGATAATGGATATGGGATATTAAAGAAGGACAGGGAAAAGATATTTACAAAACTATTTAGAGGTGAAAACGCTAAAGAGAAAGTTTCGGATGGTAATGGACTGGGGTTGTATATCGTTAAATCAATTATAGAGCAATCTAGCGGTAAAATTTGGTTTGATTCAAAAGAAAACAAAGGGACAACTTTTTATGTGACATTACCACTCTCTGGGATGAAAAGAAAAAAAGGTGAAAAAGAGTTATCTTAAATATGAAAAAAATTGCTTTAGTTATTGCGAATAAAGATTTTAGGGACGAAGAGTTTTTTATTACAAAAAAAGTTCTGGAAGAAAATGGCATTCATACAGTTGTCTTTAGTAACGAAGTGGGGAGAGCGATTGGAAAATTTGGTGGGGAGTATAATGTTGAGAAATATATTAGCGATATAAATGAAGATGATTTTGAAGGAATAGTTTTTATAGGTGGATCTGGAGCGATTGAGAGATTGGATAATAATACTTCTTATGGGATTATAAAGTCTTTTTTCTCGGCAGAAAAGATAATTGCGGCAATCTGTATTTCTCCAGTAATATTGGCAAGGGCGAAAGTCTTGATGCTTAAGAAGGCGACGGTTTGGTCTTCTAATATGGATAAGGGTGCAATAAGTATTTTGAAAGAAAATGGGGCTGAATATATAGATGAACCAGTAGTGGTGGATAAAAATATCGTCACTGGTCAAAATTTTGAGGCTAGCCGGCGCTTTGGAGAGATAATTGCAGCACTCTTGACTAATAACTAAAAATAGCTATAATCTAAGTATAATAAATCCGTAGAAAGTAGGCATTTATAAGTCCTACCGAGGATAAAAATAGTGTTTATTTTTATTCTGATCGACTCTGCGGGAAGCAGATTTTTTTATATTTTAATATGCCTTTAACAAGAGACAAAAAAGAAAGCGTAGTTAAGGAACTTGAAGCCTGTTTGGAAAAACAAAAATCAATTGTTTTTATGGACTTCAAGGGTATTAAAGTCAAAGATTTATCTGGTTTGAGAAGCAAATTAAAAGACGAGGATAACGAAATGAAAGTTTCTAAAAAAAGTCTTATTAATGTTGCTTTTAAAAACAAAAATATTGACTTTGATGCAAAAAAACTTTCTGGTGAAGTTGCCGTCATTTTCGGGTACGGAGATGAAGTTTCTTCTAGTAAGACTGTTTATCAATTCACTAAGGATGCGAAAGAAGCAAAAATACTTGGAGGATTTGTAGAAAATAAGTTTTACACAGAAAGCGATATAATCAAGTTAGCAGAATTACCTCCAAAACCTCAATTAATCGGAAGATTTCTTGGAACAATCAATGCTCCAACTACAAATTTCGTGGGAGTACTTGGTGGAAATTTAAGAAAACTTGTGACAGCCCTTTCGCAGATCAAAGATGGAAAGGTTGCATAGAATTATAAATTTATAAATTATTTAAAAAATATGGCAGAAGAAAAAGTAGAAGTCCCTGCAAAATTCAAGGACATCGTAGAAAAAATTGAAACTATGACAGTTTTGGACTTGGCTGAATTGGTCAAGGTATTAGAAGAAAAGTTTGGCGTGTCTGCTGCTCCTCAGGTTGTTGCTGCCGCTGCTGCTCCTGCTGCTAGCGCTGAAGCTGCTGAAGAAAAGAGTTCATACAACGTTGTCTTGACAGCTGTTGGTGAAAAGAAAATTGAAGTAATTAAAGTTGTTCGTGATTTAACTCAGATGGGTCTTAAGGAAGCTAAAGACTTAGTAGACGCTGCTGCAGCTGCTCCTCAAACAATTAAAGAAGAAGTAAAGAAAGAAGAAGCCGAAGAAATGAAAAAGAAATTCGTTGAAGCTGGTGCTACTATTGATCTAAAATAATTTTAGAAAATAAAAAATCCCTCATAAAAGAGGGATTTTTTTATTTTAAAATCATATCAATGATTCCTTTCAAATTTTCCTTTTCTTTATCGGCTCCACTTCCTTCTCCAGAGCCTATTCTATAATACTTGCATCCTACTATAATTGTTGGAATGCCGCCTTCTTGATTGAACTTTGAAAATACATCTAAGTCGTTCTGACTATCAATGTTTTCATGGTAGGATATTTTATCCCCAAACGACTTAACGACTTCTGCGATAATGGGTTTTTCCCATTCACAATGAGGACAAGATTTTGATCCAAAGAAATAAACAATAGGTTTGCCATTTTCTCTACAAATCTCGTTTTCTTTTACTTCGGCAAAAGTATATACTAAATCCTGTTGTGTACTTGAAGAAGGATTTTCCTCTGTTTTTGTAATATCCTGTTCGTTATATGTGATTAATTTTCCATCGGTTGATACATAGGTAGGAATACTATTTTCTCCTACTTTTATTACGAATCTATAGAATTTTTTTGTATCTTTATCTATTTCCCCAAGTGTTAACTCTGATCCCCCTGAAAGATTTTTATTTATATAATCAAATGCTTTCTCTATTATTTGTTGTTTGCTTTTTCCAGCTACGTTTTTTTGATAATATACAGCTCCAAGTGCGATTACTGCAATTGCAAAAATTGTTATGAAGACATACATCATCACATTTCTTTTTTTCTTAACTATTGGTGTTGAAATATTTTTTTCTTCTGTCATTTTGTTTTTAAATTACAAGCCCTACATTATGAATGCAGGGCAAGTTTGTTTTATTCATCTTCACTATCGAAATCATCATCTAGATCGTCGTCATCTAGATCGTCATCATCTAGATCGTCGTCATCTAGATCGTCATCATCTAGATCGTCGTCATTAAAGTCGTCGTCTAGATCATCATCGTCATCATCAAAGTCATCATCATAATTACTATTATAGTCTTCTGATGAGTCGTCATCGTAATCGTCAAATGCTACGATTGTTTCTAATTCTTCAATGTTGTTTAAGAATAGATCTTCTTTTGACATTTGTTTATCTTAATTTTGTTATTCCGTTGCTTTAAAGTAATATTTTAAAGCATTACGACCTTTAATTTATAAAGATGATATTATTATAATGGTGAATTACTTATTGTCAAGATTAGACATCAATTTGATAAAAGGTTATAATTTAATCAATAGGTGATTTAGATCTTATCCAAATGTATTTGTGTAAATTGACTAATTTTTATTAGATTGGTTTAATTATATCTATTGTTATTTTTTTGTCTATCAAGATGTCCATAATATTAGCTTATTTTTATTGGCATTATATTGAAAGACCCAAAGATTTGTTTAACATCATGTCTAATTATGTTAATTTTTGGGTGTTTTTCTTTTCTATTGAAAGGGTAATTAAATCTTTGTTTTCGCCGTGGAAAAAAATTGAATATAAGGTACCAAAAAACGTCTTTGATATATTAGTTTGGGCTGATGTTATTTTTTCAAATATATTTTCGCGGGTGATGGGTTTTATTATACGAACTGTTCTAATACTTGTTTTTGTTTTGATAGAATTCCTAACACTAACACTTGGGGTATTAGTTATCCTTTTTTGGATATTACTACCTATATTACTTGCTTACGCATTATTTATGATTCTTAGTGAAACAAATGTTTGATTTTAAAAAAACGAAATTTTATAACGGATTATTGGTAGAGCCTCTGTTTAAAGTTATAAAACCATTAAAGTGGATTTCTTTTGCTATTGTATCTGTTTCAATAGCGATTTACATTTTTTATGAGTTTGCACTAACCTCAAACAATAATTTTATTCCGATTATATATTTATTTTTTGTAATTCTAATAATATCTTTATGCTTTGATTCTTTCTACGAAAATTCAATAAAAAGTAATGTAAGTAATAAAAAACTTTCGGAATTGCAAATATCCGAAGATTCCAATTTAGCTCAGTATTTCAGTTATGAATCAATGCAATATTTGTATAAAACATTTTCACTAGGAAGCGATGGTAGTTATATTTCGGCTACAAAGCTTTTATATAATCTTTTAGATAAAAAAAATCAAAAAACTAATTTTATTTTTTCGCGCTTACTTTTTGATTTAGAGACATTAAAAAATATTTTTCATGATTTTTCGCGTGTGAATGAAAATCTTGTTGATTGTAATTTAATTGCTTTGTCTGCCTTGGGTAGCGCAATTAAACGAGAAGGAGTTTCAATAAACGAGGGAGATATAATTTGCGCTTTAGCAGATATAGAGCCTAATTTCAAAAAAATATTGACCGACTTCCAAATAAAAAGAAGTGATTTGGAAAATCTGAATTGGTGGATTGAATATATCTCTAAAAAAAATGATTCAATAAAAAAATTCTGGGAATACAATAATCTTATAAGAACTGGTTCTGTTGGTGGTGATTGGGCTTGTGGATGGTCTCCCACATTAGATCAGTATTCTATTGATTGGACAAATACAGTTAGAACGATGGGGTATGAGGAGTCTATTGGACACAACGAACAAGTTTCTATAATTGAGGATTCCTTAACAAAAAGAGGAAATAAGAATGTTCTTGTTGTTGGAGAGATTGGGAGTGGAAGAAAGAGTGTTATATACCAAGTTATCAGAAAAAGTATATATGATAAATCATTACCCGAAATAAATGGGAAAAAATTCATTCAACTTGACTTAATATCGTTAGTTTCTACCATTGAATCTGGTGAAAAAGTTGAAGCTACTCTTGATATGTGTTTTAAGGAAGCAATCCATGCTGGAAATATAGTACTAATAATAGATGATTTGCAGGAGTTTTTAGGAGGCAGTAAGACTGGAATAGTTGATATTTCTGGAATACTAATTCCGTATCTTAATAATCCAAATCTTCAGTTAATATGCATTACTACGTATAATGGATTACATTCTCAAATAGAGGCAAAGCCAGCGATACTACAATCATTGGTTAAGGTGGAGATCCCAGAGTTAACCCCAGAAGAGACATTGTTAATACTGCAAGGTAAGGTTTTCTCTTTTGAAAAACAATATAATAAATTTATTTCTTACCAATCGCTTATAGAAATAATTAAAACTTCGCAGAAATACATAGCAACCCCTTTCCCTCAAAAGGCAATAGATTTATTAGAAGAATCATTTGCTTATTCTGACACAAAGGGTATTAGTGACATTATTGAACCAGAAGATGTAGATTTTGTGATCACTAAAAAAACCGATATTCCAATTGGATCAGTAAATAGTCAGGAGAAAGTATTACTCTTAAGTATGGAGCAAGAGCTTCACAAAAGAGTAATAAGTCAGGATGATGCAATAAAAGAAATCTCAGCAGCACTTAGAAGAGCTCGTTCCGGAGTCCAAACTAGAAAGGGTCCAATGGGAACTTTCTTGTTTTTGGGTCCTACTGGTGTTGGAAAAACAGAAACAGCAAAAGCAGTAGCAGAAGTATATTTTGGATCAGAAGATAAAATGATTAGAATAGATATGTCTGAATTCCAGAGAACAGAAGACATACCTAGATTAATGGGGTCAGAATCACAACCTGGTATTTTAACAACGAAGGTAAGAGAAAGTCCTTTTTCATTAGTTCTTCTAGATGAACTTGAAAAAGCTCATCCAGATGTCCTTAATTTGTTTCTACAGGTATTAGATGAAGGTTATTTAAATGATAATTTTGGGCAAAAAGTAAGCTTTATAAATACTATAATCATAGCAACGTCTAATGCAGGTTATCAGATAATACTGGACTCTATAAAGGAAAAAAAACCAATAGAAGAAATAAAAGATCTCTTACTTGATAATATATTTCAAAAAGGAATATTTCGTCCAGAGTTCGTTAATAGATTTGATGGACTCGTTGTTTTTAAGCCATTAACTCATAATGATTTAATTCAAATTGCTCATATTCAACTAATGAAATTAAGAAATAAATTACTGGAAAAAGAAATAAATTTTGTAATTACGGACGAATTAAAAAGGAAAATTGTTGATTTGAGCTATGATCCGATTTTTGGAGCAAGAGAAATGAAAAGGGTGATTCAAGAAAAAGTTGAAGATTGTTTAGCAAAAGAATTTTTGGCAGATACTATTAAAAATGGAGCCACGATTGCAATAAACCCTAATAGTTTTACAGTATCAATAAATAATCCCGAATAAATTTTATTATCTTTTAAAAAAACTCACAGTTAATGTGAGTTTTTTGCTTTTAATACTCAATTTTCAAAAATAATACCAGAAATAAGGTTTGGGTGTGATTTTTTGTTGACAAATGTATATGGGTGGGATAGAATGGTAGTACAGTGTTAATGAGTGGGTAAAAGTGGAAAAAATAAGAATATGATAATAGGTCAATACAGTTATAATTTAGATCCAAAGAAGAGACTAACAATTCCTACAAAGTTTAGGAGCGTTTTGTCTGATGGGGCTGTATTAACTAGAGGAATTGACGGTTGTTTGTTTCTTTACCCAATAAAACAATGGGAAGATTTAGCTGAAAAAATGAGTAAGTTGCCATTATCTGCTGTAAGTGCGAGAAATTTTGCAAGAGTTATGCTTGCAGGAGCGATGGATGTAAAAATTGATAGCTTAGGAAGAATACTTATTCCAGATTATCTAAAAGATTATGCCGCATTAGACAAAAAAGTTGTAGTGGCTGGACTTTACGACAGGATTGAAATATGGAGCGAGGAAAAATGGAAAAAATACGGAGAAACTACTGATGCTCAAGTGGGCAATATTACAGAAGGATTAAAAGATTTAGGTTTTTAAATTCTATGCACACCCCTGTACTACTTAACGAAGTAATAGAATATTTAACACCACAGGAAGGGCAGAATTTTGTTGATTGCACATTGAATGGAGGAGGACATACTCGTGAAATACTAAAAAGAAACGGACAAGGGAAAGTTCTTGGAATAGAAGTAGATCCAGAAATATATCAAAACATTAAAGATGAAAAAATTGACAGACTAATTGCGGTAAATGATTCTTATAGCAACTTAGAAGAAATAATAGAAAGAGAGAAGTTTAAAAACATAAACGGAATATTGTTTGATATCGGAATGTCTTCTTATCATGTTGACCAGAGCGAGAGGGGATTTAGTTTTTTAAAAGACGAACCTCTTATTATGAGCTACAACACCGAAAAGGGAAATATGATTACGGCTTACGAGATTGTAAATAGTTATAGTGAAGAAAAATTGGCTAGCATGATTTATGAATATGGAGAAGAGAGATACAGTCGTAGAATAGCGAAAAGTATTATTGAAAGAAGAAGAATTAAACCAATAAGAACGACACTGGAGTTAGTTGATATAATCGGAAATTCGGTGCCACCTTATTATAAAAGACAGAAAATACATTTTGCTACCCGGACATTTCAAGCGATTAGAATAGAGGCAAATAGAGAGCTTGATAATTTTATAGACGCCCTACCACAAGCAATAAAGATACTTCCTTCGGGTGGTAGGCTGGTGGTAATAACATTTCATTCTTTAGAGGATAGAATTGCGAAAGTTTTTTTTAGAGAAAGGCAGAAAAATCAGGAAATAGAAATCCTGACAAAAAAGCCAGTAATTGCCACTGATGAGGAAATAAAAATCAATCCTCGTTCAAGATCGGCGAAATTAAGAGCAATTGTAAAATTATAAAAATGAAGAAAAAAAAGAATCAATCAAAAATATTTTTCTGCTTTATCATAGGAGCAATCGTCACCTTAACAGGTTTTTATGTTTTTCAAGTTTCAGAAATGAGTCGTGTAAGTTATCTTGTTAGTAGTGCTCAAGGAGAGATAGATTCCTTAAAAAAAGAAAATTCGGGCTTAAAGCTATCTATTTCTCAAAATAAAAACTTAATGATCGTAGAAGATAAAATAAAAGAAAAAGGATACGATAAAGTTGGTAAAATCAACTATATGGTGACTCCGGGCAACACAGTTGCTACAAATCAGAATAATTAATTATTTGAACTATGAACGCAAAGAGTCATAAATTGAGACCAGGTTTGATTCTGATTCTAATTTTCTTTTTGGGAGGTGTGGTTTTGTCCCGCCTCTTTTATTTACAGATAAATGAGGGAGCAAAATATAAGGCTTTTGCAATGGGGCAACAAAATAATGTTCTAGATGTAGAGGGGCGTAGGGGAGACGTCTATTTTAGTAATGGCGAATCATTAGCATTAACCGAAAGAGATCCTTTAGTTTTTGTTTCTCCTGAAGAGGTAGAAGATAAGGAAAAAGCAGCAGAAAAACTTTCGGAAATTCTAAGTATAGATAAGACAGAAATAATGGAAAAAATGAATAAGCAAGGAAGCTATTATCAAGTAATACAGAGAAGTGTTAGCAAAGAAATAGCTGAAAGGATAAAAACTCTTAATATGAAAGGGGTAGCTATTGATGAAAAGAAAGAAAAACGATACTACCCAAATAATCAGACAGCCTCTCAGGTAATAGGATTTTTGAATGAAGATAAAAAAGGACAGTATGGAATAGAAGAATTTTATAACGATAAATTATCTGGGAAAAAAGCGGCAACAACAGTGGATAGAAATCCTTGGGGTTTTGTGTTTAAACCTGAGGACACAAGTTCGCTTAACGGAAATTCGCTTACTCTAACAATTGATTATAATATTCAGTTTATGGCAGAAAAATATTTAGCTGAGGGTATTGAAAAATACGGTGCTGTAGGAGGGAATATTATAGTTATGAATCCAAATACTGGCGAGATTATTGCTATGGCTCAAAATCCAAGTTTTGATCCTAATAATTATAAAAAAGAAAAGTTTGAAGTAATATCAAACTCTTCAACACAAAAAATATTTGAACCGGGTTCAATCTTTAAGCCCATTACTATGTCTATTGGAGTAAATGAAAAACTAGTCACTCCCGAAGATACTTTTGAAGATTCTGGGTGTGTTCCATATGGTAAATATAATGTCTGTAATTATGCCGAAAAAGCATGGGGAACAGTGACGATGACGGAGGTTTTAAGACGATCAATTAATACAGGAGTGATGTATGTTGAAAAAAAGATAGGGCATAAAAAATTCCTTGACTATTTAGAAGAATTTGGTTTTTTTGACAAGACAGGAATAGATCTAGCAAATGAATCTTTTTCGGAAAATAAAACCTTGAAAAAAGCATATAATGATAAAGTAGAAATCGCTTTTGCTAATGCTTCATTTGGACAAGGTATCGGAATTACTCCACTTCATATTATTACTGCCTTTTCTTGTCTTACAAACGGAGGAAATCTTATGAGACCTTACATTGTACGAGAAATAACCGATAATAACACTAAAAAAGAAGTTCAACCCCAAATAGTCAGAAGAGTGATAAGCGAAGATACAAGTACTAATCTTAGGAAAATGTTAGTACAAGTTGTTGAGGGTGGTTATGGGCACTTAGCTAAAATACCTGGATATTGGATTGGAGGAAAAACTGGTACATCACAAGTTCCTTATGCTTCACTTGGGATAAACAAGGCTGGTTATTCTGATCATACTTGGCAGACATTTATGGGATTTGCTCCTGCTTACAATCCGAAATTTATTGTACTTGTAAAATTGGATAATCCTACAAAAACTAAAACATCTGAATATTCAGCCGTACCTATTTTTCATGATCTAGCAAAATATATTTTTGATTATTGGCAAATTCCTCCAGATTATGACGTTGAGGAGTTAGAAAGTGGTTTGGACAAAAAGTAGTTTTTGTGATAATTTATTATTGTTCAAGGCATTTTTGGCCCTATCGTCTAGTGGCCTAGGACTCCAGATTCTCAATCTGGCAACACCGGTTCGAATCCGGTTAGGGTCACATTAAATCAACATATTAAATATGGAATTTAATACAATCTATTACGTAATAATTTTCTTGGTATCTTGTTTTGGTTTTTATATATCGGGAGAGTTAATTGTAAAAAGTCTTATTAGGATTGCAAAAGCACTTGGGTGGAAAGAATTTGTTGTTTCTTTTCTAATAATGTCGCTTGTTGGTTCTCTGCCGAATCTATTTGTTGGAATAACCTCAGCACTGTACAATACTCCACAACTCGCCTTTGGTGATATTATCGGAGGAAATGTTGTTGATATAACTCTTTCAGTGGCACTTGCAGCCCTTTTTTCTAAAAATGGAATTCCTGCTAAAAGTCGCACAATTCAACAGACGATTTTGTTTACTCTTTTTTCAGCAGCGTTGCCAATAATTTTGACATGGGATGGAGATGTTTCTAGAATTGATGGCATTATCTTGATTTCAGTTTATGTTTTTTATTTGGTATGGTTATTCTCAAGTAAAGAAAGATTCGCTAAAATATGTGACGAGGCAGATCAAAAAAAGAAAAAAATAGCTTTATCTTTTTTAAGCTTACTTAAGATAGTGATTGCTTTAGCAATTTTTATGATTGCTTCAAATGGAATTGTTAGCGCTGCAAATTATTTTGCTATTGCATGGAATGTTCCTATTATTATGATAGGATTATTTATAGTTGGACTAGGAAATTGTTTTCCAGAAATATTTTTTGCCATTAGTTCTGCTAGAAAAGGAAATGATTGGATGATATTAGGAGATTTGATTGGTTGTGTGGTAGTACCTGCTACTTTAGTATTGGGAATTGTAGCAATAATTTGCCCAATTGATTTAACGGGACATATGGCTTCTCTTGAAATAGCTAGGATATTTCTAATAATATCGTTAATAATGTTTTTCTGGTTTGCAAAACAAGAACAATCAATTAGTAAAAAAGAAGCATCTATATTGCTTTTATTGTACATTACGTTTATAATTGCAGAAATCTTTATCAGATAAGTTTCAGCAATGAAAAAGGAAAAAACAACACTTTATTTATTACGTGCCATTATCGTAATTATTTTGACGATTGGTCTTTTTTTTGCGTTAAATACTTTTTCTAGCATGCAGGAAAACAGGTCTTCGGTAGTTGATATTTTAAAACCAGACGATAATACCGATGAGCTTAAACCTTACAAAAAGTCTGTAAAACTAATTGCTGTTGGAGATATAATGCTTTCAAGGGGGGTAGATATGCGAATGTCTAAAATGGGGAATGATTATCCTTTTCAAAAAATATCAAACTATCTTGACGATGGCGATATAGTTTTTGGTAATCTTGAAAGTCCAATTGCTCCTGGTGATTCTATGCCATGGGAAGGTACTGTTTTTCGTGCAAGGCCAGGTGTGGAGAAAAGTTTAAAGAATGCTGGTTTTAATGTTATTTCACTTGCAAATAATCATATGGGAAACCAAGGGCAAGCTGGTGTGAAGTTTACCATAAATGCCCTTAGGGCTCTTGGTATTAATACGATTGGAGCTGGTAAAGATAATGGTGAAGCATCTAATCCAACAATTATTACGAAAAAAGGATTGAAATTTGCGTTTTTGGCATATACCGATGGCACAATAATACCTAAAAGCTATGAAGCCGAAGAAAATAACTATGGGGTTGTATATATGGATGAAAGTAAGCTTGCGGAAGATGTAGCAAAAGCAAAAAAAGTTGCGGACTTCGTAATTGTTTCTATGCATGCTGGGATTGAATATACATACAGACCAAATCAAAATCAAATAAATTTTGCTCATAAGGCAATTGATAGTGGTGCGGATTTAGTAATTGGGCATCATCCGCATCAGATACAAGATATAGAAAAATATAAAGAGAAATACATCTTCTACAGTTTGGGTAATTTTATTTTTGATCAGGAGTGGTCAAAGGAAACAAAGCAAGGTTTTCTTGCTGAGATATATTTCAATGAAAACGGAGTGTTTGATTATAACCTTATTCCAGTTTTGATAGAAGATTATTCTCAACCAGATATTATGAATGATGATGAAGCTATTCAATTATTTAGAAATATAAAAAGACCATAGATATGGAGTATGATTGGAAGACAGATGAATATATAAGATTGGTTGAAAACACTAATAATCCCTTTTTGAGAGATTTTATAGATAAGGAGTTGGATTATCTTTGTTCAATAGATAATTTGAGTGAAAAAGCTATTGTTGATGTTGGATCTGGATATGGAAGAGTTGTTCCGATTCTCGCCCCAAAGGCAAAGAGTTTTTATGCTGTTGAGCTTGATAAAAATATGCTTCGGGAATTGAAAAAGACAGTTAAGGATTATAAGAACTGTCTGGTTATTGAGTGTGATGCTCAAGAGCTACAGAGCAGTCTTAAACTAGTAGAAATTGAAAAGCCAATCGTAATGAGTTTACAAAACTCATTAGGGACTCCATATGGTGATCCATATAAAATAATTGACGAAGTAGCTAACTTTGCAAAAGAAAAACACGGTGAGGTTATTATTTCTTTATTTACTCAAGAATCTTTAAAAGACGAGGGTGTTTCTATATATGCTTCTTTGGAAGGATTAGTTGGAAAAATAGATTTAGAAAAAACTAATTTTGAGAAAGGAGATTTTATTACTAGGACTGGATACAAAAGTCATTGGTTTAGTTGTGGGGAACGAGAAGAAATAAAGAATTTGATTGGTGGAAAAACTATCAATGAGATAATGGGGAATTGTTTATAATACATATAAGGTATTAATTCTTGACCGAGAGGTCAAAATATGGATATAATGTAGAAAAATGTAAGACACTTATAAAGGTGCCTTATTTTAATTGTAATAACTATGTCAAACGAAGTTATAATCAGATTTGATGAAGTGTCATTTGAGTATGACAAGAAACTAATCTTGAGTGAGGCTAGTTTTTCTATACGTAGGAATTCCAAAGTGACTTTGATGGGACAAAATGGTGCTGGCAAAAGTACTATATTTCAGCTTATAGTCGGGAAATTAAAACCAGAGTCAGGAAAGATAAATATTGCCCAAAACTTATCAATAGCTATTGCAAAACAAGTAATACCTAGAGATCAATTATCGTTGACTGTTAGAGAATTTTTTGAAAAATGCTTTACTAAAAAAGTTTATGATATTGATCCAAAAATTGATGATGTCCTAGAGATAGTTAATTTGGATGCTCCTAAAGATAGGATTATAAAATCTTTTTCGGGTGGACAGCAAGCAAGACTATTACTCGCTTCAGCGCTAATACAAAATAGCGATGTATTACTACTTGACGAACCAACAAATAATCTAGACAAGGAGGGAATTGAGCATTTGACAAAGTTTATTATTGGTTGCAAAAAAACAGTTGTCGTAATTTCTCATGATGCTAATTTCTTAAATTCTTTTACAGAGGCGGTTGTTTATTTGGATGTTTTTAATAGGAAAACCGAACAATATGCTGGCAACTACTATGATGTTGTAAAAGAGATAACTGCTCGGGTAGAGAAGCAGGGAATGAAGAATGCTCAGCTTGCCAAAGAAATCCAAGAGAATAAAGACAAGGCTAATTTTTTTGCAAACAAGGGGGGTCAGATGAGAATGGTTGCAAAGCGTATGAGAGATAAGGCTTCCGATTTAGAAGAAGCAAAAGTAGAAATAAGGAGAGAAGATAAAACCATAAAGCCATTTAAAATCCCTATGCAACGGGGGGTTGGTGGAGAATTGATGTATATTTCTTCTTTGAGTGTGATGAAAAAAGGTAAACCATCTGTAAAGAATGTAAATATCTCTCTTCGCAAAAATGAGCACTTGCTTCTGTCTGGTCCAAATGGAATAGGTAAATCTACCCTACTTGAATCTCTTGCCAATAGTACTGCAAAAGGTGCTGCCATAACCGAGGGTGTTGAGGTCGGATATTATAGACAAGATTTTTCTACTCTTGATTTTAAAGATACGGTATTTAATTCACTTCTAAGAGTGGCTAAGGATCTGAATGAAGAACAAATGAGGGGTATTGCGGCTGGGTTTCTTATTACTGGAGATTTGATGCGTTCTAAAATAGGAGACTTGTCAGAGGGGCAGAAGGGATTGGTTTCGTTTGCAAGATTAGTCATGCAAAAACCAGGACTACTAATATTAGATGAGCCGACTAATCACATAAACTTTCGCCACATTCCTGTAATCGCTCAAGCTTTGGATAAATACGAAGGTGCGATGATATTGGTAAGTCACGTTCCAGATTTTGTTAAAAAAATACGCATTGACGAGATAGTTGATCTAGAAAGACTTTAAATATCAAAACTAGTAATCAGTAATTCGCAATTAGTAAGCTTCAGGGATTAGCAATTCGTAACTAGTAACTAGTACTCGGTAGTTTTCTTACAGAAAACTTAAAAGAGTCTTATTTAATTTCTTTGAGATTCCCTTCTCCAAGGGAATGACAAACACAAAGAAATTAATCGCCTTCGTCCGCCTGCGGTGAGGCAAGCCCTCCAGAGGCGGGCAAGCGGGAATAACAAAGACTTTGATTTTTCTAGTTTTGTGCTATACTTTCGGCATGAACCTTAGGTTGTTTCTGCTGAGGTTAAGGCTTCGGCAAGTAAAGAGGAGTGTTTGGAACCGAGGCATATTCCTTTTCTGGTGCCTATTGTGGATTAGAAGGAACGAATTCCATTACAGTTTGGATACTGACGTAGATGCGTTGATTGGTGCAAGTGAAGAATTTTCGCGATGGTACTTAAAAAACCTCTGCCTACGTAGAAAAATTGCACACAGGAAGGATATGCGAGTTGCGGACAGACTGTTCTTTTCTAGAGTGTTCTCTTGGAAAAGTGCTTGAAAGGCAAAATTGCCTTTTTTATTTTACTTTTATTGACATATTATTTAATATATTTTATAATCATAATATGTCAGGAAAAATGACAACTATAAACATCGGAAAAACATTGAAATCAGATTTAGTAAGAGAGATAGTTATCATTTCTCAGCTTGAGGAGATGGGAATACAGTTGAGCGAAATCACAACTTTAGACCCTACTCCTGAGTTAACGATTGAAGAAGTTGCTTTTGCTCCAGATTCGGTTAGGGTTCAAGCCGAAAACGCAGACAGAACCAAAGAAGAATGGAAACAAATAAAAGCGAACGGGGGATTGGATGCTCTGTTCTCTATTCCTGGCATTGGGGAAAATCTTCAAGCTATTGTTTCAAAGTTTGATGCATAAGAGGTGACTACCTCTTTTTTATATAATACAGGTATCAAATGTGACTAATCTTGTTGATTTTTATCTTAACTAGTATTACAAAGTATTAAGAAGCCTTGTGGAGGTCTTTATGTTAGAATTGTTCTTTATGTTGCATTTTTTTGATCTTTCTCTGGAGAGAGAAATCAGGTATCCTGAAATACAGAATAGAGAAAAGTATTTTTCAAAAAAGAATTGCCGAGGGAAAAAAGTTAATATGTTTTTTCCACCCAAAGCAACAAATTATTTAAAAACAAGATATTAATCTTGTTTCTTTTTTTATACGATATTTGATATAATACAGGGGATGACAAAACAATTAGGAAAAAAAGAAATTGATTTAATGGCAAAGGCGTATTCATCGGGTAAACCGATTGTTATTCCAACAGATACAATCTATGGTATTACTGTCCCTGCATTAGATAAAAAGGCAGTTCTAAATCTTTATAAACTGAAAAAGCGAGACAAAGAAAAGCCTTTTATTATTCTAGTATCGTCTTTAAGAGATATTGCTTTATTTGGGGTTAAGCTAAGTAAAGAAGAAAAAAAATGGCTTCAAATAATGTGGCCTGGTAAAATAACAGCGATATTTAGATGCAATGATACTAAATTCAAATATCTATATAGAAACAAAAAGGCATTGTCTTTTAGAATCCCTGATGATAAATGGTTAATTAAGGCGATATCAAAATTAGGTCCACTTGTTGCCCCAAGCGCAAATATACAGGGATGTGAACCATCTATAACAATAGAAGAAGCTTTTGATTATTTTAAGGATAAAGCATTGTATATAGATGCAGGAAGATTAAACAAAAAACCATCAACTATAGTTTCTTTTGTTGATGGCTTTAAAATCATTAGAGAAGGAAGTTTAAAACTAAAAAAGAATGAATATTTTAGACCCGATATCAATAATTGAAACAGCAGGATATATTGGCTTATTTTTAGCGGTTTTTTCTGAAACAGGAATACTATTAGGTTTTTTTCTTCCTGGAGACAGCCTTCTTTTTACTGCGGGATTTTTGGCTTCAACTGGATTCTTGGATTTAAAAACTACTATCATTGTGTCTTTAATTGCTGCAGTACTAGGCGATGCTTTGGGGTATTATTTGGGAAATAAATATGGACCTAAGATTTTCATAAAAACCGATTCATTTTTTTTGGACAAAAAGCATATAGAAAGAACCGAAAAATATTTTAAAAGATATGGAGGGGAAACAATAATACTAGCTAGATTTTTGCCAATAATCAGGACAATCACACCAGTTATGGCTGGGGTTGGAAAAATTGGATACAGAAAATTCTTCGTGTATAATATCTTGGGAGGAGTTATTTGGACAATATTGCTTCCAGTATCTGGCTATTATTTTGGACAAATAATTCCTGATGCTGATAGAATAATATTGCCTGTTATCGCAGTAATTATTTTTATTTCTTTACTCCCAGCAGTTATTACTGTGTTGCGCGATAAAGAAAGAAGGAAAAATATTTCGGAAAGAATAAGAATATTAATAAAGAAAAAATAAGATGTATAAATTAGTTATAGTGAGGCATGGGCAAAGCGTGTGGAATGCCCAAAACATATTTACGGGGTGGACAGATGTAGAATTATCTCCTGAGGGTATTGAAGAAGCGAGATTAGCCGGCTTAATACTTAAAAAGGCTGGATATGTTTTTGATATGGCATTTACATCTGTTTTGTCTAGAGCAATCAAGACTCTGGAGATAGTGTTAAAAGAAATGGAATTGAGTATTCCGATAGAATACAGTTGGAGGCTAAATGAAAGGCATTATGGCGCCTTGCAGGGGATGAATAAATTTGAAATACGGGATAAATACGGAGAAACACAATTTATGCAATGGAGGAGAGGATACGCTTTTAGACCCCCAGAACTTGAAGAAGGAGATCCGAGATCATCAACGAATGATCCTAAGTATAAGGATCTAAAACAGGAAGAAATTCCAATGACTGAAAGCTTACAAGATACCGAAAAAAGAGTTCGTCCTTATTGGGATAATAATATAGTTCCAGCTATAAAAAGTGGCAAGAAAGTACTAATATCAGCTCATGGAAATAGTATAAGAGCAATAATCAAATTTGTTGAAGAATTAGATGACAAAGAGATTGAGCAAGTTGAGATACCTACTGGGGTGCCGATGGTATATGAGTTTGATGAAGATATGAAAATGACAAATAAGTATTATTTAGACGAAACGGCAATGTAGCCGTTTTTTATTTTGGCAATCATGGGTATTGACTGATAAAAAAAGAGTGTTATAATTTTGATAATAAAATATTATGATAACCGAAAGGCAGGCAAAAATACTAAAGGCACTGATGAAGGAATATATCAGAACAGCCGAGCCGGTGAGCTCTGGTTTTTTGGCGGAGAAGTATAACTTCGGTTTATGTTCTTCGGCAATAAGGATTGAGATGCAGAACCTCATTCAAGCCGACTATCTAGAGCAACCTCATACATCCGCGGGACGTGTTCCAACCGATAAAGCATATCGTTTTTTTGTAGATCAAATGCTTTTAGAGATTGAAAAAGAAAAAGAGCAAAAGTTTGAAAAAATGATTGAAGAGATAGTAGCTAGAGATGTGGAAGATCGTTTTAGAATGGCGAGCGATTTGGCAAAAACATTATCGGAACTTTCCTCAAGTTTCATTATTGTGAATTATCCCAATGACCGACTTTCTTGGATGTCGGGATTAGACGAGATTGTTGACAAGCCAGAATTTACACAAAGAGATTTTATTTCCGAGTTTTTACATCTTGTAGATGATATTGAGGAAAAAATAGAAGACTTACAAATTCAAAGAGACATAAAAATTTACATCGGAGAAGAGATACCAATACTTAAAGCAGATAATGTAAGCATAATTTGTACAAGAATTGAAAACGAAAACAACAAAGATATCGCCAATGTGGCACTTATAGGACCAAAGAGAATGAATTATGGTAAAAACATTTCTTTAATAAAGCACTTAAATAGAATACTAAGCGAATTAACTTAAATATGAAAAAAGAAGTAAAAAAGGAAATCAAAAACGATAAAAAAGAAAACACTTTGAGGAACGAAAATGAAAAAATTTCTTTAATGGAAAAAGAAATAAATGAACTTAAAGAAAAAAATAAAGAATTTTTTACTGGATGGCAACGAGCTGAAGCTGATTTCTTAAACTATAAAAAAGAGGAAATAGAAAGATTGAAAAGTTTAAGTATTTCAATGAAAGAAAATATCTTTGAAGGGCTTTTGCCTGTGTTGGATAATTTTAATCTTGCCGAAAGGGCAATACCAGATGACAAAAAAAATGATAATAATATCAAAGGATTACTATTAATAAAAAAACAGCTTGATTATTTTTTGTTATCAATCGGAATACAAGAAATAGCAACAATAGGACTACCCTTTAATGCTGAGACATGTGAAGCTGTGGAAGAAGTAGAGTCAGATGCCGAACAGGGAATAGTGATTGAGGAATTACAAAAAGGATACAAAATAAACGATAGAATTATTAGACCAGCAAAGGTAAAGATAAGTAAATAAAATTAGCAGTCTTGACAAGAGAGTGCTAAAAGAATAAAATACTGATATAAAAATAATTTAAGATAAAAATATGGCAAAAGTTTTAGGAATTGATTTGGGTACTGCTATTACCAAATATGCATCAATAATAAATGGTGAACCAAAAGCTCTTGAAAGCAGAGAGGGTTCTATTTTGACTCCATCAGTAGTTGCCTTAACAAAAGGAGGAGAAAGGGTTGTTGGTGTGTTAGCTCAAAGACAAGCTATTACTAACCCCAAAAATACTGTTTATGCTGTTAAGAGATTTATTGGAAGAAGATATTCTGATCCTGAAGTACAAAAAGAGTTAAAACTATTAGCTTTTGAAACTAGAAAACGGGAGGAAGATGATAGTGTTGAAATATTAATGGGAGACAAGTGGTATACACCAATTGAGATTTCTTCAATGATTTTACAAAAAGTAAAATCAGATGCAAGAGAAAAACTTGGAGAAGACATAACAAATGCAGTAATAACCTGTCCAGCAAATTTTGATGATTCTCAAAGAAAGGCAACTATAGCGGCTGGTGAAATAGCGGGCTTAAAGGTTTTAAGAGTAATAAACGAACCTACATCGGCTGCTCTCGCTTATGGATTTAACAAAAAGAGTGATCAGCAAATTTTAGTTTATGACTTTGGAGGAGGTACTTTTGATGTGACTATTCTGGAGGTTTCTCCAGAGGTTGTAGAAGTTCTTGCAACTGGCGGTGAGCCTCACTTGGGGGGAAATGATTTTGATCAGAGAATAATAAATTGGATACTTGAAGAATTTAAAAAAGAACAGAGTATGGATTTGTCCAAAGATCCTCTGGCACTTCAAAGACTAAAAGAAGCTGCAGAAAAAGCAAAGACAGAATTGTCTAGTGCATTGGAGACACAGATCAATTTGCCCTTTATTACATCTGATGCAAATGGTCCAAAACATTTGGATTACAAGCTTACGCGAACTCAGTTTGAGACAATGACAAGAGATTTGATTGAAAAATCCATTGCAAAAGTAGATGCAATCTTAAAAGAAATTAAGATGAAGGCGATTGATATTGAAGAGGTTGTGCTTGTTGGAGGAACAACTTTAATTCCTGCAGTAAGGGATGCCGTTCAAAAATATTTCGGTAAGGAACCTAACAAGTCAATTAATCCAGAAGAGGTTGTAGCTATTGGTGCTGCAATACAAGCGGAAATATTAACCGCAAAAGAAGAGGGAAGAACTCCTGAGGGGGACATAAAAAGTGTATTACTCTTGGATGTATTGCCACTTTCACTTGGTATTGAAACTATGGGTAATGTTAATACTATTATGATTGCAAAAAACACAACTATTCCTACCTCTAATTCTCAAGTATTTTCAACTGCCGTAGATAATCAACCTTCTGTAGAGATAAACATTATTCAGGGAGAAAGACCAATGGCTTATGACAATAGATCTCTTGGAAAGTTCGTATTAGACGGAATTGCACCTGCTCCTAGAGGATTACCTCAAATTGAGGTTAAGCTGGATATTGATGCGAACGGAGTATTAACTGTGACAGCACTTGATAAGGCTACTCAAAAAACTCAGTCAATAAAAGTTCAAGGATCTATTGGATTATCTAAGGAGGATATTGAAAAAATGAAGAAGGATGCCGAAAAGTATGCCGAAGAAGATAGTAAAAAACGTGAATTAATAGAGGCTAAAAATATTGCAGATTCATTAATTTACAATACAGAAAAAACTCTAAAAGAAAATGGTGATAAAGTCTCTGATGATATTAAGAATGAAGTAAATCAGAAGCTTGAGGAATTGAAAAAAGTAAAAGATAGTGATAGTATGGACGAGATAAAAAAAGCAACAGACTCACTATCCGAATCAATCCAGAAAATCGGAAGCCAGATATATGGGCAGCAGCAACAACAAACTCCCGAAAATTCTTCTCAAAATGAAGGAGATAAGGGACCCGAAGGTGCTAGCGAAGCCGAAACCGAAGAAAAATAGTTTTAACTGATTACGGAGATAATGGCAAATTTCTTTGCCATTATTTTCTTAAAAAAATGCAAAAGGATTATTATCAAATTTTAGGAGTTTCTAAGACTTCTTCTCCCGATGAGATTAAAAAGGCTTATTATAAGCTCGCTCATCAGTATCACCCAGATAAAAAAGGAGGAAATGAAGAGAAATTTAAAGAAGTAAACGAAGCTTATCAAATCTTATCTGATAAAGATAAAAGAGCTCAGTACGACAGATTCGGAACTGTTTTTGGTAATGGCGGGCAGCCAGGTGGAGGAGCTGAGGGATTCGGTGGATTTAATGGAAATGTAAATTGGGAGGATGTAATGGGTGGTTTTGGTGCTGGTGGAATTGAAGATATTTTTGAAATGTTTGGTGGTGGTTTTGGTGCTAATTCAAGAAATCCTCAAGATGTAAAAAGGGGACATGATTTAGAATTAGAGCTAGAAATTACATTGGAATCTGTTTTATCGGAACAAGAGAGAGAAATCCCAATAACGAAATTTATAAAATGTGAGAGGTGTGATGGTAAAGGAGCCGAGCCGGGTACAAATGTAAAAGAATGTTTCTCTTGTCGTGGTACTGGACACGTTCAGCAATTTAGGAAGACCATTTTTGGAACTTTTACTCAGACGAGTATTTGTCCAGAATGTAATGGCGAGGGTACAAAGCCTGAAATTCCATGTAATGTTTGTCATGGAGAGGGAAGGATAAAACGAGAAGAAAAGATAAAAATAAAAATTCCTGAAGGGGTTGACAACAACCAAATAATTAAGGTAAAAGGGAAAGGTGATGCTGGGAAAAGAGGTGGAGCTTACGGGGATTTATATATTAGAATCTTTGTAAAACCTCATAACGAATTCCAGCGAAAAGGAGATAATCTTTATCTTAAGAAAGTAATTACCTTTTCTCAAGCAGTTTTGGGTGATAAAATAGACATCCGAACAATAGATGGTAAGGAAGTTTCAATGAAAATTCCTAGTGGAGTTGAATCTGGAAAGGTACTGAAAATTTCTGGAAAAGGAATTCCACACTTCAATGGATTTGGAAGGGGGGATTTGTTTGTACAGCTTATCGTAGATGTTCCGCAAAAACTTTCTAAGAAACAAAAAGAAATACTTGAACAATTACGCGAAAATGGGTTATAATACTCGTGTTATAGCCCCTTTGCCCCAATAGCTCAGTTGGTAGAGCAACAACCTTTTAAGTTGAAGGTCACAGGTTCGAGTCCTGTTTGGGGCACATATATAAGAGATACTTTTTAAAGTATCTCTTTTTATATATTAACCCCAAACAGGACGAGAAGGCTTTTGTTTGACTGAAACAGTTCGTTTTTTTGATATTTATAACCATACTCCTCCTTTGTCTATTTTTATTTGCAAAAGGTTCATATATTTGGTAAAAATAAACAATGAAATATTTTATCAAAACATACGGATGTAAGCTAAACCATTCTGATAGCTCTCTGATGGATATTTTTTTGAGTGAAAAACACACAAAAGTCAATGAAATAAATTTAGCTGATTTTGTTGTGTTAAATACTTGTGGAGTGGTGGATACTACCTCAACCAAAATATTAAAAGAGGCTAAAGAATTAAAAGAGAGCGGAAAGATTCTTATACTTGGCGGATGTCTTCCCGAATCAATGAAAGACGAATGTCGCAAGGTTTCGGATGGAATACTTAGTCCAACAAATATAGATAAAATAAACGAGGTGGTAGATATAGTTTTGGATGGAGGAAAAGTTGAGATGTTTGATAGTACCGAACTTGATAAATCTATATTTATAAGGAATGAAAGACCCACTAATTCGGTATCAGCGATAATAGCTGTTTCCGAAGGGTGTCTTGGTTGTTGTAGTTATTGCGTCACTCGTTTTGCTAGAAGAAATCTTATTTCTTTTGATAGAAAAAATCTACTAATCCAAATAAACCATTTCCTTGAAAATGGCTTCAAGGAAATTCAGCTTACTTCTCAGGATTTGGCTATTTATGGATTTGATAATGGAAAACAAGATTTACCAATTTTAATGAAAGAAATAAAATCTCTAGAAGGTGATTTTAGGGTAAAACTCGGAATGATGAATCCGGGATGGACAAAAAGAATAATTGGCGACCTGCTGCGAGAAATGAATGACGAGAAATTTTACAAGTTTTTACATATTCCTGTTCAGTCTGGGAGTGATGAATTACTTTTAAAAATGAGACGTGGCTATCAGCAAGATGATTTTGTTGAAATAGTAGAAAAATTTCGTAATGAATTTGGTGATGTCATACTTTCTACAGATATTATTGTCGGACATCCACTAGAAACAGAAGATATGTTTTTAGATACTGTTAATATGTTAAATAAGGTAAAGCCTGATATAATCCATATTTTTAAGTTTTCTAATAGACCAAATACTCCTGATGAAAAATTAAAGGACTTGCCTGATAGAATAAAGAAAGAAAGGTCAAGAATTCTTACTGATCTATTTCACAATATGAATGAGGAGAAAAATAAAGAATATATCGGAAAAATTTTTGAAGTATTAGTCGTTGAAAAAAGAAACGAAACTTATATTGCTAGAACAAACTCTGGACGTGCAGTAGTTTTGGTGGGCAAAAATGATATAGGGAGTTTTATAAAGGTAAAAATAATAGATTTTAGATGGAATTATTTATTGGGGACCCGTGTTTTTGACTGATTTTTGTTAAATTTTAGTATTCTTTGCATTTCTGATTTTATTCTGTATAATGAGGTTATAAAGTAAAAAATTAATATGAAAAACTGGAATAAGATTAATTACGCAATAGTTGTCGTAGTTTTAATTGCTGTGACGGCATCTTTTTTAGGGGGCTTTTATTTTAATCAATATATTTGGCAGAAAAAATACGATTCGGCTCAAGAAAGTTTATCGGGGGTGGATTTATTGCTGTTGGGTGATGTTATAAGGGAATTAAAAAACAGTTTTGTTGATTCCGACAAAATTAATTCCGAAAAAATGACATACGGACTAATTGCTGGTGCCGTAAAGTCACTAGATGATCCATATACTGTATTTTTTGACCCCCAGGAGACAATTGCCTTTAAAGATGATATCGCGGGTTCCTTTAGTGGTGTAGGAATACAGGTTGGGTCAAAAGATGGACAATTAAGAGTTATAGCTCCGATTAAAGGAACGCCTGCCGAAAGAGCGGGAATTTTACCGGGCGACCTTATACTGCAAGTTAATAAAGAATCTATTGCCGACATGCCCGTTGATGACGTGATTAGAAAAATAAAAGGTGATAAAGGTACAAAAGTAGAGCTTACTATTTCAAGAGATTCTAAGATAAAGGATATTGAAATTGTTAGAGATATAATTAAGGTTCCTACGATTGATGTAGAAATAAAAGAACAAGCAGGAAAAAAAATTGCTGTTTTGAGCATATATCATTTTTCGGAGGACTTATACGCTGACTTTAAAAAAGAAATACCAAGATTAACCACTATGGATGGAATTATTCTTGATCTTAGAAATAATCCTGGAGGATTAGTTAATCAAACTAGGGAGGTTATCAGTTGGTTTCTAAAAAAGGATGCAATAATTTATACCGAACAGGATAAATTTCAAAATAAAAAGTCTATTCTTTCTTCTGGATATGGTGGATTAGAAAATGTACCAATGGTAATCTTGGTTAATGAAGGAAGTGCATCGGCATCAGAGATTATGGCTGGAGCCCTTCGTGATAATAAGGGGATTATGATAATAGGAAAAACTACTTATGGTAAAGGAACGGTACAAAAAGTAGTTGATTTTGCGGGAGGCTCAAGCGTGAAGGTCACTATTGCAAAATGGTTCACTCCTAGTGGAATAAGAATTCAGGATACTGGAATAAAACCTGATATTGAAGTGACGATAACCGAGAGTGATTACGAAAAAGACAAAGATCCCCAATTTGATAAAGCTTTGGAAGAAATTAAAAAACTAATAAAATAAAAAAATGAAGGTTATTTTATTAAAGAATGTTGATAAAATAGGTAAAGCAAACGAGATAAAAGAAGTTCCTAGTGGATACGCCCGAAATTTCTTGCTTCCTAAAAAATTGGCTGTGTTGGCTACAAAAGATAGTATTTCTTCTTTGGAGCAAAAAATTAAAACCGATAAGGTGAAAATTGAAAAAAATATTGCCGATAATAAAACAATGGCAGAAAAAATGAAAGGAATGGAAGTGAGAATAGCTGTTAAAATTGGAGACGAAGGACAGCTCTTTGAGTCTATTACTCGTCAGAAAATTGCTGAAAAACTAAATGAAATGGGATTTGGTGTTGATAAAAACCATATAGAAATGGATGATCATATAAAACAAAAGGGCGACTATAATATAAAAATAAAACTAGATCACGGCTTCGAAACTGAAGTAAAAGTTGTTGTCTGTGAGGAATAAGAAGAGATTTTGCCTCTTCTTTTTAATTAGAGAAAACTATGGTAAATTACATTTTCGTTGCAGGAGGAGTTATGTCAAGTGTTGGAAAGGGTGCTGCTACTGCTTCTATTGCAAAAATACTTGAAAGCAAAGGATTTAAGGTGACTGCTGTAAAAATAGACCCTTATATAAATATTGATGCTGGAACAATGAATCCAATTGAACATGGGGAGGTTTTTGTGACGGACGACGGTACCGAATGCGATCAAGATATTGGAAATTATGAAAGATTCTTGAATCAAGATATCGGAAGCGATAATTATATGACTACTGGGAAGGTGTATCTATCCGTTATCCAAAAAGAACGAAATCTTGAGTTTGGGGGTAAATGTGTAGAGGTGGTTCCAGATATTCCAAACGAGGTAATTTCAAGAATTAGAAAAGTCGGGAAAAAAACAAAAAGTGATTTTGTTTTGATTGAAATTGGGGGAACTGTTGGTGAATACCAAAATCTTTTATTTCTTGAATCAGCAAGAATGATGAAACTACAGAATCCGAAAAACACTTTATTTGTTCTTGTGACGTATCTTCCTACAATAAAAATCATAGGCGAGATGAAAACAAAACCTACGCAGACTTCGGCTAGATTATTAAATGAAGCTGGAATTCAGGCAGATTTCATACTTGGAAGAGCTTCTGTTCCTTTGGATGAACCAAGAAAGAAGAAAATATCAATTTTTTGTAATCTTGATACAAAGGACGTGATTTCTGCTCCAGACGTTGATTCAATATATGAAATTCCTCTTAATTTTGAACGAGAGGGATTAGGAAATAGGATATTAAAAAAATTAAGACTTAAAGCAAGAAATGAAGATTTTTCTGATTGGAAAAATCTAGTAGAAACAATTAAAAGAGAGAAGCCTCCTGTAAAAATCGGTATTGTTGGTAAGTATTTTGAATCTGGAGAATTTTCCTTAACCGATTCTTATATTTCCGTAATAGAAGCTGTAAAACACGCTTGCTGGGCTTGCGGCAAAGAGCCAGTAATAGAATGGCTTTCAGCTCAAAAATTTGAAGCCGACAGTTCAAAAGTTGAAAAATTAAAGGAATATGATGGAATAATTGTACCAGGAGGGTTTGGGGTAAGAGGAATTGAAGGGAAAATAAAAGTAATAAGGTATTGTAGGGAAAACAAAATTCCGTACTTTGGTCTTTGTCTTGGAATGCAGCTTGCAACAATAGAATTTGCAAGAAACGTTTGTAATATACAAGGAGCTACTTCAAAAGAATTTGATCCAAAAGCAAAAGATCCTGTAATTGACATAATGGAAGAACAAAAAGGATTATTAAAAAACAAAGATTATGGTGCTACTATGCGTCTTGGAGCGTGGGATTGCAAGATAGAGCCTGGAACGATAAGTAAAAGAGCTTACAGTAAAGATAATATCTCCGAAAGACATCGTCATAGATATGAGGTAAATAATAGATATAGAAAGCAGCTTGAAGAGAATGGTCTTGTGGTTGCAGGGAAAAATCTTGCAAAAGATTTGGTTGAGATAATTGAAATAAAGAATCATCCATTTTTTGTAGGAGTCCAATTCCATCCAGAATTAAAATCAAGACCATTATCGCCACATCCACTATTTATTGAATTTATAAGAAGTAGTAATAAAAAAAGACCGAATTAATCGGTCTTTTTTTTGTTTCTTAGATTATTGAACAGATACTTCTTTTATAAATCCTGTTTTTCCGTCAAAGTTTTTCTTTCTTTTTGTGGCGAAAGTGACTTTTCCTTCTTTTACGGCATAAATCGTGTCATCTTTTCCTTTTCTAGTATTTTCCCCAGGAGTGAACTTACTACCTCTTTGGCGAACTATAATACTGCCTATTTTAGCAGCTTGTCCTCCAAAAAGCTTAACACCAAGATATTTAGGTTGTGAGTCTCTGCCCAATCGGCTTGTACCCGCGGCTTTTGTTTTTGACATTTTCTCGTTTTGCTGATTAAATAATGTATATCAGCCATTACTAATTAAGTAATTAAAATGTTAGCAAAAATAGGTAATTTTGTCAAAGCCAATGAGTCTCAGATTATTCTTGTTGTTGCAGTAATTCTCGTATCTTTGCTATCTTTTTCACTTGGATATATTACGGCTAAAAATGAAGGAGCGCAGACTCTTAAAATAATAGATCAAGAATAAAACATACATAAATGAGCATTCCTAATCACGTTGCAATTATTCCCGACGGAAACCGAAGATGGGCAAAAAATAAAGGACTACCAGTGTTTGTAGGTCATCAAAATGGAGCTAAAAAGTTTGAAGAAATACTCCAAAAAGCACTAGAGCTGAATATAAAGTTCCTAACCTTTTGGGGAGCTTCTTTTGATAATATAACTAAAAGAGACGAAGATGAGGTAGCTTGTTTATTTGAGATTTTTGAGGATTATTTTAAACGATTGATCAACGAGCAAAAAGTTCACGAAAACAAGGTTAGAATAATAATTTTGGGGCGATGGAGAGAGGTTTTTCCGGAATCACTAAAAATAGTAATAAATGATTTAGTGGAAAAAACTAAAGGATACAATAATCATTGCCTTACGTTTCTTATGGCTTACAATGGTGATGACGAAATAGTGGACTGTATCAGTAAGCTTAAAGAGGCTGGTATTGAAGTAAATCACGAGAATATCAAAAAAAACTTGTGGACGTCAGAGTTGCCAAGTGTTGATATGTTGATAAGAACTGGCTGTAATGGTGATCCTCATAATTCGGCTGGATTTATGATGTGGGATACTGCATATTCTCAATTAGCATTTCCAAGTGAATTTTTTCCTGATTATAGTTCCGAAAATTTTGAAAAAACAATTAAGAATTTTGCAGATCGCGAAAGACGAAAAGGGAGATAAAATCAAGGTAAAATATAGATACCTGCCGAATGGCAGGTTTTTGATTGGGGAATAAATACTATCCAAGAATTATGACAAGCTGGTATAATTCTGAACTATGAAAAATATAATAAAGAAAATAAGAGATCTTGAGCTAAAAGGTCGGGGTGGCGGAGATTTTGAAACATGGAAAAAGTGGGATATGGTGACCGCTACTAGAGGAGATAAATACATTATTTGCAATGGAGCTGATGGGGAGATATTAGTGTCAAAAGATGGATATATACTTGAAAATTATTTAGATTACGTAATTGAGGGAATAAATATAGCCATTGATACTGTTAAAGCAAAAAAAGCCTATTTCTATCTTAGGGAAGATTATTATGAAAAACATTTAAATAAGATTCTTAGTCTAGGTAATGACAAAATAGAAGTTTTTAAAAAACCAGATGTCGGATATATTGGAGGGGAAGAAACTGTAATCTGCGAAATTATTGAAGGCAGAAGCGCTTTTCCTCGTAGAAAGCCACCGTACTTAACTGAAGGGGTTATTCGGATGTCCTACACTTATTAATAATATTGAGACATTCTATTGTGTCGCAAAGATTTTCAAAAATGAATACCAGTTTCAAAGATTCTATTCTGTTTGTGGTGATGTTAAAAATAGCGGAGTTTTTGAATTAGCTAATGGGCTAACAATAAGAGAAATTTTGGAAAAAACAAATAATTTGCCTAAGAATAACTATTTTCTTAGAGTTGGTGGAAACTTTGGTAGTTTTTTAAGCAAAGAAGAAATAGATATTGAGCTTACTGGTCTAGGAGTAATAGAAATTTTTGAGATTGATAAAACTAATCCTATTGCACTCATAGAAAAAATGGCAGACTTTTTTCACAAAAATAATTGTGATAAATGTGTCCCTTGTCGGGAGGGGTTTTTAAATATACTAGAAATGGTTAAAAGTGATAATTTAGAAATTGATAAAATTAGAAAAATAATTTTTGGTTTAGAAAACTATAGTTTTTGTTTTTTTGGAAAAGGAGCCGGACGATCGTTAGGCGGTCTTTTTGATATAATACTTAACGGCGAGCATTATCAAAGAACAAGTGACAGAAAAGCGTAAGCCGACAAACTTGTTGGTTAACAGTTCTAAAATTAAATACTTTAGATAATTATTTCTTAATTTTAAAAAACAGCGTATGCTGTTTTTTTGTTGATTAATAATAAGTAAAACAGTTCATCTACCGAAAGTTAGTGGGGACAACTTATTTGGGCAATAAAAAAAATAACGGTACTATTATTACATAAAATTAAGATTTCATTTTTTTTTGATATGTATATAAAAGGTGTCGGAATGACGAAATTTGATTATTCTACTAAAAATTGGTGGGACTTTGCTTACGAGGCTAGTATAGAAGCTTTAAAGGATGCGAGTATGTCTATGGGTGACATTGACGCAATTGTTTTTACAAGTATTTCAAGTGCAGCAGGTGGGGAACATCAGACTCATAAGGTATCTTTATTGTCCGATATTTTTAAAACAAATATCCCGATAATTGAAATTGCTTCAGTATGTGGGGGTGGAGGTGTTGCCCTATGGACAGCTCTTAAAATGAAAGGTTTTAAAAATGTAATGGTGTTGGCAGCAGAAAAATTTGCTGATAACAGGAGTGAAGTGGTGACTGATTGGATATTATCGGCAGCCGAAAAGGTTTATGAGCAAACAGAGGGTATGCTTTTCCCAACTCAAAATGCTTTGATTTGGCAGATGTATATGGAAAAATATGGTGCAACAATGGATGATCTGTCACTTATTGCTTATAAGAATCATCAAAATGCAGCCCTTAATCCAAAAGCTTATTTTTATAAAAAACCAGTAGAAATAGAAAAAATAAAAAATTCTCCAGAAGTATCTTTTCCATTAAGATTAATGGACTGTTCTTTGTCGGTAAACGGAGGCGCAGCTGTGATAATCTCTAGTGATAAGTCCGACATTGAAGTAGTGGGATCGGGATTTGCTACTGACCATATTCTTACTTTTGGGAGAGAAAATATAACCCATTTTAAAGCAACTCAAATGGCAGCAAAAATCGCCTATGAGGATGCTGGTATAAAGCCCGAAAATATTGATTTAGCAGAAATCCATGATGCTTTTACTTCGGTTGAATTAATTTCTTATGAGGACTTAGGATTTGCCGAAATGGGCAAAGGGGCAGATCTTATAAGGTCTGGAGAAATAAATAGAGATGGTAGTCTACCGATTAATGTCTCTGGTGGATTAAAGGCGAAAGGACACCCTATTTCGGCGACAGGATTGGCACAGGTATACGAAATAGTTCACCAACTTCGTGGTGATTGTGCAGAAAGACAGGTAAGAAAGCATGACATAGGATTGACTCATAATATCGGTGGTGCTGGGGGAAGCGTGACAGTCCATATTTTAAAAAAAATTTAATCAAAGTTTATGGTTTTTTATAAGTGTAATAATTGTAATAAAAAGTGGCAGCAACCTGTCTCAATATGTCCGTTTTGCTTTTCAAAACTTGAAAGGATAAGAACGGAAAAATTAAAAGTTATTGCCAGCTCAAAAGTTGTAATTCCTAGTCTTTTGCATCCAAAAATACCTTATTATGCTTTGCTTATTGAAGACGAATGCGGTAATAAATTTGCTTATAAGTCTATGAAAGATAGAAGAGTTGGGGATTCGCTAGAATTTGCTTCCTCTGATAATAGAGATGCGGTGGTGATATGGAAAGCAAACTATGACTTACTAGATGCAATAGAAAATATAGTAAAACTGGCAAAACTAGAAATAAGAAAAGATTCAAAAATTTTAGTGTTGCCAACCCTAGTTGAACCAGTGCATAATCATTTTCACGAGAATACTTCTTTGGAATTTCTGGATGCTATCCTTACTTATTTGGAGAATGTGGGTGTTAGAAAAATAAAAATTGCGACCCAATCTCTTAGCGATAAACCGATAGAAATATTAGCTCAAAAATCGGGCTTGCTTGATGTGTGTATAAAACACAAATTAACTCCATTTGATTTGGCTAATTCGGGATTTGATAATCAAGGAAGTATTCATATTTCTCGTGAGGTTAAGGAAAATGATTTGTTGTTAAATCTATCTGCGCTAAAATCAGGAAAGTCTTCGTCAAATGAAAATGCTATGAGACTCATAGAAAAAAGTAATTATGAGGCACTGAGATATTTGTACTCTGAAGAATATATTTTTAAAGCATTATCTAGTATTGATAATATGTTTATTTTTGGCGAAGCTATACATCCTCAGAGAACGGATAAGTTTCCAGTGTTTAGAAGTTTAATATTCGGAAGTAGAAATCCGGTTAATTTGGATGCGGTTTTTAATAATACAGGAATGGTAAATAATTTACCAAAATATTTGAGAGACACAAAAGTAGATCAAATTAAAATAATCGGAAGAGAAATTGATGAGGTTAAGAGAAATATAGATTTAATATTATAAAAATATAAAAAAAATGTTAACTAGTAAAACTATTTTAATAACAGGAGCCTCTCAAGGAATAGGAAAAGCAATAGCATTAAAACTTGCATCACAAGGAGCTCAAATAGCTCTTAATGATATTGAGCAACAAAAAGCTAACCTTGAAAAAACAGCTTGTGAAATAAGAGATGCTGGTGGAATTGCAGAGATATTTATTGCTGATATTTCAAAATTTGATCAAGTGGAAAATATGGCGAAACAGATTGAATCAAAATTTAAAAAACTTGATTCGGTAGTAAATAATGCTGGAATATGCCAAGACAGAACTTTGGCTAAGATGACTTATGAAGAATGGCAACGTGTCTTAGATATAAACTTAACAGGCGTTTTTAATGTGACAAAATTAGTTTTGCCTCTGATTGTTTTAAGTAGAGGTAGCATAGTGAATGTTTCTTCAATTGTGGGACAAAGAGGCAATTTTGGGCAGACTAATTATTCTGCTTCAAAAGCAGGTATAATCGGCTTTACAAAATCACTTGCAAAAGAAGTAGGAAGATTAGGAGTAAGAGTAAATGCAATTGCTCCTGGATTTATAGAAACAAGAATGGCTGAAACCATTCCCGAAGAGATGCAAATTGCAGTAAAACGATTAACTTCTTTGGCTAGATTTGGAAAACCGGAAGAAGTTGCTAACACTGTATCTTTTCTTATTTCTGACGAAGCAAGTTTCATTACAGGATCAGTAATAAATGTTGATGGAGGATTATCTATATAGAGCTATGTTGTACACAAAAAAACAAATAAAGGAGTTAATACCTTACGATGATTCATTCTTGTGGGTAGATGAGGTAGAAAAAATTGAAAGTAATAGTATTGTTGCATACAAGCAAACATCAAAAGATGATGAATATTTTAAAAGTCATTTTGTAGATTTTCCTCTAATGCCAGGTGTATTGGTAGTAGAGGGAATTGCTCAAACTGGGACAATATTACTACGGGAAAGAATGGGGAAAGAAAATAGAAAAAAGCATTTACTTGCTTATCAAGTAAGAAGTGCGTTTTTTTATGAGATAATTTTACCAGGAAGTAGAATAGAGTATAGAGTTAGAATGCTTGGAATGTATAATGAAAAAATAGCTAACTTCATTGGAGAAGCATACTGTGAAAACAGTAAAAAGTGTGAGGTAAGGTTTAGTGTTGCGATAATTGATAAAACTGAATTAGAAAAAAAGACTGAAGACGTTAGACAGAAAGAGAAGGGCGGAAATATTTTAAAAATGAGTAGTTTACCAGCTTTAAAGATAGGAAATATTTTTTCTCCAATTCCAATAATACAAGGGGGAATGGCAGTAAGAGTTTCTCTTCACAAATTAGCTGGAAATGTTGCTAAAGAAGGCGGGGTGGGGATTATAGCAATCTCGGGAATGAGAGACCCTCAAGAAGTAAAAAATGAAATCAGGAAGGCGAGAGAAATAGCTGGGAAAAAGGGAACAATCGGGATAAACATAATGGGTGTCATCGGACAATTCCAAAATTTACTTGGAGCTGCACTAGAAGAAGGGGTTGATTTGGTTATACAGGGAGCGGGTTCTAGAAATGACATTTTTGAAATGTCAAAGAAATATAATGTGCCAGTTTTTATAATTGCATCTTCAGCAAAAGTTGCAAAAAAAGCAGAAGAGGCTGGAGCAAGTGCAGTTGTGATAGAGGGATGCGACGCTGGTGGGCATCTTGGCTTTCCCGAAGGTCATCCTTTTCGCAAAACTATTGATATAGTCAAAGAAACTGTTAAGGAGATAAAAATTCCAATTATTGCTGCTGGAGGAATATTTGATGGAAAGGATATAGTAAATATGCTCAGGGCTGGGGCAAAGGGCGTTCAAATGGCAACACGCTTTGTCGCAACCGATGAATGTGATGCAGATAAGGAATTCAAAAAGGCATATATATCAGCAAAAGAAGAAGATGTTGTAATTATAAAATCTCCAGTTGGATTACCGGGCAGGGCAATAAAAAACACTTTTGTTGAAAAACTAATGAATAATAATGCTCCAAGTGTTAATCTATCGGAATGTGAGGGGTGTATCGGTCCTGTATGTGATAAAACATATTGTATTTTAAAAGCTTTGGAAAATGCCAGAAAGGGTGATATGAAAAATGGACTTGTCTTTGCTGGAAGTAATGTATTTAGAATCAAGAAAATTATAAGTGTACGAGAATTAATGAATGAATTGGTGAAGCAAGCGAATCAGATTTTATCAAAAGACCCTTTAATTCAATATATTTAAAAAATATGTTTGAAAATAATAGAATCACAAAAATATTAAATATTAAATATCCAATAATTCAAGGAGGGATGGCTGGTGTTTCGGATTCAAATCTTGTAGCAGCTGTTTCTAATGCAGGAGGGCTCGGTATTATTGGATCTGGATTTGCATCTCCCTCATGGTTAGTTGAAGAAATAAGAAGGACGAAGGATTTAACTGATAAACCTTTTGGTGTGAATTTGTTGATGCAAAATCCTAATGTTGGAGAGTTAGTAAAAGTTATAATCAGTGAAAAGATTCCAGTGGTTTTCACTGGGGGTGGCAATCCTTTGCCTGTTGCTCCTTATTTTAAACAACACAAAATAAAAATAATTCCAGTGGTGCCGACAATAAGATTGGCTAAGAAAATGGAACAGAGTGGTATGGATGCTGTTGTAGTTGAGGGCTTAGAGTCTGGTGGACATATTGGTGAAAATACTACTTTTTGCTTAGTACCACAAGCTGCAAGTATTATAAAAGATATTCCAGTTATTGCTGCAGGCGGAATCTACAATGATAAAACTTTTGCTGCTGCACTTATGCTTGGTGCCGAAGCTGTACAAGTAGGGACACGTTTTATGGCAACCGAAGAATGTTCAATTCATGAAAACTATAAGCGGGCAATAATTGATGCAACAGACGAAGACGTCACAGTTATCGGAAGATTTACTGGGCATCCTATTAGAGCGATTAAGAATAAACTTACTGATAATATTAAGAGCATGGAAGAAAAAAATCCATTTCCCGAAGAGATAAATTCCGAAAGATTCGCAGGTAATAAGGGTTCAGCAAATATAGATTTAATGCCAATATTATCAGGAATTGACGCAGGGGGAATAAAAGAAATTAAAACCTGTAAGGAAGTAATTGAGGAAATGATTTTTGGTGCCGAAAAATTATTTGAAAAAGGATGTGATTTATTGAAGTAGCACTATGAATACACTAACATCATTTTTTTGTAAGATTTTTTTGGCTCCAATAGTAAGTATACTATTTGTAAAAGGAGTTAAAGGAACGGAGAATTTTCCAAAAACAAACTTTATATTAGCATCTAATCATCAAAGCTATCTTGATATAATAATTTCGGCTTACTCTTGTGTTCCTAGAAAATTTGTTTTTATAGGACAAATAGATAAAGGAAAAGGATTTTTAGCAATATTACGTGATATTTTATATTTTTTTGGAGGAGTTATCGGAGTTGATAGACATAATGAAGCTTCAAAGAAAAACGCTATTAAGCTAGCTATTGATCACCTTAAAAATGGATATTCTTTAATTATTTATCCAGAAGGAAAAAGGAGTACTGATGGAACAATACAGGGTGGAAAATGGGGAGTAGCAAGACTTTTTCTTGAAACGGGAATTCCGATTATTCCAGCCCGTATTGATGGAGCCTATGAGCTTTTTCCACCGAGAGGCAAGATGAAAATTAAAAGAAATATTTCTTTTACAATCGGAAAACCATTAGATTTAAAAGATTATTTTGAAAAAGCAAGATGGCTGGATAGTACAAGTGATGAATATAAAGAAATATGTATTATTATTACTGAAAAATTAATGGATTCAATAAGAAATTTATCTTATGAAAATTAATAAAATTCTAATTGCCAATAGGGGAGAAATTGCATTACGAATAATAAGAACCTGCAAGGAAATGGGTATTCACTCTATAGCTTTGTGCCCACAAAAAGGCATGGAGGATAATTTCTTTGAAACAAGATTGGCTGACGAATACTGTTTTTTGGAAAGAGAAGGATCTCAAGGGTATTTGGATATAAAAAGAATAATAGAAATAGCCAAAGAAAAAAAAGTAGATGCGATTCATCCTGGATACGGCTTCTTAGCCGAAAACACTAATTTTGCACAGGAATGCGAGAAAAATAAAATAATATTTATAGGTCCTAATCATAGTGTTTTGAGAAAGTTTGAAGACAAAGTAGAAGCTAAAAAGATTGCAAAAAAGATTGGCATGCCCACATTAGATGCTAGTAGTTCTACAATTAAAACGAAGAAAGAACTATTAGATGCCGCAAAAAGAATAAAACCACCATTTATACTAAAAGCGCAACGAGGAGGGGGTGGTATGGGAATAAGAGTTATTAATGGACAAGCAACAAGTGGAGAATTATTTGCTGCTATTCTGAGTATTCAAAAGCAAATGTCAATGGGCTTTTCTGATGTAGATTTTTTTCTGGAAAAGTATCTTCCCGAAGCAAGACATATAGAATTTCAGGTGATATGCGATGGGGAAAATGCTATTTATTTGGGGGAGAGAGATTGTACAATTCAAAGAAGATTTCAAAAGCTGATAGAAGAAGCACCTTCATCATTTATTAATAATGATTTGCGTAAAACAATGGGAGAATGGGCTGCTAAAATATGCCAAGAGGTAAAATATAAAGGAGCAGCAACAGTAGAATTTTTGATGGACAAAGATAAAAATTTTTACTTCATGGAAGTTAATCCCAGAATACAAGTTGAGCATCCAATCACAGAAGCAATAACGGGAATAGACATAGTAGAGGAGCAGATAAAAATTGCTCAAGGGGACAAGTTATCTTTAAAACAAAAAGATATTTCTTTTAATGGATGGGCTATTGAAGTAAGAATAAATGCTGAAGATCCTTCTAAGAATTTTCAACCGACACCAGGTGTCGTTCAAAAATTTATTCCAGTACAAGGGCAGGGTGTATTTGTACATAGTTTTCTTCATGATGGTCAAAGTATATATCCATACTTTGATTCGCTATTAGCAAAATTAATAGTTTGGGGAAGGACTAGAGATGAAGCCATAATTAAATTGAAACGAGCACTAGGTGAAACTATTATTGAAGGTATTCCAACGACTATTCCTTTTTTTGAAGAAGTTTTGAAAAATAATGATTTTAAAAAAGGAAATTTTTATACTAATTTTATTGAGAAAACCGAGATACTTAATCAGTTAGTTTGCAGACCGCTAAAGAATCAATCAATACACTCTTCTGTTGAGGAAGAGGAGCTAGCAAATCTTATTTTTCATATTTATACAAATGTAAAGAGAAATAATTTGGGAAAACATAAAAAAAATTCTTCATGGAAAAATAGTTTAAGACAAAGCATATAAATATGGATTTTGATATAAGAATAAAAGGTAAAAATTATAATATTAAAATAATAGAGAACAATGATGATCTTTCTGTTAAAGTTGGAGATAAATCATTTAATTTTGGAAAGGAAAAAAAAATAAAAAAAAATGAAAACAGCATAAGTGATTTTGGAAAACAGCAAAGGCAACTATTAAATAAGGAAATAAAGGCTTCTATTTCTGGAGAGGCTTCAGAAATATTTGTAAAAAGCGGTGATTCAATAAAGACTGGACAAAAAATATTAACATTGCTTGCAATGAAAATGGAAAACGAAATTATCTCCGATAATGATGGAAAAATAAAGAAAATAATGGTCAAGCCTTCTCAGAGCGTAAGAGAAGGAGAGGTATTAGTTATTTTAGAGTAATATGAGCTTAAATGTAATTGAATTTGAGGATATTCCTTCCACTAATACTAAAGCAAAGGAACTTGCTATTGATTGTGATTATTGGACGATAGTGGTGGCAAAGAAACAAACGGATGGACACGGGACCAAGAACAAAAATTGGTTTTCGCCTCAAGGAGGGTTATATTTTTCCATAATTATGCCACCAGCAAATATTAATGATTTAAGAATAATGACAATGCTTTCTGCGTTTGCGGTTGCAATTGCTATAAAAAATAACTTTGCTCTTGAGCCAATGATAAAATTACCAAATGATGTCTATATAAATGGAAGAAAGTTTTGCGGTATTCTTACAGAGAATATTGTTAAGGGAGATAAAATAAGCTCTGTAATAGGTATAGGTATCAATACTAATATTTGTAATTTTCCTAGTGATATATCTAATACGGCAACATCTATTGCGAATGAGTTAAAAGTTATCATTGATAATAGAAAAATAATGGAAGAGATTATTGAAAATATAAGATTATATTTTAACGAAATTAAAAAATAACTTATGAAATTTGAAAAAGAATTAGAAAGATTAAAATTATTTAATGCAAAAAAGAATGATCAATCCTTGAGCGCAAAACAACACGAGAAGGGGAAACTTGATGCTTGGGAAAGAATAGGGCTTCTGGTTGATGAGAATTCTTTTGTTGAATTAGATCCTTTTGTTGAAACTCGTTTTAATGATTTTGGCTTAGATAAAAAGAAATATTCAGGAGATTGTGTAATTAGTGGATTTGCAAAAATAAACAATAGGCAGGTTTGTATATATAGTCAAGACTTTTCACGTAGCGGTGGAACGTTGGGGGAAATGCATGGAAAGAAAATAGTCAAAATCATTGAACTTGCTCAAAAAACAGGTTGTCCGATAGTCGCAATAATTGATTCTGGTGGAGCAAGGATACAAGAGGGGATATCTAGTTTAGATGGTTATGCGTCAATTTTTAGAGCTATGGTAAAGGCTTCGGGGGTGATTCCTCAGATTAGTGTAATGGTTGGACCTTCAGCAGGAGGCGCATGCTATGCACCGGGATTGTCGGATTTTATTTTTATGGTAGAAGGCATTTCCCAAATGTATATTACTGGACCAGACGTGATAAAGAGTGTGACGGGAGAGGATGTTGATTTTGAAAGACTTGGAGGTTCGGTTGTACACTCTTCAAAAAGTGGTTGTGCCCATTTTGTTTCAAAAACAGAAAGAGACTGTTTTGAAGAAGTTAAAAATCTTTTAAATTACTTACCTCAAAATAATTCGGAAGAATATTTCGCAGATATAGATTCGGAGTGCGAAGAAATTGAAGATATTCTTGAGATAATTCCCGAAGAAAAAGAAAAAGGATATGATGTTAGATTAGTAATACAAAAAATTTTTGATAATAATTCTTTTTTGGAAGTTCATAAAAATTTTGCACCTAATATAGTTATTGGTTTTGCAACAATTTGTAATAACACTATTGGAGTTGTTGCCAATCAGGCAAAATATATGGCTGGAGTATTAGATATTGATGCCTCGGATAAAGTAGCCAGATTTGTTAGATTTTGTGATGCTTTTAATATTCCGATTATAAATCTTGTTGATACTCCTGGATATCTACCAGGAACAAATCAGGAGCATCAGGGGATAATAAGACATGGAGCAAAAATACTTTATGCATATAGCGAAGCGACAGTTCCAAAAATTAGTATAATTTTACGAAAAGCTTTTGGAGGTGCATATATCGCAATGGCTTCTAGGGGGCTTGGATACGATTATGTCGTAGCTTGGCCAATGGCACAAATAGCGGTAATGGGAGCAGAACAAGCAGTAAAGATAATTTATAAAAAAGAGATTACTGAAAGTAAAGATCCTAGTAAAACTGAAAAAGAAAAAATAGAAGAGATCAGGGAAAAATTTTTAGATCCGTTTGAGGCGGCAAAACTTGGGCAAATTGATATGATAATTGATCCGAGAGATACCAAGAAGCTAGTAATGAAATGCTTAGAGGGGCTTATTATGAAGAGGGAAGGAGTCCCGCCTAAAAAACATGGAACAATGCCTTTATAAAAAAAATCCGCGAAAGCGGGTTTTAAATTAAAACAATTTGCTTCGTTTTGTGAGGAGGGTCCTCACATTCTCGTCCACAAGCCAATTGGCAAATGGATGGAATTTTCTTGACTTGGTTGTTGCACTTTATGCAATTTGTACCTGAACCATTGTTACATTTTGGACTCATATGTACCATTAAAAAAGATATATTTTTTAGAATAAAAATTCAAGTAAAAAATACACAGATTAATATTAACAATAATTTATTTTCGTGATAAAATATCCCATATGCATAAACAATCTTTCACTTTGATAGAATTATTGATAGTAATTGCTATTATTGGTATTCTTGCCGGTATTCTTATTTTATCTATAACGGGAGCAACTAATAATGCAAATGATGCTAAACGAAAAGCGGATATCAATCAAATAGTAAAATCATTATTGATATACAATACATCTAATCCTGTGTATCCAATTTCAAACACTCCTTGTTTTATTGGAAGTAATTGTTCTTCTGAAGTAAATACTGCTCTTGGTAATAGTGTCAATGCGCGAGATCTCAAAGCCGGAATATATTATTCATATTGGTCAGATGGTAATACTTTTATTATTAATGCTATTATGTCTGATTCTTCTACGTACAGCTTTAATTCGTCAACTGGATTATATACTACAAATGCGGTTGTCCCTATCTGTGGAACAGCTAATAAAACTTTTTATGCAACCTCTTCTGGTTTTGGGACAAATACGTTTTGTACTATTGGTACATTAATTTCAACTCCGTCATTTCCAGCGATAGGAACTACTTCAAGTTGGATATGTCGTGAAAACGGGTCAGATGTTAATTGTAGTGCAAGTAGAACTGCTAGTGCTTGTGTTGATGTGACAGGGTTGGATTGCAATGAATACACAACTGGAAGTGATACCGTAAACACTTTTAAACTTACTGCAAATACCACCACGACCACTAACTGGATTGCACCCGCAGGAGTTTCTTCTATTCAATTATTGGTTATTGGTGGTGGTGGCGGTGGTGGAAATACTGGTGCGGGAGGGGGCGCAGGGGGATACTATTTTAATAACAACTTTCCAGTCACTCCTGGAAATAGTTATTCGTTGCAGGTTGGTGCGGGTGGATTGGGTGGGTCTACGATGGCAGCTAGCGGGTTGAAAGGAGCAGATTCTTCTTTTTCTGATATAGTATCGGAGGGTGGCGGATATGGATCTACACATTACGGAGATGGAGGAAACGGAGGTTCTGGTGGAGGAGCTGGAATGTCTAATAATGGAGCCCTTGCGGTTGGGGGTACAGCCTCAAGAGGAAATGCTGGTGGTGGAGGTTATAATAATTCTGGTTTTAGTGGAAACCATGGTGGCGGTGGTGGAGCAGGTAGTGCTGGAATTAGCTCGGGTCAAGCTTCAAATAGTGGAGACGGAGGGATTGGATTGGCTAATTCAATCACTGGTACTTCGGTTTATTATGCTGGTGGCGGTGGCGGTGGTGACATGAACAATGGCTCTGCAGCAGCTGGAGGCAGTGGCGGTGGCGGTAATGCAAACCTTAATGCTGCTGGCTCAAATGGTACTGATGGATTAGGTGGTGGCGGTGGCGGTGGGGGATATACTGGTAGTTATTTAAATGGAGGAAGAGGTGGTACTGGAGTAGTCATTATAAGATTTGTGACTCCTTAGTGTTTTAGTGTTATAAAAAAACTCGTTAAAAAATTAACAAGGTATTAGAATTATTATATTTGAGCATGTTCCTAAATACAATAATTTAATGATATGTCAAGCATAAACTAAATTTAGTTTAATACTAGATAGGGAAATATTTTTATAGAAGCAAGTAGTCAATGTCTTTTTTGCATTAACGTAGTTTTGGGCGATTGCAAAAACTGATCAATTTGGGGGACTGATAAAGCTATTTTCTAATTATACAAAAAAACGAAGGCACAAAATGGCTTCTGGTAAAAATAGCAATATAAGAGGTTGTTAGTTTTGAAAATTTTTATTTTTTCTGGATGTTTCTATAAGATAATTTCTATAGAAAAATATTCAGTTGACTTAGGGGAATAAAAATAATAAAATATAAAAAAGAAATAGTTTAGAAGATACCAGTATTAATTAGTAGAGAGGGGTTAAAACCCCATACATAAGTATATCTTAAATGTCGTACAATGTAGGTTAAGCGACGTAATATATATAAAAAACCTTGTAATACCAATAAAACCTATGGAAAACTCCCCCAAGCCTATAATCAAGCATATTCCCGACTTTCTTGATTATTGTGAAATTGAAAGAGGTCTCTCCTCTAAAACTCAAGAAAACTATAGCCGCTACCTCAAAAAATTTACTGACTGGCTTATCAACACCCACAAAGAAAATCTTAAGCCTCATGAATTAACACCCGAAGATATTTGGAATTATCGTTTATATTTAGCTAGGTTTAAGGATCATCAGACTGGTAAAATCCTATCAAAGCTGACCCAGAACTATTACCTAATAGCTCTGAGGTCGCTCCTGTCATTTTTTGCTGCTAAAGATATCATTGCTTTGCCAGCCGATAAGATACAATTACCAAAAGATGCAAAAGAAAAAACTGTTAAATTTTTAACATTAGATCAAATAGAAAAACTATTACTTGCACCTAATACTGATAATAATGATGGACTTCGTGACCGAGCTATATTAGAGATATTATTTTCAACTGGACTACGTATAGCTGAACTCACTGCCTTAAATCGTGAGCAATTTAGAAACATAGAAAATAAAAAAGATTTAGAAATTGGTGTTGTTGGTAAAGGAAATCATCCACGCACTGTCTATTTTTCGGAACGTGCCTTGAGTTGGCTTAAAAAATATCTCAAAACACGAGAAGACGAAGAAAAGGCATTGTTTATCAACTATAGACGAAGAAAAGGCTCAGATGCCCGTTTAACGCCTCGTTCTGTAGAAAGATTGGTTAAAAGATATGCTACGCTTGCCAATATACCATATTTTACAACTCCACATACTTTACGTCATAGTATGGCTACGGATCTTTTGAATCAAGGCGTTGATCTTAGAATTATTCAGGAGTTTTTGGGTCATAGAAATATTGCCACTACCCAAATATATACACATGTCACAAATAAGAAATTGAGAGATATCCATAGACAATATCATAGTGGTAAAGATTTAAAGGATTAAAAACCAAAAAAATCGCAATAAAGAAAACTTAGTATTTATTGATTCTGATTATTTACTTTGGTAGTCTTGACGAAAAATTTTCTTTTTGATATATTCTTTTTTGGCTCGTTTTTTTTGAGTCAGGACAATTAATGAATAAGAACGCACTAGTTTCTGAGCAAGCTTTGATAAGTTGTATGAGGTCTAGAAGACCAGATACTTTAAAGTCTGGAAAGAATAATTCTTCCATACACATTGCCACTATAGGTGGATCGGTGAGAAAAAATTTTGCATGGCAGTGCTCTTGAGCGACAAAAGTTGTCGCATTTCACTATTGTTTTTTGACCTAGATACCGTTAATGATTTAGCGGTTTTATTTGTAAATAATTTGATACAAAAAATATAAATAAAAAGAACTCTAGTTGTAGAGTTCTTTTTATTTTGATTTATGTCTTATTTAAAGTTTGCAATAAAAGAAAATTCTTTTGGTTTTAGTGAAGCGCCTCCCACAAGCACTCCATTCATGTCTGCGTTTTTTAGGATAGACTCTATGTTTTGTGCATTAACACTTCCTCCATACACTATTCTTATCTTGCGACCGATATCACCATAAATGTCGCACAATATTTTTACTATACTATTCTTAGCATCTACTATTTCTTGCTCGTGAGCATATATTCCAGTTCCAATCGCCCATATCGGCTCGTACGCAATAATTATATTTTTAATCTTGTTTTTATCAACATTCTTTAGGTCAGATTTAATTTGTTGTTTGATAATGCTATAAGTTTTTTTCTGGGCTCTTTCTTCCCTACTTTCGCCTATGCATAAAATCGGGGTTATTTTTGTAGTATTGAGTATTTCAATTAGTTTGAGGTTAATATCTTCGTCTGTTTCGTTAAATAAACTCCTTCGTTCCGAGTGTCCAATGATAACATATTTACAGCCAATATCTTGTACCATTTTAGGCGAAATTTCGCCAGTATAAGGACCTTTATCCTTAGAGTAGCAATTCTGGACACCAAACTGAAAATAAGGGCTGAAAAGGTTCAAAAAATGGCTCAAAAAGATAGTTGGTGGGCAAATAATTACCTTATTGTTTGTTTTTATTGTTTGTACTAAGTTTTTAAGCAATTTTTCACCATCGTTTCTTTTTATTGGATTACTTTTCCAATTAGCAATGATTAGTTTATTTTTCATATTTTTATTTTAGTATTTTTGCTTGATCTTCTGGGTATCTGGTTATTATTTCCATATTAGCCCCCACTTCAAAGCCTCCCATATATCCTATTCGTGGAATTAATATTAAGTACCAATGGAAGAAGCTGTGGTCTTTGTTGTCGTTTGGCGAATTGTAGATAAAGAAATTATAGGCATAGTCGTTGAGTTTTTTCTTATATTTGTTTATTGCTTTTTTTAGTATATCGGCTAGGTCTATTTTTTCTTCTTCTGCAATATCTTCAAAAAGACTTCTATGCTTTTTAGGAGCAATAATTATTTGAAAAGTAAATTTGGGTGCGTATGGCACATAGGCTATGAAGGTATTGTTTTCTAGAACTAGTCTTTGCTTGTCTCTTATCTCTCGTTCTATTATTTCACAGTGGAGGCATTTGTTGTTCCTTTCAAAGTAATCCTTAGAATTGGAAATAATCATTTGTAGCTCCTTATCTATGAAAGGTATTGTTATTATTTGTGAGTGAGGATGTTTTTGGCTCGCTCCAGCTTTTTCTCCGCAGTTCTGAAAAATTGAAATATATTTTACAAGTTTATTTTTTTTGAGAATCTGGATTCTTGATTGGTAGCAGTCGAATATTTCTTTTATTCTTTTTATTGGAAGTTCGGATATATTTTTATCATGATTTGATGTAATGACTAACTCGTGATGACCAGGTGTTCGCATCTTAAAGCAACTTTCTTTCTCGCTTGAACATTCGTTTGCGAACGGAGTAAAGACTGGATATTTATTAGGAATCACAATAGTGGTCCATTTGGTTTTATCGTTTACAACCTTTCCGTTGTTGTATATTAAAACAGGTTCTTCCTGATCTTTTAGCGAGCAAAAAGGACATTCATTATTCCCCCTAGGAACGTTTGATCTAGCTGGAGCGATAATAACCCAGTCTCCAGAAAGAAGATTATTTCTTAATTCGGTATCTTTCTTTTTGTTTATCATATTTTACATTTATTATACATCAAACTTGTAAAATAAAAAAAGACCAATTGGTCTATTACTTTTTTCTATGTATCCGATCCGAAAAGTCTTTGAATCTTTTCATTGCCATTCTTTCTTGAACAGCTTCTCTTTGAAAGGCGTTTCTCATTTGTTGAACTTGTTGATAATTCATTTTTTTCTTTCACACACCTGATTTGTATATGGTCGTGGAAGTCCGGTCTCTTTGGCTTTGCGATTGCCAATTCTTTTTTGCCGAGTAATTCTGGAAAGCTTTGACATACAATCCTCTACGCAATTTTAAATTGCTAGCTACAACTATATAATAAATAGTATCCCGTGTCAATAAATAAAAAAGCCTTAACATAAAAGTAAGGCGTTTAGGTGGCTCTGGGCCAAAAGTGCTCAATCGGCTGCACAACCCTTGAGTCAATCAGAACTCCAGAATAGTTGATACCCATCTCGGCAGATAGTTTGCTGAGTGATACCCTTCTTTTTCCTCCCTTTTTTTTGGAGGATTCGCATTCTTCTGGTTCAATTGAACTCATGTTCAATCGGTCATTTACCGAGTTGTACTGCGATACTGTACCTGAGTACATACTCTTATTATACTCATAATTCCACTATTGTCAAGTGTGATAGAATATTTTATAATATATTTTAATAATATTCATTAAAAAATAAAGCTATCTTTTCATGATAGCTTTTTTACCAAAGAATATGGTGCCTATAAAAATCAGAATTGTTCCATAAAAAACACCATACGGAAAGAGATAAGTTTTAATTCCTACCAGATTGGCTACACCAACTATAGTGGTTGTTGCAATTACTATTGCTAGCAATAATAATTTTGGAAAATTTTCTTCAAACCTTTGCCCAAAATAAAAGCATCCAGAAAGAAATAGTAGATTAAGAAATGCACTTATTTCCGTTTTAAAGTAATAGTAGGGACAAAGAATTCCTAAAACCATTACAGCTATAGCCAAAAAGTAGTGTAGGTTTCCTTTTATATAGCAGCTTAAGTTAATTCTCATCTTTTGAACCTCTAAAGAACTTTGAAAAGTTTATTACTAATTTTATCTATTGTCAATCTGTAAAAATATTTACATTTTTGAAAATAGTAATATAATCTGTAAATATCATTACAAATTTTAAAAATAAAAAAATGGAGAGTAAAAACATTTTAAGATATCTTGACCCTGGAGACTTTCAAAAAATCAAGGAATTCTCTGCGGATAAAGAAACGCCATTTCTAGTTCTTAACTTAAACAGAATTGAAAGGAAGTTTGATGAATTGAAAAAAAATCTTCCTTACGCAAAAATTTATTATGCAGTAAAAGCTAATCCTAACTCTGAGGTAATTAAGGTATTAGCTGATAGAGGATCAAATTTTGATATAGCAACAATTTTTGAATTAAATCAATTATTAGACTTAGGGATTTCTGCCGAAAGAATGAGCTACGGAAATACTATTAAAAAGGAGAAGGATATAGCTTATGCATACAGTAAAGGGGTTAGATTGTTCGCTACGGATTCTGAAAGTGACTTAAACAAAATTGCGAAACAAGCTCCGGGTTCCCGAGTTTTCTTTAGAATACTTTGTGATGGTAGTGGTGCTGATTGGCCATTATCACGAAAATTCGGAGCACATCTTGATGTCATTTTTAATTTAGCATTAAGAGCAAAAAAACTTGGATTAGAGCCTTATGGGTTATCATTCCATGTTGGTTCACAACAACGAGATATTGGACAATGGGATAACGCTATTGCCCAATGCAAATATATGTTTGATTCTCTTTCTGAGGCCGACATTGAACTTAAGATGATAAATATTGGAGGGGGATTTCCTTCTGATTATCTCCAACCTTCAAATAATATAGAGATTTATGCTAGAGAAGTGACTAGATTTTTGCAGGAAGACTTTGGTGATAATATTCCGGAAATTATCGTAGAACCAGGACGATCAGTCACTGGAGACTCTGGAGTAATTGTCACCGAAGCTGTGCTAATATCTCAAAAATCTATCGCAAATCATTACAGTTGGCTGTATCTTGATATTGGTAAATTTGGAGGATTAATAGAAACATTGGATGAAGCTATAAAATATCCTATTTTTACAGAAACTTCTGCAACTGGTGATTTGGATGAAAATGATGATAATTTGAAAGAGTATATTATAGCGGGACCCACGTGCGATAGTATGGATATACTTTACGAAAATAATAAGTATAAACTAGATAAAAATCTAAAAGAAGGGGATAAAATTTACATCTTAACAACAGGGGCTTATACTACAAGTTATAGTGCAATATGTTTTAATGGTATTCCCCCACTTAAGACTTACGTCACTAGATTCTAATTAAAAACCACTTTTCTGAGTGGTTTTTAATTTTGTATAAAACTATATAGGAAAAGAAGATGCTTTGATCTGCATTCTATTTTAATAATTATTTATTACCCCAAATTTTTTTTAGTATTTTTAATTTTCCTTTGTAGGGGGGATAAGAAATATCTAACTCTGGCCAAGAACTTTTACTCATTATTGCTTTTTTATGAGAGAACGTATCAAAGGAGTGTTTTCCGTGATAACTACCAATTCCACTATTTCCTACTCCACCAAAAGGAAGATTTGGGTTTACTGTTTGCAATATTGTAGCATTGACACAGACACTTCCTGAGGAAGTATTTTTAATGATATATTCTTGAGCCCATTTATTTTCCGCAAAAATATATAGAGCTAATGGTTTTTCACGATCGTTTATTTCTTTTACAATGCTCGCAAGTGAGTCATATTCTAATATGGGTAATAACGGACCAAAAATTTCATCTTTCATTATTTCGTCACTCCATTTTACATTATCAATGATTGTTGGGCTAATATATAAATCGTTTTTTTTCGTTTTTCCTCCAAATAGAATATTGCCTTTTATTAATTTCTCAAGTCTTTCAAAATGCTTTTTATTTATAATTCTTGGATAATCTGGACTTTCTTCTGGAGCACTTCCATAGAATTTGATGATATTTTTTTTGATAGCAAAATTAAGCTGAGGTTTTATTCTATTATTTGCAAGAACATAGTCGGGGGCTATGCAAGTTTGTCCAGCATTAAGAAATTTACCCCAAACTATTCTTTTTGCAGCCATTTCTATATCAGCATCTTCTTCTACTATACAAGGGCTTTTTCCTCCTAATTCAAGAGTATAAGGAATTAACTTTTTTGCAGCATTTTCGGCGATAATTTTTCCTATTTCGGTGCCTCCAGTAAAAAATATATAATCAAGTTTTTCTTCAAGTATTAATGTCGTAGTTTTGGCATTTCCCTCAATTACGGAAATATATTCTTTGTTAAAAGATTCTTGTATAATTTTGGCAATTATTTTTGAGCTATTGGGGGCAACCTCAGATGGTTTTATGATTGCACAATTTCCCGCTGCAATTGAGCCAATAAGAGGGCAAAACGAAAGAGCAAAAGGATAATTCCATGCTCCAATTATAAGACATACGCCATAGGGTTCCGATAATACAGAGCTTTTTGCAGGCATTAGTAAGAGAGGGGTTTTAACTTTTTCTGCCCTAGTCCATTTTTTAATATTTTTGATTGCAAAATTAATCTCTTCTATTATTGCTCCAAATTCGGTGTTATAACTTTCGGTGGGAGATTTTTTAAGATCGGTATACAAAGCTTCGTAAATCAAATTTTCATTTGAGATTAAAACTTCCTTTAATTTTTTTAAACATTCAATTCTAAAATCTATTTCTTTTGTTTTTCCAGAAAAGAAATATTTTTTTTGATTTTGAAAAATAGATTGGATCTCTTTTTTTGTCATATTACTTTTCTTTTTTTTAATTCCCAAAAACATTTAGCAGTAATTCTAATGTCAGTCTCCGCGTCATGAGCATCGTCAAAATCTTCTTCAAAGAGCTTGTAATGTAGCTCTGATAGTTTTGGCCACTTGTATCCGTATTTGCTCTTAATGGCACAAAAGTCAACACTACTATGCATAGTACAAATTTTTTGTTTTTCTTCTATTGGATTATAGATGTTTTTTCTTAAAAATTCTGCCCCAATAATTTTTTCGTCAAAATCAATATTATGCGCGACTAAAGTTCTTGATTCATCCATTAGAGCCTTAAGTTGCGTAAGAATTGTTAACAAATCCTCTCCTTCTTGCAATGCTCGTCGTGTTGTTATTCCATGAATTCGTGATGTTTCTATTGGAATAACAAATCCTTCTGGTTTTATGATATAATTTTCTGCAATTATTTCATTACCAGAGTTGTCATACATAATCCATGCTATTTGAACCATTCTTGGCCAGTTATCCAAATCAGACACTGGCGCTTTCCAATTTTTAGGTAATCCCGTTGTTTCTGTGTCAAAAAATAAATACATTTTTATATGTATTGTACTATAAGAAGAGTTAATTGTAAAAAAAGCATCTTTATAATTAAAGATGCTAAAATAGTCGTGTTCTTGGAAGTATCGGAAAGTTTATAAACCATCCCTTATACTTGATTTCTTTACAAGTGTCTAGGAAAGGATCACTTTCTACTTCTAGCTTGCAGGGTTTTATGCCCTGTTCAAAAAGTTGTCTTACGTACTCCTCAAGTCCATGAATAATAACCTCTTTTACAAACGAAATAGAGGTTCTGTTTATGGGACCATTCTTGGCGAGTTTTTCCAAAACTTTGCGCTCTATTTCGTTTTCAACAATAAACTCATAGAGTTTGTTTTTTGGAATATTCCAAGTTTTCAGTATGTAGAGAAGAACCTTTTTTTCCATATCACATCCAACTGCATCGGTTATCAATTTGTCCCAATTGACAAAAATTTCGTTGAATTTGTTTTCGTTCATAATCATAAAAGTGCCTCCCATTCCTGAAAAATAGTATTCCAAGAAGGGGGTCTAACTAATCGTCAAATAATCAGACCTCCTCCTTGGGTTTTTTTAAAAAGCTATACTTATAAATTACAATATATTACTAGTTTTGTCAATGTAGCATTCTATTTCCTTTTTATTTTTTTATCTTGCTTTTTATAAATAGGAATAGTGATTCTAAATATTGTACCCTTGTTTTCACCTTTGCTTTCGTATGTTATATCTCCCCCATTACCTTCAGCTATTTTTTTTGCAATATATAACCCAAGTCCTGATCCATCTGGATGAATACTTGGGGCTTTTTCTCCTCTTGAGAATTTTTGAAATATTTTATCTCTATCTTCTTTGGTTATTCCAGAGCCCTCATCTCTTATTGACACTTCTAGCATATCTTTGATTGTTTTGTATGATATTTCTATTGCCCCTTTTTTTGTATATGAAATAGCATTTTCTATTATGTTTGCAATAGCTCTTGAGATTTTTTCTTGATCGCACCATACATCAGGAAGCTTTGCTTTTGGTGGCAATATAGTTAATTTTAGCCCCTTCTCTTTAGCATAGCCTAATTTTTCTTTTACAACTGCTTTAACTGCCAAATCAATATCCATTTTTATTGGTTCTGTTTTCATTTTTTCCCCTTCCATTTTATAGGCATCACAGAAGTCGGCGACAGTATTTATAATTCTATATAGTCCAGCCTCAATCACGGGTAAGGCTTTTTTGGATTCATAATCCCCCTCTTTCATCATTGAAAAATAGCCTCTTATAATAGATAAAGGTGTGTTTAGTTGATGGCTTACGACTCTCAAAAAATCAGACTTCATTGTTAATAATTCTTGAAGATATTGATTATTTTGTTTAATATCTTTGGTTTGTTCATAAACCTTTTCTTCTAGAGTTTTTCCAAATTCTTTAATTTGTTTGTATTGTCTAGCGTTTTCTATGGCTATGCCTGCCTGATTTGATAATACAGTTAATAATTCTAGGTCTTCTTTGGTGTATGGATCTTTAGATTTTTTTGAATCAAGAGTTATTATTCCGATGAGTTTTTTGTTTGCAACTAGAGGTAAAATCACAGATGCTTTTAATTCTTTCATATATTCAATAATATTCTCGTATTTTTGCTTTGTCTCGTTGTTTCCATTTTCCTTTACTGCCAAATCAAGTTCTTCTCCGACTAATATTTTTTGATTCTTTGATAAGGTATCTATTAGATAATTATTTTTAATAGTCTTTATTTTATCTTTATTTTTTCCACTCTCACTAGTACTTGCTATTTTGTAGCTTAATGGAAGTGTTTTGTTATTCACTAAATATATATTTGCTTCTTCTATTTCAATTGTATCTTTTATTGTTGTGACAATTAGCTTAGTAATTATATTGAGATCAATATGATTTGTGAGTTCTTCGGTGAGTTTGCTAATAGTTTCCTGATAATTATAAAGAGATGAAAAAATATACTTATTGGCAAACCCTCTTGTGATTTTATTTGCATTATAAAAAGCTAAAACAAAAAAAGGAGCAACTATTAATCCAAAAGCATATGAGCCAATGTTAAATACTCCTCCAAAAAAAGTATTATAAAAAAGTATTAAGAGATAAAAAAAACTATAAGCAAATGCTGATATGACGATATATATAAAGACTTTTCTTGCCACGATTCTTACGTCCATTAGCCGAAATTTTATCATGGCGTAGAATAAAATAAATACATAAAGAGAGATTACTACATTTCCTACAGGAGGAATTAAAATATCATACCATAAAAAAAAGTTAGTTATTCCACCCAAAAATCCAAAAACAGTTCCAATAAGAATATATTTTATTTGATAGTGTTTTAATCCCTTTGTCTTGTAGTATTCTCTTAGTAGTTGAATAGCACCATAACCAAATAGACCTATATATGATGTGATAAGATAGGTAGTATACAAAAAACCTGCTTTTGGCCAATATTGAAAAAATATCATTGGTTCCACATCGCGTACAAAATATGGAGAAAATGAAAAAATTAGAAATACAGTTGTAATTGTATATCCAAATAAGAGAACAAAGTTTGAGAACTTATCTTCGGCTTCTAAAAACGACAAAACCCAATGAAGATAGAATATTGGAATAAGAGTGGATCCTATAGAGAGAAGTCTGGTATAGTTAAGTGCTTCATAGTAAGTATTAGAGATTTGCCACAGAAAATAAAATACAGACCAGAAAAAAACCGAGAAACTCAAAAGAATAAAAGTATTATTTGTGAGATTTCTTTTATTTTTAAAAAAAACAAAACAACCAAGAGTAAGGCTAGTTACTGCATTTATAAGAGCTGATATGGCGTAAAAATCCATAGGTTATTTTTTGGATATAAGGATTCCGTGAATTTTTAATGGTTCGTATATTACTTTATTATCTTCAAATTCCGCCTTAATCCCTAGATTTAGTAAATCCTCGGGATTACGATATACCATTGGCCAATCAATAACCCACGTTAAAAATTCCTTTTCGGGGTTATTGTTAATATTACACGAAATGAAATATCCATCTTTATTAAGAGATTCTTTGATTAACTTTGTCACTTTAATTGCCTCTTCGTCTTTTAGGTAATCTAAAAATCCCATCATCTCAATTATATCAGGATTAAATTCTTTTGAAATATCTTTTATCGCGTAAACAGTATTTTTTTCTGTTTTTATTAATTCCTCTACACCAAATTCCTTTGCTACAATTAAAGCTCTTTTAAGTGCATCTTCATCTATATCTATAAGCAAAGATTTTGTTTTTATGTTCTTTTCTTTTAGTTCTGCAATCAGCTCAATCAATACTTCAGCCGATCCGCATGCAAGGGATATGATTTTTACTTCCCCTTCTTTATTCTCGGCTTGTTTTAGAATAGCTTTTCTTAATTCTTCTTTTATTAATTTTCTACGATTTCTTAATCCTTGGCAATTCAGACCGTTCCAGTAGTATTCGTCTATTATATTGGTAAGATTTTTTGCATAAGAAAACGGATGATTATATACAATATCTAATGCTTTCCATGATGATGCATATTCTTTCACCTTGCGTGATGACTTTCCTAATCCATCAAAGAATATGGAATTTATTTTTGGTTTACCTAGTCCTAATATTTTATAAATAAACTTTTTAATTCTGACACAGATTATCAACAGCCACATTGCCGGCAGAGTAATCATATAAGGCAAGGTATTATTTTCAAATTTTTTTGATCTTATCTGATTGCTCGCGGATGCTACAATTTTTTCGTTTTCAATTAATTGGAGACACTTGGCAATTTCTATTTTTTCTGAGCTGTTTTTCATTTTTTAGTTTTTTTTGATTATAAAAATATACATACATTATAACTATAATTTAATTGTTTGTAAAACTATTTAATGATAGAAAAATTCCTATATCAGTTTGTAAATTTTTTATTTTTCAAAATTTTCTAATCTTATTCCGATTAATCTTATACGTTTCATTTTTGGATTTTTCCTTCTATCTAAAAAAGGAAGCAATAATCTTAAAGTTTCTTTTTTTAATAATTTTATATCATTTTCTCCTAGGGCATCCTTAAAAGTTTTTCCCGAAGATATAGTTTTAAAATCCGAAAAACGTATAGTTATTGTTAAGGTCTTAAATTTTTTAAAATTACTATTTTTAAAACGATTAAATATTTCTTCGTTATGCTTGAGGTATCTTTCGGTAATTATTACTATATCCGACACATCATCTTCAAAGGTAATCTGACCGCTAATTGATTTTACTTCCCTGTATTCTATTATCGGTGTTTTATCTATTCCTCTTGCTTTCAAGTAAATATCTTCTCCAGTTTTAGAATGTAGTATTTTTTTTAATTCTTCGCATGAATACTTTTTTAATTGTTTAATTGTTCCAATCTTCAAATCATATAATATCTGAGCTGTTTTATTACCTATTCCGGGAATCGTTCTTATTGGAAGTGGATTTAAAAAATCTTCTATCTCCTCTTCTTTTATAATTAAAAAACCATCTGGTTTATTTTTACCTGCCGCTATTTTTGCAATTAACTTGTTGGGACCCAAACCTATAGAACAAGTAATCTTTTCTTCAGTTTTTATTTCTTGCTTAATCTTTTTGCAAATATTTTCGGCTTTTTTAAGGTTATTATCTGATAAGTCAAAATAAAATTCATCAATACTTCCCTGCTCTACTTTACTTGAATATTTTTTTACTATACTCAGTATTTTTTCGGAACTTCTTTCGTATAAATCAAAGTTAGATGGTAAAAAAATCACCTCCTCTTTGCCTTCTTTTTTTGCTTTTTCGGATAATTGCCATGCTTTTGATATTGGAAGCGCAGAACGAATGCCATATTCGCGTGCTTTATAATTAGCTGTTGAAACTACACCCCTTCCTTTGCCTTCCTTTGGATCCGACCCTACAACAATTGGCTTCCCCTTGAAACTGGGAGTAGCCCTTTCTTCTAGGGATGCAAAAAATGAGTCCATATCTAGATGTCCTATTATTCTTTTCATATAACGATTATATCATCTTGTTTTTAAAATAAAAAACAGGTCTTGCGACCTGTCTTTTTTATTTTGTTAAATCAAGTTCTCCAATTTTTTGCCAGTTAATTTCGTTTAACACTGTTATCTTATTATCACCCAGAATATATAAATTATCATTTATGTATATTGCTCTTTTAACATTGTAATCGGCAATAGTTTTTGCTAGTGATAGTTTATTATCTTTGTAAGAAAAGATATATCCCCCGTTAGAAGCTGGAATAAAGAAAACATTGTGAGTCTTATCAATTAGGAATGCGTGATGATTTGTGTTTACTTCGGTCCAATATTCGTCTAGTGAATATTTAGCTATTTCGGTAGGACTTGATGGATTTTTAACATCAAACAAAGATAGTTTTACTTTATTGTTTTCTTCTCCAACTCCTAGTATAGTGTAGTCATCTATTGGGTGAAGATAAGACGAATATCCAGGTATTTTTAATTCTCCTTTTAATTCGGGATTAGTTGGGTTTGATAAATCAAGTACATAGAATGGATCAACTTGTCTAAATGTGACGAGGTATCCGATATTTCCAATAAATCTCACAGAGTATATTCTTTCGGTTGTACCTAGATTTTTAACACTGCCAATAATATTAAGCCCTCCGTCCATTACATAAACATCATTTTTTGAAGCAACATTAAATTCGGAATTTGAACCAATTGTTGTTGCAACCCTCAAGTTTCCAGAAAATTCATCCATTGAAAATTGATTCAAGAGTTTTCCAGGGACTACTCCAGTATTTTTGATAGTTAGGCTTTCTAGATCAATTTTCACTATCGCTGTTTTTTCTAATTCTCTATAATGAATTTCTGAATAATCTTTTAGTCTATTGTTGATTTCGTTATTTATTCTTAATCTTTCGTCGGATGTTAATCCATTTAAGAATTTTACCTTTTCGTTGTTGAATTCGGCTAATTTTGAAGAATTACTGATATCGTATTCCGATATCTGCTTAATTCTTTCAATTAAAGAACTGGGAACAATATCGCCACATCTTTCTTTATAAAAATTTAGATAATAGCTTACCCTGTCTTCAATGTAATTATATGAAACATATAAATTATTTTCGGACATATAAATATCTGAGTCAGATGTTCCCAAAAGTGATATTTTGTTAAATATAGATCCATTGTCTGGATTTATTGAAATGACAGTATAATTTGTGTTAGCTTTACCTTCCTTGTTTGGATAATATACATCGGTACAATTAATTGGGATGGTGCTATTATCTTTTTGTAATAGAGGGACTGGACAAATACTATCATTCCTTAAATATGTTTTTGTAATAATATAAATCTTTCCATCCTTTAATCTAGCGTCACTAATTGAACTATTTTCTTCAACATTAATAACCCATTTTTCTTTTGGGTTTTTTGTATCACTAATATCAAATCCTGTTATCTTTTTATTTTCTAATGAAACCAAAACCTTATTACTTAATAACAAATTATTAGCACTATAATAACTTCCTTGAATATCTATTTTACTTTCTTTAGAGATATTTTCGGCTGGTAGCGCTTTGATTAAGCTTATTTGGCTCGTAGAATATGATGGCATTAAACATTTTACTCCTCCTGGGCACACAGTATTTGTACTTACATAATGTTTATAGAATATTGTTTCACCATTAGTCTTTGCAATATCTGGCTCATCTATATTCAAAACTTGTGTATTAGTTGAAGAATATCTTTCAACAGTTGTTTTTTCTTGAGTGTTGCCAGCTGCATTGCTATCAACTGTTGGAGCAGTTGGGGCAACTGGGACCGCTATTTGCAGATCATCATAATAATAGTTAGATGACGATACATTTTTTATATATTCTAGATATTCATTATTAGATTTAAACTTGGCATAACTAAAATCGCCAATATTACTCGGACCACTAACAATATTGGTCAATGCAGTTTTTAATTTTTCTATTCCTTGATTACCTAATCGCAGCCCATTCCATTTCCCATACCACAAAGCATAATAATCTTTGATGGCTTTCATTGTTTCTTGTCCATAGTATCCCGTTGATTGGCTTATACTATAGCCCAATGATTTTAAACAATCTTGAATATTTCTAACATTCTCACTTTTCTCTCTATAATTTATGGGAGAAAGTTTTGTTAAGTCGCAATCCGCCAAGGTAATCTGTGGGATTACTATTGCACTCACAAGCGCAAGGTATATGATTTTTGATATTTTTTTCATATGTTTTTATTATTTTTTAAGATTAAGCTAACTAATTAACTAAACTAATTATATCAAGTTTATTTTTAATTGAAAATATAGTTATGCAGTATTAACTATTTTTGTGTTTTAAAATATAAAAATTGTAATGGAATTAAAAAAGATAATTGTTTATTTTGTGCAAATGGGTTAGAATTTTTGTATGAATAAAGATATTTATCTATCAAAAATAAGTAGCAATTTTCCCGAAGTAGCGGGCAAAAAAATTGAAGTAATTGAGCAAAAAGATAAAGATTTAGTATTTCTAGATAAAAAGATTGTTTTTGTATTTCCTAAGAATATTGAGGCAAAAAATAATCTAATAAGAGCAATAGACATGTCTTTATTTTTGTCACCTAATATAACTCTACCTATATCTAATTTTACATATATACCCGAGAAAAAAGATTTTGCTGGATATAATTATATTAATGGAGAATGTTTAAGTATAGAAAATTTTAAAAAACTTAATTTGCACGAGCAAGATATAATTGCCAATCAATTATCTATTTTTCTAAATGAACTACATTCTTCTTCCCTTCCTATGTGTAGAAAAAATGGTATCAAACAAGGTTCGGACGAGGAAGATGTATTGGATTTATCGCTGAAAAAAATTTGTACACTAAAGAAAAAAATCTCCGAAAAAGATATTAAATACTTGGAAAAATTATTAGATGATTTCTCAAAAAAAAGAAAAAAGATATACAAGTTTGTTCTTTCTCACAGAAAGCTTAATGAACAACATATAATAATAGATTATAAAAAATGTATCATTTCGGGTGTTCTGAATTTTAATCATTTGGAAATAGATGATCCTGCTGTTGATTTTGCTAGTCTCTGGGACTATGGAGAAAGTTTTGTAGATAAGGTTTTGTATGGATATTTTTTAGGTAGCAACGAATTAAAAGAAAGAAGTTTTAGGTGGTATATATATAATTGCATAAGTGAGGATAGATTATCCTTTTTAAAACAAGAGCAAATTTTATAGAACAAAAAGAGGAACTATTGTTCCTTTTGCTTCTGTTGTATACCTCTATGAGGCAACAGATATCTTTTGAGTCAATATCTTCTTCAAGAAATTGAATCGTGTAGCTGGTAAGAGGGTCAATTCCTTTACCCAGATTACTATCAGGTCTTTCCCATCTTTGATTTATGAAGGATAATTTATCATATTCACAAACTCTTTCAATGAGATTGACCAGAGTGGTTTGGGTGACTTCGCTTGAGTCGGAAGTGTTGATTCCGTAAAGCGAATCATCATATTTAATAGCATCAGAAAATCTTTCCCAACTTCCTTCATGTTTAGTGATAATCAGATAGGACTTTCTGTTGGTAGTCTGCATAAACCATACTTGGTTAATTTTTTCTAAATCCATTTTAATCACTCAAAGTGCTTTTGCTAAAATAATTTAGCCACTAATGAAGAAATTATACCATTTTTTATTTTTTTGCAATAAAAGAAGCAACATTTAAAGGAAAGGGATACAATTTTTATAAATAAAAAAAGGAAACAAGTTCCTTTAAAATCTATCATACACCTCATTAAGAAAGCGAATGTTTTTTGATTCAACTATCTCGTCGGCAAATTTGATAGTGTATGATTGTAGAGTATTAATCTCTCCATAGAATTCGGAATAAAAGCTTCTTTCCCACTTTTGATTTTCAAATGTGACTACGTCATCTTCGGTTATCATTTCAAAAAGACTATCCAAATTACCATTTACTTCGGTAATATTGATTCCACAAAACGAGTCTTTACATTCTATCGCTGCAAATAAGCTTGCCCATGTTCCTGAACGTTTTGTAATAATAAGAAATGATTTTCCATTTATGGTTTGTAAAAACCACGCCTGACTAACTTCTTCTTTTTTCATTTTCCCCTCAAGGTGCTTGCCAAACCTTGTTTAGCCTAATAGGACAATATAATATTTTTATTGTTTTTGCAATGTTAAAGAATTTAAAATTAAAAAAAAGAAGCACTAAAAGTGCTTTATTAACTTTGCATTACAGCTATTTCTTTTTGCGCTGCAAATTTTTTGTTTGGTGTTGCTTTTGCAACTGCTTTTCCGCACAAAGAGCACGATAGGTCGTATGTTGAGTAAAGAATCTCTCCGCAGTTGTAGCAACATGCGTCATATTTTTTTCCGCATTCCTCACAAATGAACTGTACTTTTCCGTTTTTTTCGTAGTCAATTTTTAACGTAGCCTTGCCACCACATTCACAACGCTGTACTTTTTCACCAGTCTCTTGGTCAATGGTTGGCTTACATTCACTTCTGCAAACGTCACTCATACCTCTTTTATAGTTGATTATTTCTTTAGTGTCAAACAAAAAAATAAAAGACATCGAGCGATGTCTTTTATTGATCGAGAATGGGGCATTTGATGCCTCTGCATTATTTATACCATGACTATTAAAATTTTGCAATACCCTGTACTGGCTCACATGTTATACACTTCAGTCTTTTAACAAATATGAAACAAAGATATAGTGGATACTATGAGTAATGAAGCAAAACATTGGTTAAAGATAATAGATTGGTGTAAGAATCACAATAATAAAAGTAGAAAAAGAAAAAAGAAGTAGATTTTTAAAAGCGCTTTTTTATATTTTATGATCTATATCTCGTTGGTGATACAGATATTATGCAGTTGTCTTTTTTCTTATTAGTGGTGAATAAATCAATTCGGAATCCTGCCTTATTAAGCATTTCTACGATGCTTTCTTCAATGTATTTCTTGCTTATGAAAAGTAGTATTTCTTCATTTTTCTCAAAGCTTAGCGTTCTTTCGGCAATGGTTATTTTTTTATCTTCTTCTAGGACTAGGAATCCTTCTATCTGTTTTTTCTTCTCGTTCCATCTAACAGTGTATTCATTCGGTTGGCATCGCATGCCGTAGTTTTGTAGTATACGGACAAAGAAATCAAACTTTTCTTTTTCTTGGTAGTACTTTATTATTTTGGAAGTATTTATAAGATTGGATATTTGATTCCCGATGATCAAATGGTCATCGGAAAACATAGACATCTTTAAATTAGAAAGAACCTTTTCGGTATTATCAAAATTTCCAATGGTGTTCCCCAGTAAGAAAAAGTAGTTATGGGTATTTTTATTCCTGGATATCTGTAATATCTTTTCAATGATTTCTCCTTTTTCAAAATCAAAAAGAATCGGTGTCATATTTATAGAACCAAATCTTGCTTTGATACTCCTGGTTGACCCTTCTAGCATTGCTTGGCTGATATCTACTGGAATGTAGTTTATATTCTTGATATTCAAGGTTGCCAAGTATTCAAAAATTGGAAGCATAGGAATACCATCTCCGCAACCAAAGTCAATAATATTTACTGTATCGGTGTCGTTGTTTATTTCTCTAAAAATAAAAGGAAGAGAATCTTTTTTCAAAAGGTCTTCTTCAAATTCCAAGTCTTTATTTTCACGACTTTTTTCGGCGATTCTTACCCAGTTTTCGTATCCATCTCCAATGTATCCGAATTTGAGTGGAGATTCTGCTCTGGATTCTAGCGATGATAACAGTTCCAACTCTTGTGTCTTTGTGAGATTTTTGTCCATATTTTTAATTTTGTTTCTTGTTTTATTTATACTTTATTTTTTTGATTCTGCAATAAAAAAATAAAAGTACATAAGTACTTTTAATATCCACCACAAGTTGAGCAAAGAAAATCTTCATTTACTTTTAGCGGTTTACCGCAGGTATGACAGTAATCCTGCCATTCATTGCCACATTCGCACACATACCATACCTCGCTATCACCCCTTAGCTCAAATTGGGCATCCTTTCCGCAAGAACATTGCATAGGGTAATAATAAGACAAATTTTATTATAATGTCAACGATTTTAGTCACTTTTAAATAATAAAAAGGGTTTAAATGCCCTTTTATAAATTGACGTAATTAACGTCGTTTTCTTCCTTCGCCCGACATGAAATAAGCAGCAATGCCCATCATTATCAGGACAAGTAATGAACAGACTCCCACTTTCTTTCCTCTTTTTTTATTCTATTCAGTTTGTAATCATAAGTCAATGCTTTTTTAAAAAAAAGAGCCCTAAATATAATTTGGCTCTATAATATTACAGTTAATTGTCTTTATGGTGACAATTTTATCTTCGGGGAAATGAACCCCCGCAAGGGTGATGGATTTTGGACGATGTTCATCATTCAATACCTTCTCTGGACCAAGTGATACTAGCTCTTGATTTGGATTTTGAACAATTGTCATTGTTCCTTCTTGAATACAGATTAATTGTTCGGGAGCTTTTCCGTTTAGATCCGTTAGGCATTCAGCTTCTATTCCAACAAGGACATAAATGGTCTCTTTACTTGTTTTAAGTATAGTTGCTTTTGTTTTTGACATTTTCTTCACATCTTTTTTAACAAGGAGCATTTAAGAATTATCATAATTGATATATCAAGTCAATGCTTATAATAATTCTTTAAAGACATATCTTGTTTCTCAAAGCAAATTGTTTTATTAATTTTTTGCACATACTTCCCCCTTTGTAGTATATGATTTTTAATGATTTTTTTAGATCACGAGTATCAGTTTTATTTATCCCAAGTCTTTCTATCGTATAGAGTATTTTTTTTGTTGTTTTGTAATCTAATTTTTCGTAGTGAAGAGAGTAGATAATTAAAGAAGATACATATTTTTTTAATTTGAATGGTGGATTATAGTTATAATATTTTACGATTTTTAGAAACAAGTTCTTATCTTCTAGTAGCAAGCTTTGAAAAACCAGTCTCAATTCATGTTCGTCAAAAATATTTTTATTTATAAATAGATAAAGATCGGGATTTTTCTGTGTTCTTTTGAGTAATGATTGTTTTATTATATGATTATCACACAGATTAATAATATCCTTCACCCCTAGTGCCTCAAGAATATTTTTTTGACTTTCAATGGTGATAAATTCGCCGATTGATGTAATAATTTTTGCATTGCTTTTATCAATGTTTATTCTGTATAAAATTCTTATTGAAAGAATTGCAATTTCCGAATTATTATTTTTTATAAGAACTATTAATTCATTTATTAATTGTTCAAATGAATCTATTTCGTGTAGCAATAATCTTATTGGATTACCAACAAATTTTAAAAAATTATCTATTTGTTTAAGTATCAATTTTTGACTTTCAAAATCTTTAAGATCTGTCTGTTGCAACAAGAGATATGATAGCGTGTATATTCTTGCGTACAGCGAATAGTATTCGGGAAAATAGATGTTGAGAATAAAAGACATGCTGCTCTTTTTACATTTTGGGCAAGCAGTATATCTGGGGTGTGTTTTCCATAAAAAGTAAAAGATTTTATTAGCTCTAAATAATAACCAAATGAGTAATTCTTTGATCATCTTTATTCTGCCTATCTTGGTAGGTCTGCCTTGGAATCCGCAATTAGTACAAATATATTCCATATATTTATTCTTAAACTGATTATTCTGTTTTAAAAAAAACGAAAAAACCCACAAAGTGAGGCATTGAATAAAAAATTAGAGTTTCATAGGCTTGGTCGGATTTAACTTATAATTTTATGGGAAACAAAAAGCTCCCCACCAGCGATAGCCTTTCGGCTACCCATACCCCTTTCGGGAATATGACCGACCAAGGTGTTCTGATGAAGAGCACTTTATCTTGGTCGGTTTTGCGCCATGCCTGTTAAGGTTTAGGCTTATTGAATTGTAAATTTATAATAGCTTAAAATCGTGGAAAAGTGTAGGGGTATGTAAAAAAGCCCCTAAGGGGCTTTTTGGTTTTATACGTCTTACTTCCCTCTTTCTTTCATATAATAGTCTCTTACATATATTCCTAGAACTATCCACATGCTTTCATTTGGAAAGTTGTAAAAGTATTCTTTAACACTATTAAAATACTCTTTGTTCATTAGGAATAGAATTGATCTAATAGCTGCTGATTCTATGTCAAGGGAATTTTCTGCTTTTTGATTATCAATGAAGTCAAAGAAATCCTTTCTATTTTCCTTAAAGACTTCTTCAAATTTTGAATTTTTAATAATCTCTAATCCCTTTTCTGTTAAGTTTAGTGGCGAGCATGCTCTTAATGCTTCAGAATTTATCTGGATTGCATCACATTTTATTATGGCGTGCTCAATTATTTTCAGATTGTTTTTGATAACCTCAATATCTTTTTTTATGTCCTCAACTTGAATTTCAATTTTATCAATTTTTTTGACATCTTTTTCTATATTCTCTACCCTTTTTGATAATCTTGACTTTCCAAGCTCTACCAACCAGAGTGCACCAAGAATAAGGGATGTTATTATTGCCCAATAATCTTTAAGGAAATCTAGAATAGTGTTTTCCATTTTTTTGAATATTATTGGACCTTTAATTTGGTCTCTATATTTTTTATTGTAATTACTTTTGAAATAAAATTCAATAAAAGAGAACCTTGCGGTCCTCTTTGGGATAATAATTGCCTACGAGTCTAGTGAATACAAGGTCATTTTATAACGCCATCCATCTTTATGTCAAGTTTTTGTACTGGTTCACATGATATGATTATACTTCCCTTTTTGTTTGTTATTGCGAGGAGATAGTAAAAAACAAAGCAATACTTTTTCCTTAATATCCTTTTTTGTAAATAAAGAAAGCAAGATTACATTTTACTTTAAACAGATTTATAAGAAAACTTAAGGACTTTTTGAGAAAGTAATGGCGTGTTAATTACTATAGCTGTAGATTTGTAAAATATAAAAAAGACTCAAATTAAGAGTCTATGCTTTTAGAAACCTTTCTTAAGGGGTAGTCTTACCTTCATTCTATTGAAAGGAAAAGAGGCTCCTTCAATCCATGCATCCCCCGTTGTTTCATCAACGAGTATCCATATGCTATTGTGATATGCTAATCGCAATTCACATGGATTGGGACCTACTTCATTCAAAAGAACTTGAAACGAAACAATTTTGTTAAACGGAGCAATCCGTCCCTTTAAAACGTACACTCCGCACGCAAGCCTAGTTGAGCTTGTAATAGCAAGTGACTGTCCTTGATAACTACTTAATACAGTTGGTTCCATTTTTTGCACCTTGTACTAATTAAAAAGTACAATAATACTATTAAGATGTCAACATCTCAAAACAAAGTAGTCAGCTAGTTTAAAAATTCAATATTAATGTATTTGTATTTATCAAAAATTGTATAAAAAAAGAAGCTTTATTGTCGCTCAGATAGAGCTTGCTTCTGACATTTTTTCTTGCCATTCTTCTGGGGGTGAGAAATACTCTGTAAATATTCCTTCAAGAAGATTACAAGCTTCGTTCTTGGTGATGCAGTGTTTCTTTTTCCAGAATAGAAACGGAGATATTGATCGTGTTTTTACAATCCATTCCGCTGATTTCTTGATAGCAGAGTACTTTTCTACCTCAAATTGATACTTGTAATCCGACAGGGATATAGTGCAGTAAGAAGGGATAAGCATGGTAGTCACTTCAAAGTTTTTTAAACTTCCAACAACCCCCGCTAAAGCCACAATTACGTCATCGGCGTAGCTTTGTTTGATATTTCTTTCAATAAGGTCTACGAGAGTTGCCTCAATAATCTCCATATAGATGGATTTTCTGGGCAATGAGACATGCTTTGCATATGACGCAAGAAGAACTTCGTATTGAGCAACAGTATCTTGGAAGAATTTTTTTTGTTCATCCCCTTCTTCTGGTTGCTCAATTCCCAGATTGCTAAATTCTGGCTTCCAGACAATAGTTCCAGCTCGCAGCTCATCGTTGATTTGCTTGAGACTGGGTGAAATTTTTGTGTCCTGACCATCAATAATTATTTGAATAATTACCTCTGGTATCGCCATGTTCATGATCTGATCATGTTTTTCTTTGCCAATAGTAGCAATGATTTCATCAACCATATATTGTTCGGTGACGTGAACATTTCTTTTTCCCGCATAATACGCATGGCAGAGGGTATCGTCTTTAATATGGGTAATATGTTGTATAATTTCTGTAGCCCTCCATGAGGCGATTAAATCGCGAGGAGCAGTTAATCCCCATACTTTCCCATCTCCATCTTCGTAAAATATTCCGATCCCACACGTAAAGGGAGCGTTATAAATTACGGGATAGCATTCAATTGGCTTTTCACCTTTATCTTCAACAACGGCTACGAAGGGTTTGTTTATAAAAGCAATGTCTTCGTCTTGATGAAGTCGCATTTCTATACTTTTCATAATATCACCAAATTTAATTGAAATGAGCATTAGCCATAATTCTAATGGCTTGTTAAACTATACGATATATTACTAATTTGTCAATTTAAAAATTACAATTTGACAGATTACCTTTTATATTGTAATAAGTAATTGCTGACTTTTCTTGGAGACGCTTTATGGATTTATGTAGTGATTTGATTGAAAAGCTCGTTGAAAGTATACAGGATGATCCACTAGTGAATGCTGCCGAGATTGTTGCTATTGCCCTCTTAAAAGAAGGTGATGTAAAAAGTGCAATATATCTTGCTAAAAATAATTTTCTCTCATTTTCTTTTGTATTAACACTAGCAAAAGAAATTTTTCCAGTCTTTTGTTCTGGACTTGTGACTGTTGATGACTTTGTTTTGGTTAAGAAAATTGTGAAAATGAATATTGCATCAGAAGAAGCTGATTTTATTTTGGGTTATTATATTGGTCCGAATGGTAGATACAGTGAAAACTACTACGATGTTCCAGCCGAAATACTGCATTTTGCTTCATATGATAAAATAATTCATTTTTTTGAGTTTGTTCTTGAGCACAAAGGATGTAGTGGTGTCAAATATATCAAAAAGATACTAGCTTCAACTGGGGTAGATTTTTTTGATGTGCCTATTTAGGCGAAACAAAAAAGGAGTTAAATTAAACTCCTTTTTATTATTACTTCATTATTAATAAGCCACTTGTTATTGTACATATTTGGGAGCTATGTCTTCTATATAGTCGGTAATAATTCCATCTACTGGTAGGTCTTTTGCCCATTGAAAATCTTTTTCATTATCAACCATCAAAAATACAAGACTATTGTTTTCTTGGGCTTTTTTTATAAAATTGTATGGCCATCCCCAGAGATACTTTGCATATTCCCTATTCATACCTAGTGCAAGACCTTTGCACTCCTTTCCAAAAGTTTCGCCAAAACTTAATTCATAATTTATGACGCAAGTTTTCATTTCCCCTCTTGATACAAGCAGTCTTTTGACCTCGGGTATATTTTGGTTTATGTATGTTCCCATTTCCGGCGGACCCCAATAGAAAATATTGGACCTTCTTTCTTGTGGTAGTTTTTTTATTTCTGCGATCAATAAGTCGGCTGTTTCTTTGGTTCCATCTTTGTGATCTATCAAAAATTTCTTGTCGGGAAAAGTATTTAAAACGTCCTCAAGCGTAGGCATTTTTCCTATGCCCTTTCCTCTGTATGGATAGTGTTCTCCGTCGTAAGTAAAACCATATCCAACATCTAGTTTTTTTAACTCTTCTACAGTGTAATCGGATATTTTTCCTTTTCCATCTGTCTTACACTCCAAATTTATTTCGTGACTAATCATCAATATATTATCTTTGCTTGACCTAATGTCAATTTCCACCATATTAGCCCCTAAGTCAAAAGCCCTTTTGATTGATTCTATAGTGTTCTCAATGTAAGTTTGTTTTTCGGTCGGCTTGTATATATGGGTAGCCTCACAGCCAGTTGCTAAATCATATTTGGTCTTGTCCCACATTACGTGGGCTCCACGATGAGCCATAATATTAAAGTCGTGTTTTTCAACACTATTTTTATCTCCTGGATAAAAATATTTAAACAAAGTGAAGGAAATTAAAACAAACAAAATTGTGAAAAGTATATATTTTTTCTTCATAATAAAAAATTAATTTTTATTTAATATTACAATATTTAAATAATAATACTAGTTAAAAAAATAAGCGAGTTTTTATCTCGCTATAATTTTGAAGAGCTAACTGCTCTTGATGTCATCACCAAGCTTGTAAGGGATGTCATTAATGCTGATTGTTCCATCAGGATTTATACTACATCTCTTACTATCGCAATCAAGACAAGGAATGTATTTGCAACGCTTTCCTTTACTTGGGGGTATGTAATGTTTGTGATAGATACAATCACCATATTTATCTGCTATTTCGCAGGATTTTGATTGTTGGTTTTCGCCAAATATTTTACATTTTGGCAAGTCTTTTTTTATCAAGTTGCTTCCTCCCATAAACAATACTTGGAATGTCCCGATACGGGATGCTGATACTATATAATAGTTTTTTTATTACTGTCAAACCTTTATTAAACAGCATAGTAAATGTTAAATTATTTGATATAAGTATAATATCAAATAAGTAATAATTTAAACAAAAAAAAGATGTCTATTTTAAGACACCTATTTATTTTCCGAAAAACCTATATTTTTAGTTCTTGGATAATGCTGTTTGGGGGAATAAGAATGTCCACCCAATAGTCTTTCTCTGTCTTCTCTGGGGCTCCATAAAAAAAGAAATTAGTAGGTGGTGCCGATATGTTTCTTACATAATATGATTTGTAAAGAATCATATGTCCTTGACCATCCGTTCTATTCGGATACACATGAACATTTTTTGATTTGCAAATCAAACCTTGAATATATTCTGATCCTTTCATATGACCATAAACATAATAAAGGCTTGCATCTATACTTCCACATCCTAAATAAAATGTTCCAGATGATTCGGTTGTGCTATGTAAAGCAGTTAAAACAATATGCTCTACTTCAACATTTTCTATTGTTGAAGGAATACAGTAATATCCAAATAAAAATATTAGTCCTACGAGAATAAACATAAGGGTGGCATGTAAACCCGCACTACTAAGTGGACCGTAATTCTTATAGATATAATATGCCATTGCACACCACAAAGTAATCAGAAGTGGCATAAAACAAGCGAGCAATACTGATAAAAGCGTAACAGCAAAAAACCACACAAAATTAAATTTTTCTGCCTTGCTTGTTGCTGCAAGTCCAAAGAGTAATCCAGCAATAATTGCAATAATAATTGTAATGAACAATTCCATCAATCCTCTCTTCCGAAATTATTAATTTCGGGTGCCTAAACATTAGCCTAGTTAAAAATAACTGTCAATTAAAAAAACACCCATAAGGGTGTTTTGAGTATTTCGTATTGATTAGATTAGGACGTCCAGCGCCTCTATAATATTTATATCACTTTTATTTTATTAATGCAAGAGCAAACTTACTTTTTGTCGTTATTTAGCCTTGAGAGAAATTCGTTTATTAATTCTTTAACTTCAGAATTATTTTTTGTTTCCATTAATTTATCTCTTAATTCCTTGGCACCATTAAATCCTTTTGCGTATGCATGGAAATGCTTTTTCATTGCATTGAATCTTTCGGGCTCGTTAAATAATTCTGCATGTTCAATAATAGCTGTTAATCTTTCGGGAATAGATGGTGTTTTATTGGAACAAAACCATGGATTACCTACGCTAGCTCTTCCAACCATAATACCATCTATGCCGTTTTCTTTGGCTAATTGGTATGCTTGTTCAAGGGATTTTACATCACCATTTCCAATGATTATTGTTTTTGGAGAATACAAATCTCTTAATTTAACAATTTTTTCTATCGTCCCCCACTCTGCAGAACCCCTATACATTTGATTTCTGGTACGGAGATGTATAGTTAATGCGGCAATGTTTTCTTGTAAGAGTGGCACTATCCATTGATTAATTTCATTTTCGTTGTATCCAAGTCGGGTTTTTACCGAAACAGGAATTTTTGTTTCTTCTTTTGTTGCTCGGATAATTTGTTTCGCTAGTTCAATATCCTTTATTAATGCCGCTCCCGCTCCTTTGTTTTCTATAGCTCTATCGGGGCATCCCATGTTAATGTCAATACCATCAAAACCGAGATTTTCAATTTCTTTGGCTGCTTTTTTAAAATCGGATGGGTTTGATCCAAAAACTTGAGCGACTATTGGATGTTCTTCGGGAGAAAACCTTAAAACTTTGAGGCAGCTGTCACGACCATTAGAAAATAGTCCTTCGGCGGAAACAAATTCTGTCCAAAAAACATCTGGTCGTCCATATTTTAGAAACATACGCCTAAAGGCATCGTCGGTGACTCCCGACATTGGAGCCGAAACGATAATTGGTTTTTTTAGTTTTTCCCAGAAATTAGATTGCATATAAAAAAATTGAGTGTAGCCTTTAACTACGCTAAGATTACTAATTTTATATTAGAAAAATAACGCATTGTCAAATTATGCAGATTTATAAAGAGGTTTAACTATTGTATTATGTAAACAAATATAACAGTTAGCAATTTACACCGAAAGATATACTGCAATAGTATCACGACGAAAAAGTTCTCTAAGGGGTTGATCCCGACGAGAGTTTTTTTATTCTCTTTTTTATATAAAAAAGAACTGCTGGATGTACCATGCAGTTTTAAACTAGACCTTCTTTTGAGATTCATAAGATTATAAATAGAGAAGGATGTCCAGCATCTCGTTGGTTTATTTATACTACTTTTGCTGTTTGAGTACAAGGTGGGCGTTTTAAGTTCCTGCTTCAAAAGAGCCTCTCTAATCCATGTTTTTTGTGTAATCCTGATTTGATTTCTAAAATAATATATCTTGTGTATAAAAAAAAGAGGCTCATAACTTGCACTTTTGTTTTATGCAGTAGCCTCTATATGGCGTTTGAATACCACGAAGTATCCGATGGTTCTTCCATGATTGTACGCGTCGTCTCCTGCGATGGAGACCACCTCTAGTTCTGGATGATTCCCGATGAATGCTGATAAGGTAGATCCAAAGACTTCCCCCTCACATTCAAAATAGTAGACTCCGTTTCCGAAGTCTGTAATTGCTTCGGCATCATACAATCCTTCTTTGGTTTGCTTACATCCGGAAACAAATTCTTTTTTCATAATTTTGCCCTTCTGGTTAAATTATACAATAACCATTCTATTTGTCAATAGTAAGTTCTGTTTTTGAGCTAGTCAAAAATGTCTTCATGTTCTGCAGGGCTGTAGGATTCTTTTTCAAATAAGTAAAATTGAGTAAAAAAATAAACCGAAAATTTTTCTCGGTTTTTTAGTCATGCTTGTGAGTAATTTTGCCATTGATAAGGAACGATTGCCCATTTAAAATAGGGTTTCCGTTTTCCCAATGCAATAGTCCACATTGCTTACACGAAAAGGAGTCTTGGCTAATGCCACTACAAGCGCATCCAACATGCATTGGAATTGGCTTTTGGTAGTCAATTTCTCCGCCACATTTTGAGCAATTTTGTGTTTCTGAAGAAGACCAAAAGCCTTCTGCTGGATCAAACGAATAGATAAAGCATTCAATCTTGGTTTCTGGAAATACTTCAGCGATTGCTTGACCAAGTTCTCTTGCTATCCTTTGACGTAAAGCAGGAGTACGTTCTGGTTTTTTGAATAAACCAGTGACTTCAATAATAACCTCTTCTCCAAGACCAAGAGCCATTGAGTCGGTTGGAAAAAGAACAGTTATTGCTTTTTGCCCTTTGAGTCCAAGTTCAGAAATGGATTCCACTGCATTTACAATCACATTGTAGAGCTGATTGAGTTCGTTTTCGCTCATGCAAGGCAGGCACCATACTTTAATAATCGGCATTATTTTTTCTCCGTGCATTTGTTTTAAAGAGCAACAAATAATCAGTTTTGATTATTGTGCATAAGATACAATCTAATGAGTGTTTTGTCAAACGGGGTTAATTGACTAACTTAAAACCCTTCAAATTTTAAAGCTTGACATGGCAACTTTTATATTGTATTAATTATTCAATGGCTCTTGCCAGGAAGTGATTTATGAGTAAATACGAACGAATAGTAAAGAGGCTCATTGAGAACGTAAGTAGTGTATCTCCAACAAGTAATGTAGAAAATGTCATTATTGACCTCCTGGAGGTAAATGACATCTGCGGTGCTGTGGATATTGCTAAGAAAATTAACCCGGGACCGCAATTTGCATCGGCATTTGCTAACGAACTTCTTACTGTCGACGCAGAGTTTATCAAGGACGATTCTTTTATTGCTATGAAAAAGATTGCCGGAGAGGATATTATTGAAGAAGAAGCTGATATTGTGCTCGGAAAATATACAGGACCTGGTGGCAAAAATCATCTGTGTTTCCGGTCGGTTCCGGAAGTGATTCTTCAAACATCTTCAAAGGAGGCGATGATACGTTTCTTTGAGTTTATCCTTGAAGATAAAACGGTTGGCAATATGGATTGCGTCAGAACATTCTGGCCGTATCTTAAAGAAAAAATATAAAGGTTATCCTTTATTTTTTTATTTATTCAAATTTTCAGGGACAAGAAAATTAATGACTGTTTTAATGTCAATCTTTTAATGCTTCAAGTATAGTATTGACAATTGATTCCTTCTTTTCGTGACTTATTGAATATGTTTCAATATATGGTTGCACTAAAATATGTATTATTTCGTGCTTGATTATTCTAACTGGATCAAAATCAATTTCCTTAATATAACAGTTAATAGTGATAGTATTTTGTTTATCTGAATAGGATCCTAAAACACCATAATTTGATATTTTAACTAAAAAATCTGTTTTTTTTGGCTTGTTAAAAAATACTAATAACTTATTAATGAATTCGTCATCATTTTTAGTCCACCACTTTCTAAGACACAAAATAAAATCATTATATTTTTTAATATCATATTCTTCTTGGATTTGTTTTTGGGGCAGAGTAAAAATTATATTATACTTATTAAAAAACTCAATGTTTTCTTGGGTTTTTTCAATAATAATAGTTTCCTCTTCTATTGAATTGGGTATAAATTTTAGTTCTGACATAGACGTGTAAACAAATAAGAGATTGTCCTCTTATTATTGGGGTTGACAAGGACAGTAGCTGTACAGTGTAGATTCTATTTGTTTAGTCATTTAGTAGAATATTCTTGTCATCTTTGAGCTTGTCTATAATATTATTTATCAAAGTTCTTGTATCTATGATATTAGATTTATAGTACTTGTTTTGAAGTTCTTTTACCAGCTTCTCTCTCCCTCCATAGATATCGCATCCGAATTCAAATTCTTTTATCCATTTTGGATGGTTTTGAATTATCTCATTGAAAGCTTCGGAAACATTCCAGATAAAAAAGGAATTATCGTCCATATTGTACTCTGGGTAATTACGTAGAAAGTATTCATAGAAAATGAAATGTAGCATTTCATGAGTAATTACGCTAACCGCATATTTGTTGTCTAGCCTTAATACAGGTATTTGAAAAGTTTTATCTTCCAAGAATTTTGGATAAATCCCCCAAATAGTAGCATATGCAATATATTTTCCTTCTGACCAATACTTTTCTTCAAATAGCTCATCAACAAAACTAAAGTAAATGTTTTCTTTTTTCTTCCAGGCGTCTTCCCTATCTTGTAGGTTTTTCTTCATTAATTCTTTATTTTTTACGTATTCATTTGTAATGAAGTTTTCAATAGCATTCATATCGGTCACGTAATATTTGTCGTTAGAATCTTTTTTGATATACGTTTTAAGTTCTGGATAAATGGTGAAAAATGCCCAATCTATTATTGAGTCGTCTCCAAATCTACTTTCTTTGATGAAAGTTTCGAAAGTTTTTAAATCTTTGTTTTTATCAATGGAGAATTTAAGTTTAGGAATCATTACTATTTAAGATGCAAGGGCTGATTAGAATAATTTAAGTTCCATTCTCATAGTTTTGGGAAGGTTATCATTTTTGGGGTAATATTTCATTTTACTAAAAACGAAGCCAGATTTCTCGTATGTCTTAATTGCTCTTAGGTTATCTGGGCGTACCTCTAAATATATTTTACCAATACCTAGTGTCTTTGCTTTTCTGGTAATTAACTTTATTGCTTTCGTCCCATATCCTTTTCCTAGAAAAACCTTCTCTCCTATGACGGTTTGTAGTTCGTACCAATCACTTCTTTTTTTAGATATTGAAATATGTCCGATAGTTTCTTTATTTACAGTAATTATAAAATGGAAACTAGTCTTACTTGCTAACATATCAGCAAAGTAATCTTCTATTTGCTTGTCTGACATTAACTCAAAATTTCCACTTGTGAGTGAAATTAGATCTTTATCCCTCCACCATTTCGAAAAGTATCTTATATCCGTTTTATTTAATTTTCTTAAATAAATACGATTCATACTAACATCGTAGCATATTTACTCAATAGTGTTTTGTTGTTGGTCGAGCTTGTGGGAAGAAATTGGAGAGCATTAAATCTTTGTAGTGAATGAGTACCCGACCGATTTTCTTATTGTCTTAAATGAACCTTTTATGCAGTAATATGATAAAAGAAATACTATAATAATTAGTATTGCATTTAAACATATGAGCCTGTTTTCTATAAAAAAGCTTGATAGTGGAATTCCCATTAAAGAAATAATAACATTAACCATTGATAGTAGCGAAAAATCAACCATGGATTTTTGTATTGGTTGTTTTTGATTTTGAAGCTCGCATAGTCTTTCGTATCCTTTTTTAATTCCTGTCGTAGATGTGTTATTTGGATTATCAAGAATTTTTTTACAGGTGTTCATCATTTCTATCCATGAATACGAACGAACTTCAGTTCCGTTATAGTTTATGATAAATTCTTCGAGTCCAGAACTAACTTTTTCTGCTTCATTCTCTATAAGTTGTAATTTATAAATTGTTACTGTTCCTAAAAAACCGATTAAGGCTAAAAACCCTTGAATAATAGAGCTTAAAATGTAAAAAGAAGCATTTATATTTGAAAATAAATTCTTATAAAAATAAAAAGATAAAAATGTTATAATTAAAAGAAATGCTATTTCAAAATGTTTTATTTTTCCATATTTTGATATCTCATTGTATATGTCCATTAGTATTCTTATTAGTCATTAATTATGATATATATTTATTTAAAACTAACTTTTGTTTTCACTTTTCCATTCTGAGTTGATGGAAGTTGTGTTTTCTCCCTTGTCTATAATGCCAGCATCAGGACCAATTCCTTTGCAATTTATAAAAGTTGCATTTTTGCCTTCGCAAATCACCCCTGATCGTTGATTGTTTTTATCCGATTTTTTATTAAGGTTAAGTATTAATTTTAATTTTTCAATTAAATTAAATCTAATCATAATTTTTTGAAAAACACACCTCAAAAAGAGGTGCTTGGTTAAGTGTTTGTTATTGTGATATTAGAATTTGAGCCTTGCAGATGCATCTTTTTATTCGCTGAAGTAATTAAGGGCGTCTAGCGTCTCTGATGTGTTTGTTATACTACTTTTGGTATTAGTGTACAAGTTTTGGTTGGGTATGTAATTGATTACTTATAAAAATTCTGTCATATTGGTGGTAATAGAAATCATATTATTAAGATTAAGAATATGAAGAACTACCAATTTTTTTCTAAAATTTATGATGAGTTTATGGGAACCAAGTATCAAGATTTCTATGAAGAGATCCTCTTTAAGCTATTTAAAAATGAGCCTATTAAGAATAAGGCAATTCTTGAGTTAGGGTGTGGAACTGGTGAAATTATCAAAAGGTTTTCCGAAGATAACAAAACCTTTGGAATTGATATCTCCTCCGAGATGATTAGGGCTGCGCAAAAGAAGGATAAGATAACAAAGTATATGATTATGGATATGGCTGATTTTAAATTGCCATATTCTTTTGATGTTATTTTCTGTGCATTTGATTCAATTAATCATATTTCGAGTGCCTCGGGATGGAAAAAGGTTTTTCAAAATTCTAAAAAGCATCTAAATGATAATGGTCTTTTTGTTTTTGATTTTAACACATTGGAAAAGTTTTCTTCTATAAACAACAAGACGCTTGTTAAGAACAGTAAAAACTTCTATACGATTATAAGCACGCAAGCAAGTAGGAATAAATGTTCTTGGGATATTACTATCTTTGAAAAAGAAATTGATAATAGCTACAAATTATATAAAGAGAAAATAGTAGAGTCTAGCTTTCCTGTTGAGGGTGTTATGGAAATGGTAAAAAAAGTTTTTGGTAATGCTAAGATTATCAAAAGGTCCAAGGAAAGAGTTTTTATTTTAGCAAAAAAATAAACCGAGAAAATTTCTCGGTTTTTGATTTTTATCAAATCTTTGATTGATCGATAAAAGCAAATTCTGATAATCCAAAATTGCTTCTTAGCGGGTTAAGTTTTGGGTGGTGCCACATGTTTTCGATGTCATCAGTTAGCGCATTCCCTAAGTAAAGGATGTCTTCTGATTTCATTTTAGAGTCAAGATAGCACTCCCCTTGGCTTCCGATTGAAAAGTTATAAATACCAAGACTTATGGCAGTTAAGGCTCCTTTAAAGGGATAAAACTGTTCGTCGTTTATTTTATCAATATTTTCCTCCCAAAAAGGATTCCCAGAATCAATATCTCCATTGATTATTAACTGAAGATATTTTTTCCCGAGTAAGAATAATTGTTCGTCAGATAGAAACCATCCTTTCATTGCTTCTTTTGCTCGTCCGTATGGTGCTAGAGGGTTCATGTATAAATATTTAGCACTATACTTTTTATAAATCCTTACTATTCCATCAATCTCGTTAATATTACGATTGTTTACTGTTGTTGAAATCGTATACGGGATTTTATGTTTTTTAAGTAATGACATTCTGCGTATTGCCTTGTTGAATGATCCTGCTCCTCGAATAAAATCGTGAGTTTTTTCTGATTCCCCATCTAGACTTACTTGGATGTCATTGAGGCGAGATATTTTTTTTAGTCTTATTATTTGGGCATCGCTTATTTCATCAAAATCGGTCAATAGGGATATCGAAAATTTTAATCTGCTGGCTTCTTCTAATATGTCAAAAATATCACTTCTTAGGAGTGGCTCTCCTCCAGTTATTACAATCGAGCAAACACCAAAATTTCGAAGTTTTTTAAGGATATATGCCCATTTATCAAAAGAATACTCACTTTCTTGGTGCGCAGGGGATGATTTGTTTACGCAATGCTTGCATGCTTTTGAGCATATATTAGTGATGTAAATAGTTACACTTGCTGGTGATGCCAAGCAGTCCTTTCTAGGATTACTTTTTTCTTCGAAAAAAATTAATCCTTTTTGATCGGCATTTTTTTCTAATAGCTGATCAAGGCACAAACCCTCTAAAAAGATAAGCAATTTATTTTTTGAAATTGTAAATCCTTTTTCTTTTAGGATTTTATGTAGTTCAGTTATTGTTAAAGGACTTATTAGCTCTTTTATTATTTCGAATGAGTCTTCGTTAAATTGATAAAAGCTTCCATTTGCTGTGTTGCATAATAAACAGCCAAACCATTCTTTTCTGAGGATCGCGTTTTTGCTAAGACTGATTTTACATGTCATCTTTATTACCTAATAAAAAAATAAGAAATTTTGTTTTTTCTACCTTCCCTCTGCGGAACTTGGAACTGAGCATTTTGTGTAATTCAGCATGAGGGCTGGTTGAGATCTAATTACTTTAACTTTACCAGGACTTAGTTTTCTTTTCATTTTCCTAACCTCCTTTAAATTTTTAATGAGCTCATTGGGAATTGTATCCCTCGCTCGCCTTTACCATAAATCATTAGTTTGCAATTGTAAAGATAAATAAAAAAATTTGTCTGGTAATGGAGGATTAATATTTTGACATCTTAATATGAGTAATATATTATAATAATACAAATGACTTCGGTCTCCGAGACTCACCTTAAGTGGTGAGTCGTTTTTTATAGCCCGCAACTCTTATGTTTTTGCACATTAAAAAACACCCTTGTGGGGCGGCAGGATTCTTTTTTAAAATTACTGCTGCAATTTTCAAAAACCTGGGTTTTAATTCAGACAATTAAAACCTTTCGAATCCTGCCCGAACGTGTCCAATAAAAAATACCCAAGAGTTTGGGTATTTTGTTATTGGCAGGCCGAGTCGAGCTCGAACCCCAGGGATATATACCCCACAAGGAGAATTTAAGTACTTTTATCTTATCATAACGACGCGACTTGAGCTATTTAAAAAGTGACAAAAGTGACACAAAATCATATATATATAGTTACACCGCTATGTCACCTATTCATCAAAAAAACCTTCTAAATCTTTTGTTAAAAAATTAGGATCAGTTGATGATATAATGTTGCTTTTAAAAGTATTAATTATTTTTGATTTTTTATCCTCACTAAAGTTATCCCAACGATCTGGAGAAATCGCTATATTTTCTATGCACAAAATTAAGTTAGTTAAAATTGTAAATTTATCTTCATGGGTTTCAATACTTTTTAAAAAACTATAGATGTCCTCATCTTCTTCAAATACACTTAATATTATGTATGTTTTGTTATTTTGAGGAAAAATATTTACAAATAAGGGTTTTGGTTTTTCATTGTGATCATGTAAATTGTTAACTGTTAGGCCATAGATATCATATTCTATATTGACTGCACCGCAAACTGCTAATTGGTAATCTTTATCTAGCTCAATGATAGTATTTTTGATTTTTCCAAATTTTTTGTTTTCTATAATATCTTTGAATTTATTTAAACAATATTCTAAATCTTCTAAGCCTTTTTTAGAACCTTTTAATAGAGCAATATTGGTATCATTATCCACATATGCAAATATTCCTAACTGAATCTGATATAGTCTTTTTTTGGCGTATAATTCTTTTATTAATGCTCTATATGCAAATAAACAATTTTGTTCTTGATTGGTCGGATCATAGTCATAACTTTCTATTGGTTGAAAAACCTTAACATCATGATATTGGCAAAAACCACTAAATGTAGTAGCAATTTTTCTACCGATTCTTTTCATTGCCATATCATTAATATCAAGATCGTATGAGAACATCATAACGTGGCCATCCTTAGATATTTTATCCAAAATTCTATTATTTTGTATTGAATGAGCATTTATGATATCTCCAGAGCAAGACTTTTTGTCAAAATGTAAACATTCTTCAAGTTTATATTTTTGTATTATATTTAAGACAATTCCTTTAATGACATTTGACATATTATTTACAACAAATTGTTACTAGAATTTGTGCCAATCCAACGATAATTCCTATGATAATTGCTGTTATTGCGATTAATTCCGCCCTTTTACTGCTTTTTTCTACTTCTTTTAGATTTAAATAATCAATTGCGGCCGATGTCCCCTTTGCTGAGATTACAAAAAGATGACTATTTTCATTACCGTTGTAACTTAAATGATCAATTAAATTTTCACCAGGAGACATGTTAGAGCGAAATACCTTCTGCACCCATTGTTCCTGGCTATAATCTAATTTAAAAGCCGTTCTTAAATCTTCCCAACTAAATCCTTTTTCTTGCCTATTGTAAGCCCTAAAGAGTTTTTTCAGTATTTTCTAAGTCTAAAAATTTATTTTGTTGTTCTTTCATATAAATGAGGATTTACCCTTTTATCAACTTCAAGTAATAAACTAAAGAAGTCGAACAGGTTTTGTCTTGCTTCCCAATTTTTATTATCTTCCACTTCCCTATTAATTTGTTTCTTCTCTTCGTTTTTGGACTTTTTCATATTCTTCCCTAGTCATGGGTTTATATATAGCTTTCATTAGATTTAATAGTTTTGTCGCACTCTCTAAAGCATCTTTGTCGGATAGATCAATGCCGATTTCTTTTTTGTATATCGCTTTGAATTCTTTTAGTGCTTTTTCGGAAATCATTTTAATTATTTTATTTTAATATAATCCCCACTGGACATAAGCCTCTTTAGAATAATAATTAAGAGAAGTTTTAGGATGATTATTCATATCGAATTGAGATATTGCATCAGCGATTGGTTCTTTTTTAAAAGGAATATGTATTACTCCAACAGTTTGATTATTTATTACTTTTAGTAATTCTTCAGGCCAAAGATGTGAAAGCTCTGCTGGTGCCATTATTTTTTTATAATCAGCATAAGCAACAATTATAGGAATTTTACACTCTTCGGCTGCATACTTAATCTCAAAAGGTACCCAATCCTTATCTAGTTTTGTTGTAGAACCAATAATTAATAATAAGTGTTTGGAATTATTCATTCTAGAAATTAATGCCCTTCTAAGGGTTTCTTTTTTACTAGAATCTCTTACGGCACCGGTTTTTTCGTGACTATTCACAAAACTAAAATCATCATCTCTTATTTTCCACATTTTTAATGTAAGATAATATTTCATATCTGAAGCACTTGGATCTTGCTCTCCATTTGCATGAAATGCTATATATGTTCCGCTGCGATACGCCATATTACTTATCAAGAGATTCTACGAAGTCTCTTATTTCTATTAAATTAATTTTTTCCATATCCTTATCCCCTATCATTAAAATAAGTTCCTTGGCTATAGGCTGTATCCTGGAATTAATAATAAAAGAAAGAAAAATTAAATATATCGGAAATTTGTAGGAAATTCCGCTGATTCTTGATAAGTTAGTTCCAATTACGGGCATTACTACGGCTTTTTGTTCGCCCTGAATTCTTATTTCTTCCCAAAGATTTTGCAAAGAGATTAAAAGATTTTTAATATCAGAGATCGCTTTTAAATTAGATCCCATTTTACTATACGCACAACAGAAAAATTTTCTATTTAAACCGTTCAAGGTAATGGTAGTTCCGACATCATACCTTTTATTTTTACCAATTTTTTTTGAAGTGTCTTCAATAAAATTTTTATCTTCTAATGCGGTAGAAATTTCTTGATCTAGTCTACCTCTATTGTTTTGATATATTTTTGTTAAAAATTGTCCTTGAATACTAGTCGCACTTATAATGTCACCTATTTCGGTGTCGAAGGTGTCGCTAAATCCAATAACTAAGTGATTGTTTTGAGTAAAAATATCACCAACTTTAACGGTTATTCTAGTATCGGGGCATGAAAAATTTTTAGAAAATTTTATTCTAGGAAACGACAAGAAAAATGATATTACTATTGAAAGTAAAAGGATGCATATTATACCGTTCCAGCCATAATTAAGAGATCCGGTAAATGCAACAGAAACAATGGTTACGGCTGAACCAATTATACCAATACATAAAAAGAAATTATTAACCATCTTTACGAACATTTTTTTTGATAGAAGGCTATTTTTATAGTTCATATACCCAATTTTTCATAAACAGAGTCTTTATATCTAAAGCGATGATCTTTAAAATTTGAGATATTCTTTGATTTATAATAATCATCTGGAAATTCATCAAGTGCGTATTGTATGGCCTTCATTTTAAAAGGAATAGATACGGTATATATCCAATCTTTAATAGCCGAAGGACAAAGATCGTCGTCGTAATCCTTTTTATTGTTTAGATTTACAATTATTATTGGTATGTCCTTTTTCCTTGCAAGCTCAATTTCCCATGGCAGGAATTTTCTTAAATATTTTGTACTATCCCCAACAAGTAATAACATTTGTTTTGAGTTGTCCATCCTTATTCTCAATTGAGATTTTATTGATTCTTCCGTGCTGGTATCTCTTGCGCTATTCAAATCGTGAGCGTTGAAAAAATTAAAATCTATATTATCGTGTTCTTTCCATGCTGTCATCAAACGATAATATTTCATATCATTGTCGCCATCAAAGGCAACGTAAGTTTTATTTCTGTAAGACATTTATTTTATAATATCATCAGGCAGTACGGCTATGACGACCCCCTGAAGGATACAATTATTGGTTAATATTATAGGTTTATGTGTGTTATTGGTCGACCTCGGTCTTAAAATAACAGTGTCGGCAGTTCTTTCGAAAATTTTTACAGTTGCTTCATCGTTTATAAGGGCAACTACTTTATCACCATTTTCAGCAGTTTGCTGTTGTTTTATAAGGAGTAAATCTCCGTTATTAATCCCTGCTAAATTCATTGAGTCTCCTGTTGCACGTAAAAGGAAGTAAACCGATCCTTTCTTAGCTAAAGAGGTTGAAACAGGAATATGTGTTTCGATATTTTCTTCAGCTAATATCGGTGCTCCGCACGAGATTGATCCGACAAGAGGAATATCAATAGTGTTGACTGAGTTAGATAATTGTATGGTATTGGCAAGAGAAATTTCCCTTCCTTTTTTAGAAATTAAATTAGCCTTAATTAATCTTTCAATTACAAGACTGGCTGATCTTGGCGATTTTCCGCCTGTAACTTCATTTATCTCACGAAGCGAAGGCGCCTTTCCGTAGTTAATAATTCTACTGCGGATAAGGGTGAAAGCTTTTTTATCTTTTTCGTTTAGTGAATTTATCATAGTATAATTAGTATACATCCCCCTATACAAGAAGTCAATGGTGTGATACGCTTAAAATAGAAACATATGGAATACCAACTACAATTAAAACCATTTGAGAGAAAAGAAGGCTTTAAGTATAAGGTTATCACTATTACTGATATTGCTTTACATACATCTAATATGGACCCAACTCTTTCATTGGGTAAGAAAATAAAAGAATCATTTAAGTATAAAAAACCAGGAAGAATTTATGGATCAATTCCTCAAAAATCAAGTCAACTCCCCTCTTCTAGAAGGAATATTTTTATGTTAGATATGCTAAAAAAAGATCCAGTTTTTATAAAGATGGTTCAAGATGAGGAAAAGAAAGGTTATAAGATTCTAGTTGCATTTCCTAAAGATGGGATTCCTATTCTCGTTGGCAAAGACACTCAAGAGTTTATAAAAAGTAAAAATGGCAAAAGAATTCTCAGGGGTCTTGCAAAAAATAATAATAAGGATGTATAATATAAGCACAACTTAATAAGTTAGTAATGCGTAGTAAAAAGTAGAATAGTTTATTGCTCTAAAAGCTGTGCCTATTCCGCGCAAGAAATAGTTTGATATTTGTCGATGTCATTTTATTTCGTGTGTGGAATGGGCATTTTTTAATATAATACTCAACCCATACATTTTATTAGAAAGTTAATAATAAAATTGTATGCAAAAGCTACAATGGCACACAGTGCAAAAACGAGTGAATGACCTTGTTCCACAAGAGATCAATCCTCGTATCATTACCGACAAACAGATGTCGGATCTCAAAAAGAGTCTTAAGAAGTATAATCTCGTCGAAATTCCAGCAATTGATTTTAATGGCAAAATTCTCGCTGGACATCAGAGGGTCAAAGCTCTCCAACTTCTTAATCGTGGCGAAGATGTTATAGATGTTCGCAAACCTAATCGCCAACTCACCGAGAAAGAAGCTAAGCAATATCTTATCGCAAGTAATTCTCTAGGCGGAGACTGGGATTTTGAATCACTAAAGTCATTTGATCTCGATATCCTTATGGAGGCAGGGTTTGACCAAATACAATTGGCCAAGTTTTGGGACGAAGAAAAAGAAGTGGTTGATGATTCTTTCAATATAGAGAAAGAGATTAAAAAGATAACGATACCCAAAACTAAACTTGGAGATATTATTCATTTGGGTTGCCACAAATTAATTTGTGGAGATTCGACCAAGCCAGAAACCATTAAAAGGCTTTTTGGTGAAGAAAAAGCATCGATGATTTACTCGGACCCCGTATATAATTTGGAAATCAATTACGGGGCCGGAATTGGTGGCAACAGGGACTACGGCGGTAATGTCAACGATTCTCGAAGTTTTGAAGAATATAAAACTTTTATTAAGGATAGTCTTAAGACTGCCCTATCAACAACTATCCCTGATGTACATGTATTCTATTGGTGTGATCAGATTTACATCGGACTAATCCAAGAAGTATATAGGAGTCTGGGGATTAATAATAAAAGAGTCTGTTTATGGCTAAAGAACAATCAGAACCCTGTTCCGACAGTTGCCTTTAATAAGGTTTATGAGCCGGTGGTCTATGGGGTTCGAGGGAAACCGTATTTAGCGGAATCGATTACTAATCTAAATGAAGTAATGAATAAGGAGTTTGGCACAGGCAATGATTTACTAACCCAAGTCGATAATTTCGTTGATGTGTGGACCGCAAAAAGGCTCTCGGCGAAGGACTATGAACATGCGACGTCTAAACCTCCACGACTCCATGAAAAGGCTATAAAAAGATGTACAAAGCCTGGCGATATCATTTTAGATAGCTTTCTTGGCTCTGGTAGTACCCTTCTTGCAGGCGAACAACTCGGTCGACGTGTTTATGGCTGTGATTTGGAACCAAGATTTTGCGATCTCATCGTAAAAAGATACGAAGCATTTACTGGTAACAAAGCAATTTATGAAAAAGAATAAATTTCAAGAATTGTTTCTATTAGAACTCGAAAAGGTTCCTATTGTCCAAGTCGCTTGCGAAAAGACTAATCTTTCACGCAATACTGTTTATCGTTGGAGAAAAGAAGATTTAGGTTTTGCTAAAAAGATGGACGAATCTCTTTCAAAGGGCGTTGCTTTGGTAAATGACATGAGCGAGACTCAGCTGTTAACTCTTATCAAAGAGAAAAACTGGCCGGCGATAAGCTTCTGGCTTAAACATAGAAACGATAACTATAAAAACAAGCTGGAAATTACGACTAAGGAAGACGACGAGAGATTAACACCTTCTCAAGCGAAAGTAGTAAAGCAGGCTCTTCGATTGGCAGCGATTACCAAATCTAAGTCAATCAATAATTTCAATAAGGATAAAAAACATGAATAAAATCATACAATCTTCTTTAGTTAATAAAATGATCAAAGATCGTCTGGTTAGGACGGCAATTACTAAAGATAGTTTCTTATACTTTTTCCACTTCTATTATGCTCATTATGTAAAGTATGAAACAGCTGATTTTCAGAAAGAAATAATATCTTATCTTGAAAAAAGCACGCTAGAAAGTCTTTATATTTGTGCTTTCCGTGGTTCGGGTAAATCAACTATGATTACCACCGCTTATCCGATATGGGCGATACTCGGAAAACAACAAAAGAAATTTTGTGTCATATTTTGTCAGACTAAAGCTCAGGCTAAGCAACATATGATGAATATTCGTAGCGAATTGGAGAACAATGAACTCCTGAAGAAAGATTTAGGACCATTTCAAGAAGAAGGAGATGAATGGGGCTCACATTCTTTAGTTTTTAAAAAACATGGAGCAAGAATAACAATTGCTTCGACCGAGCAAAGTATTAGAGGCTTGAGGCATAACGAACATAGGCCAGACCTCATTATTTGCGATGACGTAGAAGACGTGCAATCAACTAAAACTCGCGAAGGCAGGGATAAGACTTACTATTGGTTAAGAGGAGAAGTTATTCCCTCAGGAGACAAGAATACACGTCTTATTATTGTTGGTAATCTACTTCACGAAGATTCCTTATTAATGAGAATAAAAGATGAGATTAAACAAGGAAAAACTAAAGGAATATTTAAAGAGTATCCCCTATTAGACAGGGAAGATAATTGTTTATGGCCAGGAAAGTACAAAAATATTCAAGATATTGAAGAAGAGAAAATGAAAGTTGCTAGCGATATATCTTGGCAACGTGAATATTTATTACGTATAATTCCTAGCGATGATCAGGTTATATATCCTGAATGGATTCATTATTACGATGAGTTGCCCGGGAAAGAACATGTAGCATATCGAGGAACTTATGCTGGAGTCGATTTGGCTATATCATCAAAAGATGCTGCGGACTCTACAGCCGTTGTTTCAGCTCATATATATGGTCGTAGAGAAAAATTAAAGATTTATATATTGCCCAATCCGATAAATCAAAAGCTTAATTTTCCTGCTCAAGTAGATTTGCTAAAAAACGTTAAAAAAACGCAGATGCCAAGACATGAAGATTATTTATTCGTTGAGAGTGTCGCTTATCAAGAGGCTCTTCCTCAAATGTTAGAAATCGAAGGGGTTGAGGCTGAGGCCATCAAGCCTAAAGGTGAAAAAAGAATTCGCCTCTCACTAACTTCGACTTCTATAAAGTCAGGTACTATTAAGTTTCCTAGACATGGATGTGAAGACCTTATCAGGCAAATTGTTGGCTTTGGAGTAGAAAAGCACGACGACATGGCTGATGCTTTTTCTCTTCTAATCAATGCAACCATGGATAAGCATGCCAATGAATCAACTTGGATCATGGCTTTCTTGGGAGGCGGACCAGGAGAAGGAATAGTGTATTTTAGCGATTATGTTGACGTGGGATAGCTCGAAAACTGTCAACACGTTGTCGACAGTTGAGGCTTAGCAAAACAACCTTTCTGCGTCATCATATGGGCATGGAAGTATTTGAAACAGCCCAAACAGGATTTGCAGATATAATACCTCAAAAGGTTAGGTATTGTTTGTATGCCAGAAAATCAACTGAATCCGAAGAAAGGCAAATACTATCAATTGAATCTCAGGTCAAAGAGATGCTTCAATTGGCTGAAAAAGAAGGCCTTGAAATCGTTGATATTAGGAGAGAATCTCATTCGGCCAAAGATTCGGGACAAAGACCAGTTTTTAAAGAAATACTAGAAGATATAAAGAAAGAGAAGTTTAACGGCATCCTTACTTGGGCACCCGATAGATTGAGTAGAAACGCAGGCGACCTAGGTTCACTTGTTGATTTAATGGATCAAAAACTACTATTAGGCATAAGAACATACGGACAGACGTTTAATAATTCTCCGAATGAAAAGTTTCTATTAATGATTCTTTGTTCTCAAGCGAAACTTGAGAATGACAATAAAAGTATTAACGTAAAAAGAGGACTAAGGACTAAATGTGAAATGGGATTAAGGCCAGGAGTTCCTCCTATCGGATATCTAAACGAAAGGCATATGGATAGAAAATGCCAAGCCATAATAGACCCAGAACGTGCTCCTATTATTAAAAAGATGTTTGAGAAAGTAGCTTATGAAAAATGGAGTGGCCGAAAGATATATAATTGGTTAAAATTTGATATTAACCTTAGAAGTGTTACTGGCAAGAAAGGAATTACTCTCGGAAATATTTATCTGATACTACAAAATACATTCTATTATGGGGTATTTGAATATCCTCTCAAGAGTGGCAATTTCTATACAGGAAAACATGAACCGATCATAACAAAAGAATTGTTTGATATGGTTCAGCAACAAGTCAAAAGCCAAGTTATAAAATCAGAAGGTAAAGAATTCGCTTTTACTAGATTAATGAATTGCGGTTTATGCGGATCTGGTATAAGTGCCGACGAAAAGTTTAAAAAGCTCAAAGATGGAACTGTTAAAAGACATGTTTATTACATCTGTACTAAATCTAAAGATAGAAACTGTAAATGTAGCAACATTAATGAAGAAGATTTATTGAAGCAGTTCGAGCAATTAATGGATAAGATTGATTTAGATGAAATAGGAATCAAAGAGAAGATAAAGATAGAGGTAGAAAGATTTAAAAAATTCCAGAAAGTTGTTTTAGGCAATAATGACAAAATAGAAGTTGTCGATATAGATATTCGTAATTATGCTAAATATATATTAAGAGAAGGATTAATATTAGAAAAGAGAGAATTGTTGGCTTGTCTGAAAGGCAAGATAATTTTAAGGGATGGGAAGCTTGAGATAAATTAATTTCTATTAATATCTCATCTTAGTAAGGCTTATTTCTAATTTTTTAAGTAAATTAAAAAATGATATTGAAAAGTTATAATATTCTTTAAAGTAATTAGCTGTTTCCATGGGAGATATCCCATCTATGAATGCGAAATCTCGATAATTAGCTCTAATTCTCATACAATAGAGGAAATCAAAAATTGATAAATTTAATTTATTTAAAAACACAAGCTTTTTTTGTTTATCTTTAATAGATCGAAAGCTTTCCGTCTTGGCAACAACTCTCTGCCAATCTTTTAATTTATATTCAGCTATCTTTTTCATTATAAGCTTATACATTACATCGGGCTTAGTTTTATGGCTAAGATTGGCTCCTGATGTTTTACTACTATAGCTCAATATTGATTTATCAAAAACTTGGTTTAGGATTGGATCAGAGAATTCTATTTCTTTTGTTTTTAACTTTTCTGTGAAAATATTTACACAATCTATATGTTTAGTGTTAAAAACATTCTTATCGTTTTTGATTATATATTCTATTGTTAAAAGTTGATTGAACAGTAAATAGTACGTTTTTACTGGTAGCCAAGATGTTGATGCGTAAGAGTATTCATTATCAATGCAAACAATTCCATACTCGTCTTTCAGAGATTTCCTTGTGAGGTCTATTAAGTTCCTTTTTTGATCTAAAAATTTTAAACTATCTTTAGTAAGAGACAAATTGCTTTTCAAGGTAGATCCACTAATTAGTCGGGATAAGCATTTTATATAATTATAGTGAGTTTTGTATGATTGCTTATCATCTTTAGTTACTAATTTCATGGTTGTTAAATTAATTTTCCTAGAACTTTAGATTCATTAATTTTTGCGAGTTGAAAAATTTCATCAATAGAGGCGCTATTATCTCTCAATCCATAAAAATGAGTTTCTCCAAGTAAAATATATTCCCATTTGCGATCCATTCTGTCTTCTGGTTTTAATTCATTAATTCTTCTAATCCAATCAATCGTAGCTAATTGTTTTTGTTTAACATTAGGGTCATTTAAATCTTTGTCCGATTTTGTTTCAACAAGATAAATACTATCATTTGTTTTAATAATGAAATCAGGATAATAGAAAGATAAAAATCCATCCGTTCTTATGTAGATAATATTAGCAAAATTATGATAATATTCATTGATTTTCATAATAGCTTCAACCTTGGAATCAGAGTCTGCATATTCCATTAAAGCTTTTTCAAGACCACCTTTATTTGATGGGTATGGTAATCTTTCATAAATTGTTTTGACTGTTTCTAGAGAATAATTTTCTCTAACCCTTAAGTCTGAAACCTCCGAAAAATATCTCTTCTCGATTACCGCCTCGTCAACATTGGTATTATTTTGCATATCCATAATTAATTTGCCAATTTCTTTAATTATGTGTTGGGTAACTATTCCATTCTTAAGAAGAAGAATTTTCCAATTATTATCAATAAACGGATCAAATGATTTATCGAATAGTCTATTCTTTATATATTTATCGATGGCCTTAACTATTTCTAAATTATTAATTTGCATTACAGGAAAAGATTTTGTTTTTCTATTTCCTATCTTTACCATCCTATTAATGATAACATTTAGTATTTTTTCTAAATATTCATTATAGCTTTGCGATTTAAATAGGTTAGCATCTACGGTATACTCTCCAAATCTTGTTTTGACAGTTAATTCTTCGGAAACAAAACTCTCCCCTTCTTTTTTAAAAAATTGTTGCAAATTTTCTAAATGATAAGCTGAGAACGGTTCTAATTTGTTAATATTTATATCTCCATTAATCAATTCTTCTTCTGAGTCCTTAATTATTGATGGCCAGCATAAGTCATATTTTTGATAATTACTTTTGAGGCCAACCTTAATAATATCGCCCAAAACCCCATCTCTATCCTTGGGATCTGTTTCGATTTCACTAATTAGCCCTTCTTTTAGCAAGTCTTCATAAAATTGAATAAAAGATGGATGCTCAATAATTGTCAATAAGTCAAGATAATTGTTTGGTTCTTTTTTATCAACTAATAATCTTTTAAGATTTTCTTGCTTAATTTCTATAAATTCAGGTTCACGCCACATTAATCTTAATCCACGACCAATAGTTTGCTCTAATAATATTGGAGCAGAAGTAGATCGCAATGGAACAATTACGCAAATATTACTAACATCAAAACCCTCTCTTAACATTAGCACCGAAACAATAATTTTGGGTTTTTCGTGTTTGTCAATGTTAAATAATTTCTGTTTTAATTCCAACCATTCTATTTCAGAAATATCTCCTTTTCTATCAGAATCAACCCTCATAACATCATCATCAGACCAACCTTCTTCATTTAAAAATTCTGTTACGAATGGAGTAACTTTTGTATCTTCACACATAATAAGCATCTTTGGATACTTATCGGATGTTCCCGTTTTATTCTTAGTAAAGTCAATAAAATTTTTCTCTAAAATTTTTAGTTTATTTAGTCCAGCCCTTATCATTAATTTCTGACCTTCCGATAAGCCAATAACATTATTGCCTTCTCTTATCGCGTTATAATCCAGGACTATATCAGTTATTTCCTTTCTTTTATCAATAGCAATAATCTTAACTAGTCCTTTTCTAATAGCGTCTTTCAAATCAAAATCAACTATAATGTGTGGAAAATAATGTTTAACTCTTTTTTGTCCGCTACCGGTAACGTCATATGGAGTTGCTGAAAAGTCAATTTGAATAAAGTTACTTCCTTTATTTTTTGCAATCTTATTCAGACTTTTCTGCCATTCAACTTCCTTAACTTCTCCATATATTTTATTTTCATGAATATGGTGAGCTTCGTCATTAATTACTATTAAATTTGACAAATTAGATAAAAAATCTATTTCTTTACCGCCTAAATAGTTGGCATCTAGCGTATCAATAGTATTACCACCAGATGTTCCAGGTGTAATTGGTCGTAATTCTTTAATAATTAAGCCTGGATTATCTAATGGAGAGCTATTATCGTCACTTTTTTCTTCTTTATCTAAAAATAAGTGCCAATTAGCTACAGCTATTAATCCGTCTCCAGTAATTTTTGATCCGATCTCTTGTTTTTTAGCAACACTATTTTGAACAAAACCAAAAATGTCATCTCTATATTGGGGAGGTATAAATAATTCTTTGAATTTATAAAAATCAGATTCTTCAAAATGTCTTTCTTGATTAATATCCTCTTTTCCTAAATATGCATCGAGCAGGCGATCATAAACAATAATGCCTGGAGCTACAAGTAGAAAATTCTTTGTGAACTTTCCTGTTTTTTCCAATTCATACTTAGCATTAAGATATTGCCAGATAATTATAGCGTGCATTACCCAAGTCTTACCAGTTCCAGTAGCCATTTTTATGGCATATTTTGGAATTTCATACTTATCTTTTTTTAATTCAACTATATCAATTTCTGAAAGAAATTCTGGATTGATATTCTCGTAAATATCTTTTACAGATTTAATACCTAAAATTTCATGTAAATATATTGTGTTTAAGATTGCCTGTTTTTGACCTAGATTGAAATTAACAAATCTGGTTTCGGTATGAGGCTCCTTAAACCAAAATTTTAATAAATCTTGAGTAATTAACGAAACCCTTGAGAGCATCTCTCCGCTATCCCAAGCATCATTAACCTTACTGGTTAATTCTTTCGCTATCTTTAAAGGTATGTCTCTTGTTCCGATACTTATTGGTGATGGCATAAAATTACAATTTTTCTATTACAATACTTTCGAAGCCAAAAACATCTACTGCTTTAACACAAATTTTTCTATTTTCTTTCTTCGGCAAAATTAAAAATGTCTTAGAGATAACATGATATGGATCGCTATCATTTTCTATGTTTTCTCTATAGTCTTGCCATTTACTGCGAAAAGTTTCTCCATCGTAATCTGGATCAATACTCCAATATTCAATTAAAGATAATGGATCTTTAGCTATTATCTCTTTAAGTTTATCTTTATCTTTTTCATCAAGAGGAATATTATCTGGGGATAATAAGACATAATCTTCCAATTCTATTTTTAATTTTTCCTCCGTTTCTGAAATAGATTCTACTATTATTGGTTTAATAGTTAAATATTGCAATGAAGAAAATCTAATCTTTTTATTGTCGATTAAATCTTTATAATTAGCCTTTGTTTTGAGCTGATCTAGTAAATCAGGCGGAATTACTAAAACTTCTAATTTATCATCATTTAAAGATTGGATTGCTTCGGTAATATCATAAGTAAAATTCCAACCAAGAACTATAACCTTATTCCATCCTCCCATAAATGAATTTCTATATTCGATGGCTTTTTTTAGGGTTGCCAAACCAGTCAATTTATTTGGAGAGTCAACCATTATTAATGTTCTGCTGTCTTTTATGTACCCAAGGTTTCTATTAGGGTTTTGTTCTTCAGTGAAAGGAATTGCTCCGTAGAGTTGGGCTACTACACTAGATAGATCTCCTATTCTGCGATATAAACCTGAGGAAGCAAGAGCCTCTTTCTGATAATCACCTATAGATTGATACAGGAATGGTTTAGCATTTTGATCAATTAATCTTTTTCGCATTATTAAACTGGCTGGTTTCCCCAGGTCTGACATTATCCACTTACGACCCATTCTTTCAGCTATAGCACCAGTAGTGCCTGATCCAGCAAAAAAATCTGCAACAATCGAGTTCTCATTTGTAGATAAACTAATTATTCTTTTCAGTAACTCTTCTGGTTTCTGGGTAGCATAATTAACATTTTCATTTGCTTGTCCTTGAATTGGAGAAATATCCATCCAAAGATCCTGCAAAGGAACCCCCTTCCCCTCATCTAAATATTTTATTCTTTGAGGAACAGTCCCAGGATTTGTTTGAATTACTTCACCATTTTTAATTAATTCTTCCATATTTTTCTGAGAATACATCCAATATCTTTTAACTCCCATGACTTCATAATAAGGATTTCCCTTGGAGGCGCCCCCAGGACCAGTCATGGTAACTAGCCTATATTTTCTCCCGTCTTTATCAGTATATTTATAAAAATCATTAATGTATTTTTCAGAATAAGGTGTATATAAAGAGTTCATTATAAAGTCATCTGATTTCTTATATAACAAAATAAAGTCATGTAATCTGCCTAAGTGTTTAGCGCCTTGTCCAGAATCACCGTGCGAAAAAGTTCTTTTCCAAATTATTTGATTAACAAATTTTTCTTTTCCAAATATATCATCTAATAAAAGCTTGACATAATGTCCAATATGCCAATCAATATGCACATAAATAGATCCTTTTTCGGATAGCAATTCTTTCATTAGTGCTAATCTAGGATATAACATTTTTAAATAAGAGGCAGTGCCATCTTTCCAAGTATCAGCATAAGCAAACTGTTCAATTACGGTGGGCTTTTGCTCTAAATCTGCTCCAGGCAATTTTACTTTAGTTCTATAGTCGGTTCTACTGTCAAAAGGAGGATCTATATATATTAAATCAATCTTCCCTCTCATTGATGGTAATCCACTTTCTTTATCTCCAACTAAAAGAGTTTGCATGGCTAATAAATTATCTCCATATATCAAACGATTCATCCAATCACTTTCTTTTTGTTGCGGAATTCTTCCGCTCCATAAATTATTGCTATCTTTAGATGGCAAAACCAGTTCATTTGTTTGTAATGATATTTTGTTAGAACCAGAAAGTCTTTCCAGTATTTTTTCTACTTCTTTTTTACCCTCATCTACTATTTTAGGCAATTGATATATTAGTGAATCCATATCTTTGTTTTTGTCCATTTACTACTTTACAGCATTATAGGACAAATAAGTCCATAAATCAAACAAAAGAAAAGACCGTATCGGCCTTTCCTTATTTTAGAGGTAAGTTACTTTACTATTGAGCAATTATTTAACAGAACATTAAATACTACCTGCCCACTTACTTTTCCCCTTAATACGATTTTTGTATCTTTAGCTAAACTTGTAAGTTGGCTTTGGTCGCTTTTGTCGAACATACATTGAATATTTGTTACCATATCTGTACCACTAAGAACAACGTATGGTGCATCAAGAATATCTTTTCCAATATTATATATTGTTCCTGAAACTTCTATTGTTTTGTTTTTATACTTATCATCCGCAGCTACTTGATTAGCCTTATACTCAGCTGCTAAATCGGGAGCTGTAACTCTTGTATAACTTTGTTGCTGTGTAGTGTTATTTTGATTTTGCTGAGCCGTATTATTAGTATTTTTAGAACCAGATGATCCTAATAGGATAAACAATACGATTACGACGATTACCCAGAACCACCACTTCTTGAAAATAGATTTCTTAGTCTTTTGATCTTCCATATTTTTATTAAATTATGTTTATTGATTATGTCGACCAAATATTACTTAAAGTTTGTGGTAAACAAAAAGCCCACCACAGGTAGTAGCCGAAGCTACTTATACCGGTTTCCCGATATAGCAGAAGATGCGACCCCATGGCGGGTTCTTTATGCATCTTCTGACTTTGAGCCATGCCTTTGATTTCTCAAAAGTTTAGGCCACTACTATTAAATTGTGATTACATAATATCGCAAAAACTAAAAAATGTATAGCCTTTTCAGCTATACAAATTATTGTCTACGCGACTCGTGCGCTTTAACTACGCTCAAGTTGGCAGGGGCGGCAGGATTCGAACCCACAAGTCCTCTTTTGGAGAGAGGCAGTTTACCGTTGAGCTTACGCCCCTATAATTTAGTAACTAGTAATTCGTCCGCCTACGCCCTTCGGGCTTCTGCGAGATAAATAATTAGTACTTTGTGGCTTTCTTCTAGAAAGCTTGAATACATCTTATGAGATTCCCGCCTTCGCGGGAATGACAAACGGTTTAGTAACTAGTAATTAGTAATTCGTCCGCCTACGCCCTTCGGGCTTCTGCGAGATAAATAATTAGTACTTTGTGGCTTTCTTCTAGAAAGCTTGAATATATCTTATAAGATTCCCGACTAAATCGGGAATGACAAAGGGTAAAAGATTGCTTCACCTCTGCTGAGGTTCGCAATGACAAATACGTGGATAGATTGCTTCGCTTTACTCGCAATGACAAGATTGACGGGATGATGAGATTGATGGGTCGTAAAAGTACCGCAAAAGAGCGGTACTTGTAATTATTTCTTTGTTTCCTTGTGCATAGTATGCTTTTGATCAAATTTGCAAAATTTGCTCAATTGCAATTTGTCTTCTACAGCTTTTGTCTTTTTTGTGAAGTAAACAGATTTTTTACATTCTTGACATACCAGCTTTGTAAATTTTTTCTTTTTAGATTTTGTTGCCATATTCTTATCTTTACTTTTTAATCTCTTTTTGCGATTGCGGAGCCGATGGAGAGAATCGAACCCTCGACCTTTCCCTTACCAAGGGAATGTTCTACCACTGAACTACATCGGCAGAGCCCACTTGCGTTAAAACTACAGCGAGGCAGAGCCCACTTGCGTTAAAACTACAGCGAGGCGAGCCTGTGGGCGAAGAGGGACTTGCACCCCCGTAGGCCGTAGCCACCTGATTTACAGTCAGGCCCAGTTGGCTGCTTTGGTATTCGCCCAAATGTAATACTACATGATAATAGCAGATAATCTTTTATTTTTCAATAACCTTTCCCTTGTCTTTTCGCCAATTATCAATGTTTTTTTGATGTCCAGAAACAAGTGTTTTTGGGACTTTCCACTTTATTCCTTTTTTGGGTTCAAATATCTCTGGTCTAGTATATTGGGGGTATTCTATAAACCCGCCGGTTTTTGTTTGTCTTTCTTTGAGGAACTCGGGTCTTCCTAAAACGTTTGGAATTAGTCTAGCTATGGTCTCTATAACAATCATAGCTGGTAATTCTCCGCCCATAAGGTCATATTCGCCTATTGAGAGGGTTTCGTCGGCTATTTTTGTATTTACCCTTTCATCTATTCCCTCGTAGCGACCACAAATGAATATTAAACTATCGTATTTTTTGTACAATTGGGTTGCCTTTTTTTGATTGAAAGGTTCTCCTCGTGGAGTAAAAACTATGGTTCTTACTTTTTTATTCTTGTTCTTTTTTTTAATACTTTCAACAGCTTTATATATCGGTTCTACTTGGAGTACCATACCCAAGCCTCCGCCATAGGGTCTATCATCTACTCTTCCCTTCTTTTCTTTATCCGCAAAATCACGCAAATTGTGCGTGTTTATTTTGATAAGTTTTTTGTCTCTTGCTTTTTTGATAAATGTTTCTTCTAAGTAAGAGTCAAAAATATTTGGGAAAATTGTTATGATATCAAAAGTCATTGATACTAGGGATTAGTAATTACTTTAGTAACTAGTAATTCGTAATTAGTAATTAGTACTTTGTAGCTTTCTTTCAGAAAGCCTGAAAACATCTTTATTAGATTCCCTTCGTTGGTTTCTGGTGAAACCCCCTCAGGGCGGGACTCGCCGCCTGTCTGTTTCGCATAAAAATCTGCTGATTTTTTACTCAACTCCCGACTCGCTGTCAGCCACAGCTCCGTCCTTGATTATTATTAAATAATCAAGCCGTCATTAATTTCTTTGAGATTCCCGCCTTCGCGGGAATGACAAGCAAAGAAATTAATCACCTTCGCGGGAATGACAAAGGGGTCAAACTAAGCATCTCAAGATTTAAAAAGACTATGCCGGTTTTATCCAGCATAGCCTTAGTTTTGTTTTTAAAATTAAATTTTGAAATCTTCGAAATCTTCTGTGGCAGATGTGCTTTCAGATGATGAAGTTTCTTCTTCCTGTCTCTTTCTTGAACCACCCTCTGGTTCTTCAATCTTTAGATTGATTCTTGCGTGATTCTTAAGACCAATAATTCTAACTAAGCTTCTAATTGCTTTTGCTGTTGAACCTTGTCTTCCAATAAGTTGTCCCATATCTTCTGGGTTAACTTTTACTGAAAGAAGTACTCCCATCTCGTCAACCTGTCTTTCGATTTTTACATCATCTGGATGGTCAACTAAGTTTTTAACTATAAACTCTAGAAATTCTCTATCTCTTGGTGTCTCCATAATTTTTTTTATTCGTTTCAAAATTATAAATTTTTATAATCCCATTTTGTTTGGGTAAGTTCGACCCTTTTTCATTTCGATCATATAAATAATTATGAATTATAGAAAAATAATTGTCAACGTCTTGTGTAGAATTTTAAGTGAGTCGCAATTCTTTTTCTTATGGTTTAGTAATTAGTAACCATCCTACGCTTTCTTCTTCGCTCTACGAGCTACGATTAAAAAAGAAAGCTTCGGAATGGCACAGCCGTCCTACGCTTTCTCTTTCACTCTTTGAATTATGAAAGCTTCGGAATGGCACAGTTAGTACTTTGTAGCTTTCATACGAAAGCTTAAATACATCTTATGAGATTCCCGCCTTCGCGGGAATGACAAGTAGGGGGTGTGGGAATGACAAGTAGGACAGAAATAGTAAATAAAAATAACGGATGAGGTCCGTTATTTTTAATCTGTAAAATATTGTTTATTAAGCAGCAGGAGTTTCTTCGGCTGGAGTTTCTGTTGCAACCTCTTCTGCAGGGGTTTCGGCAGGAGCCTCTTCTGTTGCTACTTCTTCTGCTACTGTCTCTTCGGCAACAACCTCTTCTTTCTTTTCTTCTACCTTTGCTTCAACTTTTGGTTCTTCTGCTTTTGGTTCTGGTTTTACAAAAAATATCTTTCTTTTTGGTTGGTCAATTACTTTTTCAGAAACAAGCATATTGTGAACTGTGTCTGATGGTTGAGCGCCTACAGATATCCAATATTGAGCTCTATCTTTTTTAATATTTCTTGTTTTTGTTTTTGGATCGTAGTTTCCAATTTCTTCAACAAATCTTCCTCCTGCGGGAGCTCTTCTTTTGTCTGTGACGACAATCTTGTATGAAGGTTGGTGCTTCTTTCCTATTCTTAATAACCTGATAGTCAACATAATTTTAATAAGTTTAATTATTCCGTATAACGGGCTTTATAATACAATAAATTTTTATTATTTGCAAGCTTTTAATTAGTAATTAGTAATTCGTCCGCCTACGCTAAAGCTACGGCGAGATAAATAATTAGGACTTGGTAGTTTGCCTTCGGCAAACTTGGAGGCGTCTTAGTTTTACCAATTCTTAATCTTAAGAGCTTTTTCTGCAGCGTTTAATTCGGCTTCGTGTTTAGATGTTCCTTCCCCATCAGTCACCATTTCTTCTCCGATAAATACTCCTACTTGAAACTGTTTCATATGATCGGGACCAGTTTCCTTTAATACTTGATAAGTTGGAGTAACCATTACAATTTCTTGAGCTTTTTCTTGAAATAGCGATTTTGGATCTTTGTAAAGCCTTTTTTCAAGTATCTCTGGTAGTTTTGGTATTATCAAATGCTTTTCTATAAAATTTTTGCAGGCGTCATATCCTTGGTCCAAGTACATTGCTCCAATAAGAGCTTCAAAGGCATCGGCTAAAATATATTTTTTATTTTTGCCTTTTTCTTTGATTTCGCCTTGCGACAAAAGAAGAACGTCTTCAAATTGTAATTCCTTTGCTAGTTCAAAAAGTATATTTGAATTAACAAGTGATGCTCTCCATCCGGTCATATCGCCTTCGGGCTTGTCTGGATAATTAGTATATAGATACTGAGTAGTCACTAATTCTAATACCGCGTCGCCCAAAAACTCAAGTCTTTCGTTGTGTCCCAATATAAATTTTGGATTTTCATTTAGGAACGAACGATGACAAAATGCTTGTGTTAATAGGTCTTTATTTTTAAAACTAAGACCTAATCTTTCTTCAAATTTTAAAAACTCTTCTTCTTTCATAACTTATTCTCTGCTTTCGGTAGAAACCGATTCACTATTTTTATTCTGTTCTTCAATACCACGATAGACTGTTCCAAGTACTCCGTTTACAAACTTTCTGGAGCTTTCGCCACCAAAATTCTTGGCTAGCTCTATTGCTTCATTGATGGCTACTTTTGGTGGAACATTTTCTTTATTACTGTAAAGAAGTTCAAATATACCCAATCTTAAGATATTTCTATCCAAAGGGTTTATTTGTGGTATTGGCCATTCTGGTGCTGTTTTTTCTATTATCGCATCCAGAATTTCAATTTTTTCTTTAACACCGATAGCAAGATCCCAAATAAAGGCTGGCTCGTCTAGCCCAGCACCAAACTCGGCAATATTTCTTTCTACAATATTGTTTAACAGATCACGTTTATTGTTAAAGTCCCATTCGTATAAACTTTGCATTGCTATTGAACGGGATAAATGTCTAGAAGCCATAGAGTATTATTAAAACTTAAAGATTTTATTCTTAAGCTGCTTTCTTTTTTGTATCTTTTGGTTTTTTTGTTGCCTTTGGTGTTTTTACAATTGCTGGTTTTTCTACCTTTGACACAACAGAAAGATAATCTCTTCCCTTGTAATTTCCGCAGAAGCCACAAATTGTATGTGGTAAAACTGGTTTTCCGCATTTCTGACACTTTACTAGTGTAGGAGCTTTGATATAGATATTACCTCTTCTTCTATCTCTTTTTGATGTACTTAATCGTCTTTTAGGAACTGCCATTTTTTTATGTTAATTACTTATTTACAATAACAATAATAGATTTATTTTAAAATAAATTAAAATAAGCTATTCTTATTATGCATTTTTTTCGCTAATTGTAAAGGCTAAAAGCACTATTTCTTTATAAAATAAAAAGCACTCAGTGCTTTTAAAAAATAAGATTGAGCATATGCTCATTTTTGGGAATGTGCAGGGTTTAAAAGATCTAACTTTTAGACGTACTAGCAATCAGCCTTGTTTTTCGGGTCTGAAATAGATCTTTTGCGTGAATAGTGTCCTCCCTAAAAAAATTGGAGGACAAATTTCTTATAGTATATTTTTGAGTTGATTTCAAGTAGACGATTAACTTTTCTCTAAAAAAACAAACACCCTAAGAGTGTTTTATATATTATGAGTGAGGGATCAAATTGATCCCTCGCAGGAGATTTATGTATGTAGCGAACTGATAGCGTGGTTCTCTGGTCTCTCAAAGAGCATGTTTCCGAGCAGTATGATGCTACGTCTCGGGAACAATTTTGTTTTATCATAATGAACAGCACTTGTAAAGACATTGAATAATAAAAAAACACTTTCAAGAGTGTTTTGGAGGCGAGAGGGATTATATTCCCTCCCAATTTTTTGCTGAGATTTCCACCACAATTGGATTGGACTGTTTGGCTGAATTTTCTTCAAGGTGCTTATGTTTCCGAGCTTTGTTTCTCGGAACAAGTTTCTTTTAGCATAATAAAAAGAATTTGTAAAGAGAAAGATAGTTTAGAATTAAGTAAAAATAATAAAAATTGAACTTGAAATAAAAAAGCGCTTATATTAAGCTGCTTATTTTTTGTAAAAGGAAGGATTTTGGTTTCTCCTTCCGCCCCCTTTGCAATTCAAGAAATGAGCCGAGACGAGTACGAGTGAAAGCACTCATACTACAAGTTTATAATATTAAAATACTGTTGATTTGTCAATAAAAAAACACCTTTTATTTCTCATTGTCATTCGACAAGCTTTAAAAGGTGTAAATGAAAAGATGTGTGAGTCAAGATATAGCTCTTTTTGGCTTTTGGTAGTTGACTTTCACATCTCATGGGATACCTCTAGAGAATATCCATTTTTTGTTGGCTGTCCAATATTTTCCGCCTCAAGTTAATAAATTGAGCGGACTGTAGAATTCGTATGCTAAGTTGTTAGCATTTCTTTTTCTCCGGGTTCGGCTGGGTTCATACGGTGGATACGATTTTCAGGATTTTTTCGTTTGTCATGGATAATGACTTTCGCGCTATCCTAAAACCTCCATTACTTGAACACTATCTTTATAATACATTATTAAATATTTGTCAATACCTTTATTGCGATTTAGAGCTATCTGATTGTTTGGAAATAATAAGAAACGGGGTTAAAGGTTTTGCGGTGAATTTCGCAAGGACCATATTTTTTGATTGCATCCATATGGTTTTTTGTGCCATACCCTTTATGTTTTTCAAACTGATACTGGGGATATTTCTTAGCATATTCGTACATCATTCTATCTCTTGTCACTTTGGCAATAATACTAGCTAGACTACAAGAGAATATTTTTTCATCTGCCTTTACGATTGCTTTTTGCTCTACGTGGTAATCTATAGTGGCGTTTCCGTCAATAAGCAACATATCTAAGGGATGTTTACTTGAAAGATTTTTTGCAGCTTCTACCATTGCTAATTTTGTTGCATTAAATATATTAATTTCGTCAATCTTCTTTTCGTCTATTATTGCTACAGAGAAAGCTATACTAGGAATGTCTTGTATTGTATCAAAAATATATTCTCTTTTTTTCTCAGACAATTTTTTTGAATCTTTTACAGAGAATAATATCTCTTCATTAATATTCCAATTGGTAATAAGTACACAGGAGGCAACAACAGGTCCTGCTAATGGTCCCCTACCTGCTTCGTCTATTCCAGCTACATTTTTGTACCCTACCTTATTTAATTTTATTTCTTCTTTTTCTTCTTGCATATGTTAGGGGTTAGCAATTAGTAACTAGTACAATCTTAGGGATTAGTAATTAGTAACTAGTAATCATCCTACGCTTTCTCCTGAAAACAGAAAGCTTCGGAATGACACAGTTAGTACTTTGTAGCTTGCTTTGCAAGCTTAAATACATCTTACTAGATTCCCGCCTTCGCGGGAATGACAGATAAGGGGCGCGGGAATGACAAATGATTTAGGGATTAGTAATTCGTAATTAGTAATTAGTACAAGGGATGTTTTGTGGGGGTTTTGTTAAATTGAATAAAAGTGATTTTTGCTGTATTATGATTAATAATATCATAGATAGTATTAATCATAAAAGCCTGTTTTTTTGTACAATATTATGAGTAAATTTGTCCACTTGCATTTACACTCTCATTATTCTCTTTTGGATGGATTATCTAAAATTGATGAAATTTTGGATAGGGTCAAAGAATTAGGAATGGATTCTGTCGCATTAACCGATCATGGAGTAATGTATGGAGCAATAGAATTTTATCAGGCTGCAAAGTCAAAAGGAATAAAACCTATTGTTGGGTGTGAGTTTTACGAAGCTGTCCTTAATATGGAAGATAAGAATCCTCAAGTAGAAAGCAAAAGATTTCACTTGATTTTACTTGCAAAAAATGAAACAGGTTATAACAACTTGGTAAAACTCGTCACAGAAGCTCACTTAAAGGGATTTTACTATAAGCCGCGAGTAGATTTTAATTTGCTTAAGAAATATTCGGAAGGAATAATAGCTTTGAGTGCTTGTTTGCAAGGAAGGATTCCTACGCTACTACTTGCTGGAAAATTTGATGAAGCCGAAAAGATGGCTTTAAAGTATAGAGAAATTTTTGGTGCAGAAAACTATTACTTAGAGATGCAAAATCATCCATCTATTCCAGAACAAGCAAGGGCGAATGAATTAATAATAAAACTATCCAAAAAAACTGGAATATCATTGGTTGCGACAAACGATTCTCACTATACTTTTAAAGAGGATGCTGAAGCACAGGATATCCTAATGCTTATAAATACTGGAGCAGATATTAATGATCCCGAAAGATTAAGTATGCGAAATGAGGATTTTTCAATAAAATCCCAAGAACAAATGATTGAGGATTTTTCACATATTCCAGAGGCGATAAGTAATACAGTAAAAATAGCAAAAGATTGTAATTTGGAATTAAAATTAGGAGAAATAAAGCTTCCCAAGTTTGATGTACCTGACAATAAGGAAGCTTTTGATTACTTAAAAGAGCTTTGCTATAAAGGGATTGAAACAAAATATGGGATACAAAATGACGAAATAAAAAACCTAATTGAAAGGGTTGTTAAAAAAGAAAAGATAAATCCTGACGATATAAAAGACGAAAAACTTCGTGATATAGTAAAAAGAGCGGAATATGAATTGGGTGTAATTTTGAAAGCAGGATTTACTGATTATTTTTTGATTGTGCAAGATTTTATAAACTGGGCAAAAAATCACCATATTGTTGTAGGACCTGGAAGAGGTTCGGCGGCTGGATCTATTGTCGCTTATCTCACAAATATTACGAACGTTGACCCTTTGAAATATGGACTATACTTTGAAAGATTCTTAAATCCAGACAGAGTATCTCCTCCTGATATAGATACCGATTTTACAGATGCAAGGCGTGATGAGGTAATTGAATATGTGGCTGAAAAATACGGAAGAAATAGAGTGGCACAAATCATTACCTTTGGTACTATGGCAGCCAAAGCATCTATTAGAGATGTAGGAAGAGCACTTGGATATGAATATAGTTATTGCGACAGAATCGCAAAAATGATTCCAATGGGTTCAAATCTAAACGAAACCTTGGAGACAATACAAGAATTTTCTGATTTGTACGAGAGTGATCCAAAGGCAGAAAGGTTAATAAATCTTGCATTAAGGATTGAGGGCTGCGTAAGACATGCATCAACCCATGCTTGCGGTGTGGTGATTGCAAAGAGCCCTCTGGATGATTCGGTTCCGATACAACACCCCAGTCAGGATCCTAATGCGATTGTCACTCAATATAGTGGACATGGAATTGAAAGTATGGGACTTCTCAAAATGGACTTCTTAGGATTAAAAAACTTGACCATTATTGAAGAAGCACTAAAAAGAATATATGCGGTACAAGGGATAAGTATTGATATTGAAAAAATTCCTTTGGATGATGCGAAAACATACAAATTATTACAAGAAGGAAATTGTATTGGGGTTTTTCAATTAGAGTCTGACGGGATGAGGAGATATTTAAAACAGTTAAAGCCAACTCAAATTGATGATATTACGGCTATGGTAGCCCTTTACCGTCCTGGTCCAATGCAACATATTCCTGATTATATCGCTGGGAAAAATAAGGTAAAGGAGGTAAAGTATATTCATCCAAAGCTTAAGAATTTACTTGAGAATACATATGGAATCCCCCTTTATCAAGAACAAATTATGCGTATTGCAACGGATATGGCTGGTTTTACTTTGTCGGAAGCTGATATTTTGAGAAAAGCTATTGGAAAGAAAAACGAAAAGCTTTTGATGGAGCAAAAAGAAAAATTTGTTGATGGTATGATAAAAAATGATATTCCCAAGAAGATTGGTGAAGAAATATGGAGTTGGATTGAACCTTTTGCAAGATACTCTTTTAACAAAAGTCATGCAGCTTGTTATGCCTTAATTGCGTACGAAACTGCATACTTGAAAGCTAATTATCCCGTTGAGTATATGGCTGCCCTACTTACTGCTGATGGTGGTGATATTGAAAGAGTGGCAACCCTTATTGATGAATGTAAAAAAATGAATATAGAGGTTTTGCCACCTGACATAAACGAGAGTTATAAAGACTTTAGTGTGGTGCCTAATAAAAATCAAATAAGATTTGGTCTTTCGGCTATTAAAAACGTGGGAGATGGTGTTGTAGAATTGAATATTATTGAAAGAAAAAAAGGAGGTCACTTTAAAGATATACATGATTTTTTTGAACGCTCCGATAGTAAAATTCTAAATAAAAAATCTATTGAAAGTTTGATTAAAGCGGGTGCATTTGATTCGCTTGAAGAAAGAAGTAAGGTATTTCATAATTTAGAGAGATTGTTGGATTGGACGAAAAACAACCAGAAATTAAAAGAGAGCGGGCAGAGAGGATTATTTGATATGTTTGGAGGAGATAATTCTTTTAATACAAAAGTAGTTTTGGAAGAAGGAGGAGAAATAAGTGAAAAAGATAGATTGACATGGGAAAAAGAACTACTAGGATTATATATTAGCGGACATCCACTTCAAAATATGAAAGATTTTCTTGATAAAAACTCACTATCAATTCATAAAGTTGTTAATGATTTACTTGGAGTAAGAACAAAATCAGTGTATGGGATAAATGAAAAGCATATATATAGAGGAGAATCGGTGACGATTACGGGAATTATATCGGAAGTAAAAAAGATTATTACCAAAAAAGGAGATCCTATGATGTTTGTGAAATTGGAAGATTTGACGGATAAGATAGAAGTAGTAATATTCCCTTCACTACTTGAAAAGAATCCTGAAGTATTTGTTGAAAATAAAATTGTGACGGTGACGGGTAAGGCTGATGTAAGGGATGATTTGCCGAAGATTGTGGCAAATCAAGTAGAAGAAGTGCTAACGGAAGAGAGTATATAAAATTCTAAGTAGATCGCAATTCTTTTTTGATATATCCTTCTTCTCCGACATAAATTCTTTGCTAAGAATTTAACTGTTTGGTTCCAGTCGAACCAAAAGGCGGAGAAAAAGAAATATCAAAATGAATTGCCTGTATGAAATTTTAATACAATCAAGTAGGAGAAAGAGAAAGATGTTGATTGCTGCGCAATCTTCTAATAGAGTAAAGGTGGAGAAATGAATATTATTAAGCTTGTCTCTAGTAAAATTTTAATAATCTCAAGTAGGAAGAAGATAAAATGGTAGATTACTACGTAATCTTTTAATGAAGTAAAGGCGGAGAAAAAGAAATATCAAAATGAATTGCCTATTAAATGTTAGGGATTAGTAATTAGTAACTAGTAATCAGTACTTTGTAGCTTTCTTGAAAGAAAGCTTTAGAACATCTTATTAGATTCCCGCCTTCGCGGGAATGACAAATAAGGGGCGCGGGAATGACAAGCAAGATAAGGGGTTGGCAATTACTAGTTACTAAAAGAATTTATGTTTTTACAGAAGAAAAAATATATCTATCAATATATACAGATTTGTAAGAGTACACAGACGTGGACTGAGTTTTGTGTTGATTGGATTATTAAATAAAATTAATATTAAAGTTTTATGAACGATATAGAAACAATTAGACATTCGCTTGCGCATATATTAGCTGCAGCTATTAAAGAATTATATGGAGAGGTAAAATTAGGAGTTGGTCCTGCTATTGAAAATGGATTTTATTATGATTTTGATTTTGGCGATTCTCAAATAGTTTTGGATGATTTGCCAAAAATTGAAAAGAAAATGAAAGAGATAATAAAAAGAAATATCTCTTTTGAAAAAATTGATTTACCAAAAGATGAAGCTAAAAAAGTTTTTGGTAGCGAGAACTATAAATTAGAATTGATAGAAGAGTTAAATGATGGTGAAATTACAGCATATAAAACTGGAGAATTTGTTGATTTATGCAAAGGACCTCACATTAATAATACTTCCGAGATAAATGTGGATGGGTTTACAATAAATAGAATGTCTGGTGCTTACTGGAAAGGAAGTGAGAAAAATAAAATGTTAACCAGAATTTATGGAGTCGCCTTTGCCAACAAAGAAGAATTGGAAAAATATCTTGAGATGATGAAAGAAGCAGAAAAGAGAGACCATAGAAAACTTGGTCGTGAATTGGACTTGTTCCACACCGAAGAGGAGGTAGGTATTGGGCTTGTACTTTGGCATCCAAAGGGTGGTATTCTATGGAGAGTAATTGAAGATTTTTGGTATAAAAAGCACTTAGAGAATGGCTATGATCTTGTGAGAACTCCACATATTGGAAATAGAAAATTATGGGAGAGGTCAGGACATTGGGGGTTTTATTCTGATAGTATGTATCCTCCACTAGAAGTTGGGCAATCTTTGGAAGAGTTAAAGAATAAGGATGAAGTAAAGGACTCGGAGCAATTCTTACTAAAACCAATGAACTGTCCATTCCATGTTGCGATATATAACAGTTCTCCTAGATCTTATAGAGGTTTACCAATGCGATGGGCAGAAACCGGAACTGTTTATAGGTTTGAAAAAAAAGGCGAACTTTCTGGACTAACAAGAGTGAGAGGTTTTACTCAAGATGATGCTCATATTATTTGTAGAAAGGATCAAGTAGAGGATGAGTTAAAAAGTGTGATTGATTTTATATTATTTATTTATCAATCGTTTGGTTTTGATCCTAGCTCAGTAAATGTTTATTTGTCATTAAGAGATCCTAATAACAAGGAGAAGTATGCTGGAAATGATGAAGGTTGGGATTTTACAGAATCGGTACTTAGGAAGGTTGCCACTGAAAAAAATCTTAACTTTAAAGAAGAAGAAGGTGAAGCGGCATTCTATGGACCTAAGTTAGACTTTAAAATAAAAGATGTTTTGGGTAGAGAATGGCAGTGTTCTACTCTGCAGTTTGATTTTAATCTGCCAGAAAGGTTTGATATGAAATTTACAAATGACAAAGGAGAAAAAGAGCAACCATATATGCTTCACCGTGCTTTGTTTGGGTCGTTTGAAAGGTTTATTGGGCTTTTGATTGAGCACTATGCGGGAGCTTTTCCATTTTGGTTGTCCCCTACTCAAATCAGAGTTATTCCTGTTGGTGAAAATCAAATAGAGTATGCAAAAGAAGTGGCTGAAAAAATAAAATCTTTCCGATTAGATATTGATATGGATAGTCAGACTATCGGAAAGAAAATAAGAGAAGCCGAAATGCAAAAAATACCTTATATATTGGTTGTGGGAGAAAAAGAAAAAGCAAACGGAACTGTTAGTGTTAGAAAACGAGGACAGCAAGAATTAGGAGAAATGACAATAGAAAAATTAATTGAACAAGAAAAACTAGCATAATTTAAAATGCCGAAAAAAACAGTAATATTAACATTCGTTGTATTTATAGTAGGATTAATCACAATTGCAAATATTGGCTTTATTTCGGATACGCTATTTTTACCAGATCGTCCCTTATATTTCTTCAAAGAATGGACAAGAAACTATAGCATAATATTAACAAATGACGAGAGTGCCCGAATGGAAAATAGATTAAAATTTAGTCTGGAAAAAATTACTGAATTAAGAAAAGTTTCTCAAGAAAAAAGAGATATTAAGGGTTCGCTTGCTAATTATTTGTCCGAAGTAGAAAAACTAAGATTGGCTTCAGAGTCCTTGAGGGGTATAAATAACGAAAAACTTTCGCAAAAAATAGTAAGTGAAGCTTTTTTTGAAAGGGCTGTTCTATCGGAAGTATTAGATACAAATAAACTTGATAGAAAAAACTATGCCCTCGTAAATAGTTTTGAAAATTTTATGTTGAGTGCTTCTTATATTGGAAATGATGATTCTGTTTTTTTGGCTATTAAAAAATATGTAAATAATATTGAGGGCGACGATAATAAGATTAAAGAATTGGATAATATATCGGCATATTTCTCGGGAGAAAATTTTCGTAAAAAAATATTTATAGCTGAGATGGATATCGTAAAACAACGAATGACTCTTCCCTTTGATAACGAATCTACACAAAATTATTTTAATAATAAAATAGCAGAATTACAAAAAAGTGATTTTTACACAAATTGGTTAATCTCTATAGATGAAAAAAGGCAAAAAGAATTGACCGATAAAATAGTAAAAGGCGAATGGATGGATGAAGTATTTGAAAATGCACTTGGAGAAGAGATTGAGCCACTAGAGTTTTTTAGAAATAAGTTAGCAGAAACGAGTATAGAAAAACTTGACTCTAAAATAGATAATCTTGATGTTTATGAGGAAACGAGAGAAGCATTAAAACAGGCTAAAAATGAATTAATCACTTCAATATATGGGGACATTGAGATAAGCCAAGTCATGGGAACATTGCATGAAGAACAAATAGATATTGATTCACAAAAACTTAGCCCTGCTAGTGCTTATTGTATAAGAATGGGATACAAAATAGAGCAAAGAACTAGTGAAGATGATATTATTTATAATGCTTGTGTGAGTGATGATGGACAAGAGTGTGAGGACTTGGCATTTTACAAGAAAGAATGCGAAATAAAATAAGATATGATTCGTGTAAAATTTAGATATGTTTGCAATTCTTTTTTGATATATCCTTCTTCTCCGACATAAATTCTTTGGTAAGAATTTAACTGTTTGGTTCCAGTCGAACCAAAAGGCGGAGAAAAAGAAATATCAAAATGAATTGCCTGTATGAAATTTTAACGTGTCCAGAGAGGAGAAAAAGAAAAGGGGTTAATAATTAGTAAAACCTTAGGGATTAGTAATTAGTAATCAGTAATTAGTACTTTGTAGCTTTCTTCTAGAAAGCTTAAATACATCTTTATAGATTCCCTTCGGTTGGTTTCTGGTGAAACCCCCTCAGGGCGGGACTCGCCGCCTGTCGCGGCTGCGTCATTAATTTCTTTGAGATTCCCGCCTTCGCGGGAATGACAAATAAAAAGAAATTAATCACCTTCGTCCGCCTGCGGCGAGACAAGCGGGAATGACAAAAAGGGTGTGGGAAGGACAAAATATGAAGAAATATTTTATTATTACTTTTGGATGTCAAATGAATGAGTCTGATTCACAAAGGATGGCATCTTTGTTTGAGTTAATGGGCTTAAAAGAGTCGGCTTTAATAGAAGAGGCGGATTTGATAATTGTTAATATGTGTTCGGTTAGACAAAGTGCTGTAGATAGAATATTGGGACTAGCCAATAAATTTAGGGAATTAAAGAAAAAGAAAAGGACATTAAAAACAATACTCACTGGATGCGTACTTGAGCTGGACAAAAAAAAATTTGTTAAGATATTTGATTTTTTGTTAAATAAAGATGATATGGAGGTGTGGCCAGAAATTTTGACTGGAGAAGATGTAATAAAAAGAAAGAGAGATTATTTAAGAATAATTCCAAAACGTTCAAGTACTTTCCAGGGATTTGTTCCAATTTCTAATGGGTGTGACAATTTCTGTACTTACTGTGCCGTTCCCTATACTAGGGGGCGATTAAGATCACGCAAACACACAGACATACTAAAAGAAGTAAAGGTATTGGTTAAAGATGAGTATAAAGAAATTTGGCTGTTGGGTGAGAATGTTAATAGTTATCTATCCCCTATTAATAACGAAGTAAATTTTGCTAAACTAATAAAAATGATTGATCAGATTCCGGGTGATTTTTGGCTACGTTTTACTAGTCCTCATCCAAAAGACTTTTCGGATGAGTTAATAGAGGTATTAGCAAAGTCAACAAAATTTGCTCCATACATAAATTTACCTGCACAGTCGGGCGATGATATAATTTTGCGAAAAATGAATAGACCATATACCGCAAAACAGTATTTAGAATTGGTTAAAAAAATAAAAAAATCTTTTAAAGAAAATAGAAAAGGATTAGATAAAAATGTTGCTATTTCAACGGATATAATAGTTGGTTTTCCGACTGAAACAGAGGAACAGTTTAAAAATACCTACAAGCTATTTAAGTCTGCAAAATTTGATATGGCTTTTATTGCTCAGTATTCTCCACGTCCACAATCGCACTCATACAAAAATATGAGAGATGATGTGTTGAAAAAAGAAAAAAAAGAGCGACACAAAAGATTAACCGAACTATTATGTTCTATTGGTGAAAAGAATAATGAGATATTTGAGGGTAGAATTATTCCTGTATTGGTTTTTGAAAAATACAAAGGCTATTATTTGGGAAGAAACAGACAAAACAAAGCTGTGAAGATTTTGTCAAAAGAAGAAAACTTGGTTGGAAAAATTATTAACGTTAAAGTAAACAGAGTCTTACCTTTAACGCTAGAAGCTGAATATTATGGAGAATAAATTACAAAAACTAATTGTAATATTGGGACCTACGGCATCTGGAAAGACAGATCTTGCTATTTGGCTTGCTAATAAATTTGATGGAGAAATAGTTTCGGCTGATTCACGATTGGTATATAAGGAAATGAACATTGGAACTGCAAAACCGATTAATGAAAGCAAGACAGGGTATGTTTCGGGTGGAATTGAGCACCATATGATTAATGTATCTTCTCTTAAGAGTGTCTATAATGTCGCAACTTATAAAGAAAGAGCTATTAAGGAAATAAAAAAAATAAATAAAAAACGAAAGGTTGCTTTTCTTGTTGGAGGAACGGGATTATATATAGATGCCATTATTAAAAATATTGATTTTCCTGGAATAAAGTCTGATGAAAAAATAAGGAAAATTTTAGAAAAAAAAAGTTTAGAAGAGCTAATTAAACAGTATAAAAAACTTGACCCGCTTGGAGCAGAAAAGATTGATTGTAAAAACAAAAGAAGACTTATTAGAGCCATTGAGGTTTGCAAGTTGACTAAAAGCTCATTCTGGGAAAATAGACGTCTAGCAGAGCCTATTTTTGACTGTTTGGTGATAGGTATAAGTGTAAAAAAGGATCTTTTACTAGCGAGAATCAAAAAACGAGTAAGAAAAATGATAAAAACTGGACTAGGGGACGAAGCATTTAAAATTATAAAAAAATATGGGAATATCCCTCCTTTGGAAACAATTGGCTATCAAGAATGGAAAGGTTTTGATAATAGAAAAATAGCAAAAAAAGAACTAAACGAAATAGAAGATAAAATTATTTTGAATACTAATAAATTTGCAAAAAGGCAAATTACTTGGTTTAAAAGAGATGCTAATATTAAATGGATAGAAACTAAAAAAGAAGCGGAAAAATTAGTAAAGAATTTTTTGGGAAAATAAAAAAGAGCGTAAGGCTCTTTTTTTTAGGGATTAGTAATTCGTAATTCGTCGAACCGACGCCTTCGGTTCGCCGAAGCGAACCTTTGGGGATAATTCGCTAAAGGTTTGCGAAGGCGACCTACGCCAATTTTCCACCTTCGCTAAAGCTATGGTGGACGAAGACGGCGAGACAGGAGGGAATGACAAATAAGGGGCTCGGGAATGACAAACGTATTACTTTTAGTTTATGGGGTTGTGAACCTTATGACCACTATTCCTGATCCCCCAGCTCCTGCACTGGTTGGAGTTGTACTTCCTGTTCCTCCCGCTCGTGAGCTTCCTCCTCCACCACCTCCAGTATTTGCTGTCCCAGATACTCCATTTGTATTGTTTCCTCCTCCGGCACCACCGCCGCCACTTCCCCCAGCTCCAGCAGAACATCTGTAGTTGTTATAATAATCAGACCCTCCTCCGCCACCTCCAGCATACATTATAGAAGAGCCTGTTATAGAATTAGCTAATCCATTTCCTCCTTTTCCAGAAACTCCACCGACTGATGTGGCTCCATTTCCTCCGACTCCTCCGGCACCACCGCCGCCACCTCCAGAAAACGTTGGAATATCATATCCGTTTCCACCATTGTTTCCTTGATCTATTGTTTTTTGTCCACCAGGATAAGTTGCAGGTGAGGCTGGTCCTCCTCCGGCACCACCGCCGCCACTTCCTCCAGAATTTCCAGAATTTGTAGAATTTCCTTTTCCCCCACCGCCACCGCCTATTGCCTCAATAGTTCCGAAAACGGAATTATCTCCATTGTTTCCATTTTTAGCTGTTCCCGTTCCTCCTGTACCACCTTTTCCTACGGTAATGTTTATGTTTCCATTTACGGAAGATTTTGTTCCTCCGTAATTAGTTAATAATCCTCCAGCACCACCGCCGCCTGATGATCCACCATTTAGTCCAAAGCCGCCAGACCCTCCTCCGGCAACAACTAAATATTCAACTTGATTAACTTCTGTCGGTACGGTCCAAGTAGTTGAAGTGGTAGTTGAACCAGTAAGAGTATAAACATTGACTGTATCAGTGCCTACTGTGTATTCGTTGCAGTCTAGTCCTGTCACATCAATACAGGTACTTGTTTGTCTACTAGCACTGCAAGTAGTATCTATTCCGTTTTCTCTACATACCCAATTGGAAGTACTGCCTACAGCTGGAAATGATGGAACAGAGACTATCGTCCCCACAGAACAGAAAGTGTTAGTCCCGAATCCAGATGAAGTAGCATAAAATGTCTTATTTGCTGTTCCACAAACAGGATTGGTGGCATTAACAAGATAACGATTAATTGATGAGTTAAAGCTATAAGTAGAAGAATCGGACATACTAGCTAAAATAGTAAAGTCATCTGCAGAGACTCTGTTGTAGGTATAGTAATTCCCTGAGACAGGATCTTTGGGAATAGCAATCCCTTGAGTTGATAATCTCCCTTGAATACCAGCACAGTTTTCGGAACTATTTGTTGAGCCCAGCTTACAATTAGAATTCGTTTCGCTTGGAAGTACTCCATCTTGAGTTTTGATAATAGTGATTGCGTTAACTAATTGGTTAATGTCTGCCTTACGCCTGGCATCGTTTGCACTATTTGTTGCACTAGTCATAGATACGATAATAACACCAGCAAGGATGCCGATGATAGCGATGACGACTAAAAGTTCTATTAGGGTAAAGGATTTTATTTCCATTAAAATATATTTTATCAGAAAAAAGCAAATAGTAAAAAATGAAAAATCTGTCTAACTTAAGCTTCTAAAAGTTTTTTTAGTATTTCTGCTGCTTTCTGAGGATTTGCTTTTCCTTTTGAGGCAGCCATTGTTTGACCAATTAAAAATGCGAAACTATTTTGTTTTCCTGCTTTATAGTCTGTGACTGGTTTGGGATTATTTGTTAAAACTTGGCTAATTATTTTTTCTAGCTCGGAATCATCGGTAATCGGCATTAGTCCTTCATCAGAAATTATTTGTGATGGGTCTTTATTTTGTTCATACATTTTTAACAAGACGATTTTCGCAATCTTACTGGTAATCTTTTCATCGGCGATTAAATATATAAATTCACCAAAATTTTCGGGTGTAATTTTACTATTAAGAAACGAAAAAACTTCTTCAATTCCTTTTAATTCGGGATCGTTTTTTAAGATTGACTGAAGATCTGTGACAATATAATTTGCACAAAGCTTTATCATATCAAAATATTTTCCTGGATCAATATCATCTGTTTTTTTTGCCTCTTTGTACCATGCGAGTAATTCTGATACAGCTTTTTCAAAAAAAACTCCAACTTCTTTTTCTCTTACAAAAAACTCTATTGTCTTTTGATCTAGATTGTACTCTTTTCTAAATCTATCACGTTTTTGGTTTGGTAATTCGGGTAAGGAGCATTTTATTTTCTCAATCCTTTCTTGCGTAATAGTTAGTGGTGGAAGATCTGGTTCTGGGAAATATCTATATTCATGCGCATCTTCTTTGTTTCTTTGGCTAAAGGTAGCTTCTTTGTTATCGTCCCATCCCCTAGTTTCTTGAATGATTTTTTCGCCGTTTCTTAATGCTTCTGACTGTCTTTTTGTTTCGTATTCAATGGATTTTTCTACTGTTTTGAATGAGTTAAGGTTTTTTATTTCAACTTTTGTTCCTAGTTCTTCGTCATCTTCGGTATTAATTGAGATATTTACCTCACATCTCATTTGTCCCTTTTCCATGTCGGCATTAGAGACATCAAGATATTTTAGAATAAGCTGCAATTCTTGAGCAAAACGTCGCGCCTCTTCGCCAGTATGAATATCTGGCTCGGTGACAAGTTCCATAAGAGGAACACTAGACCTGTTAAAATCAATTAGAGTAGTTCCGTTATTATTGTGGTAGGATTTTGCTGTATCTTCCTCCATATGAATCCTAGTAATCCTTATTCTTTTTGATGATCCATCTTCCATTGCAATATCAAGAAAACCGCCATAGCAAATCGGCATATCAAATTGTGAAATTTGATATCCTTTCGGAAGGTCTGGATAGAAATAATTTTTTCTATCAAATTTTGTATGTTCGGCAATTTTGCAGTTCAGAGCTAATCCAGTTTTAATTATTTTATCTATTGCTTCCCTATTAATTACTGGTAGTGTTCCTGGGTGCCCCATACATACGGGACAAGTGTTAATATTTGGTGCTTCATCTAGTGAATTGTTTTCTTCATTTGGACAAGAGCAAAACATTTTTGAGTTTGTCTTTGATTCAAAGTGTATTTCTAGTCCTATTGTTGCTTTGTACATAATGTTTTGTTTTTTTGTGTCTATACTTTATTATTACTCCTAGGAAAAACTTACTGCGTAATACTATTATTTTACCCAAACTCTAGTTCCTTTATAACTATGAGCACAATTATTTGGATATGTTGACATATAGTGTAATGTTATATCTTGAGATCCAGTACTTAAGCACATTATAGAGCTGGTCCATCCTGTTGAACACCAAGTAGGAGATCCTCCATATGTATCGTATATCCATATAGTATCTGTATAAGCTTTTTTTCCTTTTCGGCATTCGGCAGCAGGAATAGTTGCTGATGATCCTGATTGAAAATTAAAAACGCAAGCCGCAGAAATATATCCGACAAGAGGATTTGTACAAATACTTTGTTCTATTTTGTATCCAATTTGGTTGGTGTCAGTAGTTGATTTGATCTGGTTTATTGTTGCATCACTAAACTTGGCAAAAGTATCTACGGTTGCAGTGGTTAGTGCTGAAATATTTGTTTCTCCAGTGGTGACATTAGGATTTGAATTAGATTTCCATACAAGTGTCCATCCTTCCGCCATTAGTTGTCATATCACAATAAACTTGAAACTTGTCTGAACTATCTCCTCCATTAGGATCAATGTAATACAATCCGTCTCCAGATGATAATCCAGCATTAAGTATTGCATTGCATGAAGTTTTAATGGGGCTATCGCTACTGTAATTAAAATTTGCAGAATTGTAGGTATAAGTACTCGCATCAGACATACTAGCAGAAATAGTAAAGTCATCTCCAGAAACTCTGTTGTAGATGTAGTAATTTTCTGAAACTGGATCTTTGGGAATAGCTATTCCTTGAGTAGTTAATTTTGCTTGAATACCAGAACAGTTTTCAGAACTATTTGTTGAACCTAGTTTACAATTAGCATTTGTTTCTGTTGGTAATACTCCATCTGTAGTTTTGATAATAGTGATTGCGTTAACTAATTGATTGATATCTGCTTTACGCCTGGCATCGTTCGCACTATTTGTCGCACTAGTCATAGATACGATTAAGATACCAGCAAGAATGCCAATGATAGCAATGACAATAAGAAGTTCTATTAAGGTGAAGGATTTTTTCTTTATCATTATTTTTGTATTAATTTTTTGATTTCTTTATAATTGCAACTCCACTACTAGATCCAATTATATCAGCCCCAGCTTTTATCATCATTTTGATATCTTTTAATGTTTTAACCTTTCCCGAAGCTTTAATCAAGAGTCCTGGTGCATTTTCTCGCATTATTTTTAAATGGTTCGCTTTTTCTTTCATTTCCCTATTTTCCAAAGGATCTTTTTCGGTAGCTGTTTTCACGCAAATAGCTCCTGCTTTTTTGACTATCTGAGACACCTTAGCTATTTCTTCATCAGTTAAAAATCCACTTCCAATAATTATTTTTGAATCTCCCAGAGAACAAATCTTTTTCAAATCTTTTTCAATCGCGGTCCATCTTTCGTGTTTGATATCTGGAATATTAACTACTACATCCAAGTCATTAGCTCCATCCTTTATTGCTTTTTTACAAGTTTCAATTCTTTTTTCATGAGGGCTATCTCCTATTGGGTCGTCAATCAATACAACTGTTTTAATACCAGTTCCTTTTAGTTCGGTGGCAACTAATTTTACCCATTTTGGTCTTATGCAAACCCCACGAAGTTGATATTTTTTGGCTTCATCGCAAGTTTTGATGATTTCTTCTTTTGTTGCTTTTGGATTTATATTTGTGTGATCTATGTATTGATTAATTGTTTTTGCTGACATTTTTGTTTGTTATTATTTATTTAATGATTGTATTATATTATATCAAATCAGAGTAAAAAAAGAAAACACAAAAAATCCGCTTTTGAGCGGATATTTTTATAGTTCTTTTTCTAGTTTACTTTCTTCGGGATGTTTTACGTTGACGTATTTGGCGTTCTTTTTTAAATAGTATGGTTTTGTTGTTGGCGAAGAAAGGACTTCAAAGACTAGCTGACAAACTCTCATTCCTGGATAGAGTAATACTGGAATCATTCCAATATTTTCCATTTCAAGTACGATTTTTCCCTTAAACCCCGGGTCAATGTGTCCAGCGGTTGAGTGGATTACGATTCCTAATCTTCCCAAACTAGAACGACCATCAATTCTGGCAGCTATCTCCGCTGGAAGTTCTACTTCTTCTAATGTTGCTCCTAAGACAAATTCACCTGGGTGAAAGACGAAAGGTTCTTTTTCTGAAACCTTAACTAGTCTAGTCATATTTTTAAAGGTTTCGGGGTCTCTTGTGTCAATATATGGTTTTTTTGTGTGATCAAAAACCATAAATTCATCACTAAGTCTTAAATCTAAAGAAGCCGAACCTAGTTGTTCTTCTATGTTCGGCTTCGGGCTTATAGAAATGTTCCCTTCGTCTAAAAACTTTTTAATTTCTCTATCTGATAATATCACGTATTTAGACTTTAGATTTATTATTCAACTACTTCTATTCCTAGTGATCTAGCAGTACCTTCCAAGATTTTCATTGCCTGATTAATGTCTTTTGTGTTCATATCCTGCATCTTTCTTTTTGCAACTTCTTCCAATTGAGCTTTGGTAATCTTACCAACTTTCTTTTTATTTGGAGTTGGAGAGCCACTTTTGAGGTCAATTGCTTTTTTGATTAATTGAGCTGCAGGTGGCTGCTTTAAAATGAAGGTATAGGTTTTGTCTTTATAAACAGTAATATCTACTGGTATTTTAAAATCACCTAATTCCCTAGTTGCATCGTTAAATTTTGCACAAAAGTCGGCAATATTAACTTGGTGTGATGCTAGCGCTGGACCTACTGGAGGTGCTGGATTAGCTTTTCCTGCTTGGATGTGTAGCTTTATGATAGCTTTTATTTCTTTTGCCATAATTTTCTATTATCTTTTCTTTATAATTTGGAAATCTGTAATGAATCTAGCTCTAGCGGAGTATCTCTGCCGAACATATTAATCATAACTTTAACCTTACCTTTTTCTTTATCAACTTCGGATACTTTACCGTCGTAATCCTTAAATGGACCGTCAATAATTTTGATAGTTTCTCCGATATCAAAGTCTACTTTGTATTTTGGTTCTTCTTCGCCCATTCTCTTTTTTAGAGATTCCATTTCGTTTAAAGATACTGGCAAAGGGATTGTTCCCGAACCAACAAAACCAGTAACATTTGGGGTATTTCTGACTACATACCACGAATCATCAGTCACAACCATTTCAACTAAAACATAACCTGGATATATTTTTTCTTCAATTACTCTTTTCTTACCATTCCTAATTTTAATTTTTTTCTCTTTTGGAACGACAACATTGAAGATTTTGTCCTCCATTCCCAAAGACTCTACTCTCTGGGCAAGGTTTTTTGCTACTGCATCTTCGTATCCAGAGTAAGTATGAAGAACATACCATCTTCTTTCGTTTGAAGTTTGTTGTTTTGACATGATTATTACTTAACAAGTTTTAATATTTCTTGAATTAGTTTGTCCGTTATACCAAGAAAAATTGCAGAAATTAAAACAAAGATAATGACTGTGACCGTGTAATTAATATTATCTTTTCTGCTAGGCCAAGTTATCCTTTTCATTTCAGCAAAAACATCTCCAAAAAATTCTTTGATTTTATTTTGCATATTCATATACAAGTAGATTACCAAAATAACCCTTAATTGTCAACAAAAAAACTGAGTAAATAAGGGGTTTAAAAGGGTTTAAATATCAAGGTTTTTAACGTTTTTGGCTGAAGATTGAATGAATTTTTTTCTTGGGACGACTTCCTTTCCCATTAGCATATCAAATACGCTATCTGCAGTGACAGCATCATCAATTGTCACCCTAAGAAGCACTCTATTTTTAGGATCCATTGTTGTTTCCCATAATTGTTCTGGGTTCATTTCTCCCAAACCTTTATATCTAGAAATACTTATTCCCGGCTTATCCTTATATTCTGCCGATGAGGTGATTTTTTCTTTTTCGTCTTCGGAATAAGCATATTTAAGCTCTTTTCCTTTCTGTATCCTATACAACGGTGGCTGAGCAATATATAAATAACCATTATCAATAATTGGTTTAAAATATCGGAAAAATAGTGTTAGTAAAAGCGTTCTGATATGGTTTCCATCACTATCAGCATCACACATAATAACAATTCTGTGATATCTTAGTTTTTCAAGGTTGAAATCGTCGGAAATAGCCGTACCTAGTGCGATAACTAGTGCCTTAACCTCTTCAGAGGCAAGCATTCTATCTAAACGTACTTTCTCAACGTTAAGAATCTTACCCTTAATAGGCAAAATTGCTTGGAATCTTCTGTCTCTAGCTTGTCTACTTGAGCCTCCTGCAGATTCTCCCTCTACTATATAGATTTCTGATTCTTCTGGTTTTTTACTTGAGCAATCTGATAATTTTCCAGGAAGAGATAATCCATCAAGAATACCTTTTCTAAGAATAGTTTCTTTAGCTGCTTTGGCGGCTTTCCTAGCTTTGTAAGACAAAACTGCTTTTTCTATAATAGCTTTGGTATCTTGTGGAAATTTTTCTAGATAGGTATTTAGTGCATCAGAAACAATAGCTTCGGTGATTGGTCTGGCTTCTGGATTTCCCAATTTTGTTTTTGTTTGCCCTTCAAATTGTGGTTCAACAACTTTTACCGAAACAATGGCAGTCAATCCTTCTCTGATATCGTCTCCACTTAAATTTGGCTCTGACTCCTTAAGAAATCCTCCTTTTCTAGCATAATCATTAATTAAACGAGTTAGGGCTGATCTAAAACCAGTTAAATGGGTACCACCCTCGCTTGTATAGATATTATTGGTAAAGCTTTCTTCCATTACTTCGTAATCATCGGTATAAAGAAACGCTGCCTCAACAACCATACTGTCCTTTTCTCCAGAACAATAAAAAGGATTGCTGTGTACTTTTTCAGAATGCCTAGCCATATATCTTAAGTAAGAATTTACTCCTCCTTCAAAATAAAAATGGTACTCAAAGACGTCGTCTGGCTTTCTCTCGTCATAAAAATCAATCTTTACCCCTTTAGTAAGATATGCTTGCTGTCTTAAGTGGCTAAGTATTTTTTTTCTGTCAAAGACTGTTTCGCTAAAAATAGTATTATCGGGTTCAAAAGTAATTGTTGTTCCTCGTTGTTTGCAGTCACCTATTTTTTTAACTTGAGCTTGCGGCTTTCCTTGTTTATATGCCTGCATATATTTTTCGCCATCTCGGCAAACCTCAGCTGTCATATTTATTGACAAGGCGCAAACAACAGAAACACCAACACCATGAAGACCTCCTGATATTTTATAAGCTCCACTTCCAAATTTTCCTCCTGCATGGAGGGTTGTCATAATTGTTTCTAGTGCAGATTTTTTGGTTTTTTCATGAATATCTACAGGTATACCTCTTCCATTATCTATCACTCTTACTTTTTCTCCAGGCAATAAATAAATTTCAATTTTATTACAGTGACCACCTAGTGCTTCATCAAGAGAATTATCTACGACTTCATAAACTAAATGATGCAATCCTTGTGTTCCTGTTGAACCGATATACATACCTGGTCTTTTTCTAACAGGATCAAGACCCTCTAAAACGTAAATATCTTTTGCGCTATAAGATTGTTGTTCTTTTGCCATACTTTCTTTATTTTATTTTCTTTCTTCCCAGCCGAATTTATCGGAAAGGCAATTGATTATACTTTTAATAATTTCTTCAATTTCGTCGGTGTTTAATGTTCTCTCATTATGCTCAAGAGTTATGTTAAGGGTAATACTTTTTTTATTGTTCGGCAAGTTTTTTCTATATATATCTACAAGGCTTGCCGATATATTTATTTCATTCCCTATCGGAATTTTTTCTATTTCTTTGATGATTTCTTGGTCATTAGTTTCATTTTCTACTAGACCCGATATATCTCTATAAGCTGACGGATGAGATGATATTTTTTTATATATTTTTTCTTCACTACATTCGCTTTGAAGGGCATCAAAATCAAAATCAAAAACCATTGTTTCTTCGGGTATTTGTATGATTTCGGTAGTATCCTCAAAAATTTGACCAAAAATACCTAACTCCTTACCATTACTCAATACGACAAAAGAATTCATGTTATTCCAATTACTTTCTTTGCTTATTCTTTTATATTCAATATTTTTAATACCCAGCTCATTAAGTAAGTATGCTATATCTCCCTTGAGACGTAGAAAAAGTTCTTCCTTTTTTAATCTTGGGTCATGTATTATACCCGAAAGCCTTCTTTTTTCTATTACTTTTTTATTTTCCTTAATAAATACCTTTCCTAATTCATAGAATTTGATTGTTTTAAACGATTTGAGATTTTCTTTAGCAATTTTTAAGATTTGTGGCATTAGTGTTGGTCTCAGATATTTTAGAAACACACTAATAGGATTCTTGATTTCTTCAACTTCTAGATTGAAAAAACCAACTTCTTCATCGCCGATAAATGAATAACTATAGATTTCTGTCCAACCAATATCTTTTAGGGTTTCTTTTAGTTTGTTTTGCCAGAATAGATCCTCGTTTTTTTTGGCAGTTGTTATCGGGACGCATGGCATTGCGGGAGCTATTTTTTCATATCCATAAACTCTTCCTATTTCTTCTATCAGGTTTTCTTTTAGAACTACGTCTTGCCTCCATGTTGGAACGTCAACCGTAATTAGTTTTTTGTTTATTTGGATAGATGAAAATCCAAGATAGTTTAGAATTATTTGGATTTCTTTTTGAGGAATTGAAATTCCTAATACTTTTTCAAGCAAATCAATTTCTAGCTTGACCTTAATTGGTTTTACTTTTTCGTCATAAATATCAATTTTACCCGAAGTAATATCTCCACCTGCAACTTGGCTTATAATCGTACACAATCGGTCCATAGCAAATTCTGCTAGATTTGGGTCTAGGTGATGCTCAAAACGTATTGAAGCATCGGTTCTGATGTTTAATTTTCTAGCCGTTTGACTAATTAATTTTGGTGTGAAATTTGCTGATTCTAAAACTATATTTTGAGTTCTCTCATCTATCTCAGCTTTTTTGCCTCCTTTTATACCAGCGATGGCGATAGTTCCTTCGTTATCCGAAATAGTAAGCATTGTCTTATCAAGAGTTATTTCTTCACCTTTTAACAAAAGTACCTTTTCGCCTGCTTTTGCTTTTTTGATTATAATCTTTTTGTCGGCAATCTTATCATAATCAAAAACATGTAATGGTTGCCCTGTCTCCAACATTACATAGTTTGTAGCATCAACAATATTGTTTATGCTGTTTAACCCGCAGGCGATAAGTTTTTCTTGTAGCCATTTAGGAGATGGTCCAATTTTTACATGATTTACGATGCGACTTATATACCTTTTACAATCTTTGTCTTTGACTTCAATAGTAATAAGATCCTTTGTTTTAAGGTTTGGGTTTTCTTTAAATTTTACTTGTGGATATACTAAATTTTGCCTTAATATTGCCGATATTTCTCGTGCAATACCTAAATGCGATAAGCAGTCTCCAGCTCTATCTGGTAATACGTCTAAATTGAGTAGCCAATCATTTTTAATTACGGTAATATTTTCGTTTTCAAACGAATGAAGTGTCAAAACTTCAGCCAGTTTTTCTGGCTTTGGTAGAGGCTTTTTAAAAAATGAATTCAACCATGAGTATGAAACTAGCATTTTAGAATTGTTTTAGGAATTTAAGATTTCCGCTATGAAACAAACGGATATCATTTATTTTGTATTTCATCATTGCAGGACGATCTATTGAAAGTCCAAATGCAAATCCTTTCCATTGTTCGGGATCTAATCCTCCATTTTTAATTACATTGGGATGTATCATTCCACAGCCAAGTATTTCTACCCAACCAGTTCGTTTACAGGTTGAACATCCTTTTCCGTTACAAACAGTACAAAGCATATCTACTTCAAAACTCGGTTCGGTAAAAGGAAAATAGCTTGGTCTTAATCTAATTTCCACCTTTCTTTTGAAAAATTCTTCCAAAAACTTTCCTAAAACTGCCTTTAGATTTGCAACTGAAACTTTTTCATCAATATAGATACCCTCCAATTGGAAAAAATTTATTTCGTGCGAAGCGTCGGTATTTTCGTATCTATAAACCTTTCCCGGTATAATTATTTTTATAGGAGGTTTAATTTTTTTCATATATCGGGTCTGGGCAGAAGAAGTCTGGCTTCGCATAACCCCACCACTCTTAAGATAAAAAGTTTTTCCAAGAGATAATGCATCTCTTGCAGGATGCCCCTCGGGAATATTTAATGAGTCAAAATTATGCCACTCGTCTTCAAGTTCTAGCCCTTCTACGACCGAAAAACCCATTAATTCAAAAATTGCTTCCATTTCTTTTTTAACAGAGGTTAAGGGATGAATATGTCCTACTTCTGGGGCGATACTGGGCAACTCTATATCAATGGGGTCACTTATTTTTTTCTTTGAACGATCAATAGATTTGAAGGTTAATTCCATCTCAGAAACTAATTCTTCTATTTTTTCGGTGAAAGTATTTATTTCGTTTCCAAGTAATTTTTTTTCGTCTAAACTAAGATCCTTTAAACCCGAAAAAAGAGCTCTTATTTCGCCCTTTTTTCCAAGATACTTATTGGAAAAATTTTTTAATTGCTTTAGGTCGGCAATATTCTTAAGTTCTTCGGTTATTCTTAATTTTGTGTCTTGAAATTGCATATTTTTCTTCGTTTATTCTATCTTATTGGGGGTTAAAGGTCAAATTGTCAATTTCGTAATTAGTAACTAGTAATTAGCAATTAGGGCTTGGAAGTTTACTTCGTAAACTCAAAGACATCTTATTAGATTGCTTCAGCTGCGCTTCGCAATGACAAACATTTAAGGGGTTAGTAGCTCGTAACTAGTCCGCCTTCGGTTCGCCGAAGCGAACCTTTGGCGGATAAATCCGCTGAATGGTTGGGAAGGTGACCTACGTCCTTCGGGCTTCTGCGAGATAAATAATTAGTACTTTGTGGTTTGTCTTCGGCAAACTAGAAGGCATTTTATCATACTAGATGAAATTGTCTTTTTGGGTTATAATATCGCTAATTATAATTGAGATTAATATATTATGAAAGAAAAGTCTTGCGGTATAATACCTATCCATAGAAAAAGTGGAGAAGTTTATTTTTTGTTAATAAAACATCTAATTGGTCATTGGGGGTTTCCAAAGGGTCACGTTGAAAACGGTGAAACCGAAGAAGAAACAGCTTTGCGCGAATTTACTGAAGAAGTAGGTATAAAAGAATGTGAAATATTAAAAGGGTTTAAACATACTCAAAACTATTATTTTTATAGAAAAGAAGGTAAAATTTTTAAAGAAGTGGTGTTTTTTTTGGGAATTGTGAGACATATTGGTACAATCAAACTGCAAAAGGAAGAAATATCAGAATATGGATGGTTTACTTATGAAGAAGTTCTTGAAAAAATTTCTTTTGATAGCAATAAAAAAATGGTTGATGAAGCTATTAAGTTTTTAGAAGACAACGATATATAACATAAATAAAAAGTTGAAATAGACATATATTTATGATATGTTTTTTTTGGTGATTTGATGAGTAAAAGATTTCGTTCTTTGAGTATTTGCGAACGCTTTAAGGATTCATCTCTTATTTCTCTACAAGATGAATTAGAGAGACTTCCATGTTTTGAGCAATTGCTAAAATATATTGCTGACATGAAGAATAATATTGATGGAAAAATTGAAGGTTTTTCGTTTTTTTTAAAAACATCCGATAATCTTCATAGGAATCTCTTATGTATTTTTGATAATGAAAACACTATTATCATAATCTACAACAAAAGATTTGAAATATTATCGGTAGAATATTATTCTGGAAGTATTGAAAAGTGCAGAGAAATGCTATCTATTTCGGAGCGTTTAATTTTTACTTCATTGTTATGAAGTATTTTTTTGGAAAAACTTGATTTTATTTCATTTTCTGTTAAAATGTGAATGTTATTTATATTACAGCGGTTTAGAGGAGTAGTACCTCGCCAGTCTCATAAGCTGGAGACCCTAGTGCAATTCTAGGAACCGCAACATTTATTTATTGGAGCTTCTCGCTTCAAATAGGCCTGAGTAGCTCAGTGGTTAGAGCACTCGTTTCATAAGCGAGTTGTCGTGGGTTCGACTCCCACCTTAGGCACACCGATTGATTTATTAGATGGATTTGTATAATCACCTTTAACGATTGATTGGGTAGCAAAACGAAGACGAAAAATGGTTGATGAAATTATTTAAATATGCTACATATTTAATATTGTTGGATCCGTAGCGAAATTGGTTATCGCGCCTCCCTGTCACGGAGGAGATTGCCGGTTCGAGTCCGGTCGGGTCCGCCTTCGCCTCGCTGAAGCTTCGGCTTCGGCGGATGAATCCGCTTATCTGTAAAAACGTTTATTGATAAAAAGCGTGAAATTGTTAGAGCGTAAGCGGGCAGAGATTTTGCTAATGATTTTTAGTGAATAAGTCCGCTAATAGGTTTGCGGAGGAGACCTTCGCCTCGCTGAAGCTTCGGCTTCGGCGGATGAATCCGCTTATCTGTAAAAACGTTTATTGATATTGACAAAAAGCGTGAATTGTTAGAGCGTAAGCGGGCAGAGTTTATAGATTACAAGTAGACTGCATAAAAGTAGCATAATAATGCTACTTTTATGTTTTATTGTGTTTATATTTTAAGGTGTTCAGATAATAGGATATATATTGGTTGCACAAAAAATGTAAAGGATCGGATGTTGCGGCATCAAAAAGGGCAAATCAGATTTACATCCTTGAGATTACCAGTAGAATTGGTTTCGTGTGTGTTTTTCCGTGATCAATATAGTGCATTTTCTTTCGAAAAATATTTAAAAACCGGATCTGGTAGGGCTTTCTTGAAAAAACATCTTATGTAGTAAAAAATACTTTTGCTTTTTAAAAAAATGACATTTGATAGAAATATGATATCATTAAGTCAAATTAATAATATAAATTTGGATATATGAAAATAGGAGTAATTGGGAGTATGCAACATACTGAGAAAATGATTGAAGCAAGGGATATACTTATATCTCAAGGACACGATGCGTTCGTAACCACGTTAGCTATGCCTTTTATCGGAAAGACCGATGAGGAAAAAGAAGCTATAAAGATTCATCAGAAAAATAATCTTGATGCTATAAGGGAATTTTGGAATCTAATGCAAGGTAGCGATGCCGTACTTGTTATGAATGTTGATAAGAATGGCATAAAGAATTACATAGGAGGAAATACTTTAATGGAAATGGGATTTGCTCATGTATTGAATCAAAAAATATTTCTCATGAATCCAATACCGGAAATCCCCTATTACAATACGGAAATAGAAGCAATGAAGCCTGTTATAATAAATGGAGATTATTCTTTAATAAAATAACCACCTTATTGGTGGTCTTTTATTATCGGAATGATTGCAGAATAAATATTTTGAGCAACTTCATCAATCGGCTTTTCTGCATCTATTATTTGTTGCTTGCAATATACATTGTTTTCTGCGTTTTTAATATATTTTTTTATCACCTTATCTAAAAATATCAAATCCTTTTCGTGTCTATCAAGGTTTCCTTTTTCGGCGAATTTTCTTTTAGCAGAGGTTTCGGGACTAATACTTAGATAGATTGCTATATCGGGCTTTGGGATGGCAAATTTTTCGGTTAAGGATATGATATTATTAACATCCACTCCCTGAATATCTTGATAAGTAATTGTAGAGGTAAGATATCTATCGCAAATAATTACGAATCCTTCTTCTAAAGCTTTTTGAATTTTTTTTCTTGCATCTACAAAATCGGCATAATAAATAAGTGCCAATACTTCTCCCTCTAATTCGTAGCTACTATTAAGATAATTATCCAGCAATTTTCCTATTGGTCTGTCGTAATTAGGAAAAGAAAATAATTTAACCTTTTCTCCTTCTTTTTCTAATCTTTCCTTAAGTATTCTAGTTTGGGTTTCTCCCCCACAACCATCTATTCCATCAAGTATTATCAATTTTCCTTTTTTGCCATCTTCCATTTAAATTATTTTAAGTTTTATTAAGGTATCTCTCATTAAAATAAATGATTCTCTAGTTTTTTCTATATTCACAGAATAAGCTGGGTCTTGCCTTACTTTATCAGCAGTATCAATCAAGCTTTTTAGGGCTTTAGCATTTGGTAATTGTTCTTCGGTCACATCTTCAAGTGTTTCCTCTGATATTTTGATTTTTTTTAAAATATCCCAAACTAAATATTCTGTTTTTAGAAGTGCTGCCTTAGTGTCTATCTGATTTTTCTTGTTTATTAAATTAACGATTTCTTGAAAACGTTCGGGAAATGTTTTTGCCTCAGCTGGACTAGACATATGAAAGAAATGGTTAAATTTTCTAATCCACTCGCTAATCCCAAATTGCTCCATCTTATAATATTTGTTTGCACCATATAAAAAAGCAGCCGCAAAGAAAACAGCCAAAATTTTAAATGGAAGCAAAAAATTATTTAGTTCGCTTGATGTAAGAAATAAATTTAGCTCTTCAATGGACATAGGTCTTTATATATAATGTACACTGAAATAATAATTAGTACAATCTTAGGGATTAGTAATTCGTCCGCCTTCGCCAAGGCTACGGCGAGATAAATAATTAGGGCTTTGTAGCTTTCATACGAAAGCTTAATACATCTTATGAGATTCCCGACTAGGTCCGTCTTTGACGGACAATCGGGAATGACAAATAGAAAAGGGATTAGTAATTAGTAATCAGTAATTAGTACTTGGTGGCTTTCCTTTAGAAAACTTTAGGACATCTTATGAGATTCCCCTCTTCAGGGGAATGACAGACAGGACTGCGGGAATGACAAATATGAAATGTGGGAATGACAGACAGGACTGCGGGAATGACAGACAAAGAGCGGGTGATAAAAAATAAAACGATTAGCTTTTAGATTATTTTTTGTTCAATAATTCTACCAGTATCAAATAATCTCTTTTCGCAGAATGAAGGGGCAATAATTTGTAATCCGATTGGAAGACCGCTTTTTGATTTACCACAGGGTACCGACATGCCTGGAAGTCCAGCTAGATTAAGAGAGACTGTGTAAATATCTGCTAGATACATTGCTAGAGGGTCATCTGCTTTTTCTCCTATTTTAAATGGAAGACACGGAGATGTCGGTCCTACAATAACGTCAACTTTTTCAAAAGCTTTTTCAAAATCTTGCCTTATTAGTGTTCTTACTTGAAGTGCTTTTTTGTAGTATGCGTCATAATATCCTGATGAGAGAGTATATGTTCCAAGCATTATTCTTTTTCTAACTTCTGCTCCAAATCCTTTTGTTCTATTTTCTAGATAAAGATCGTTTATTGATTGAGGGTTCTCTAGCTTTGAATCGGTACCATATTTTAATCCATCAAAACGAGCCAAATTAGCACTCGCTTCAGCAGGAGCTATTATATAATAACAAGAAACGGCATATTCGGTGTGAGGAAGGTTAATATCTATTACCTCTGCCCCATTTTTTTCATAGAATTCAATAGCTTTTTTAATAGACTCTTCTATTTCTTTATCTAAGCCTTCGCCAAAGTATTCTTTTGGAACACCAATTCTAAGTTTTTCCTTTTTTACTTCTTTTACCTCAAAATCTGTACTCGTTGAATCCATCTTGTCTAGCCCCCTAATTGTGTTAAATATTATTTCACAATCGTCAATTGTTTTTCCCATTGGTCCGATTTGATCCAAAGATGAGGCATAAGCCATAAGTCCATACCTTGAAACTGTTCCATATGTTGGCTTCATACCGATAATCCCACAAAATGAAGCTGGCTGGCGGATAGATCCACCTGTATCTGATCCCAGCGCATAAATAGCCATATCACTGGCAACAGCTGCGGCTGAACCCCCAGATGAACCGCCTGGAACTCTTTCAAGATCGTGAGGATTTTTTGTTGGGAAAAAAGCCGATCTTTCACAAGATCCACCCATTGCAAATTCATCAAGATTTGTTTTTCCGAGAAATACCGCTCCTGAGGTTTTAAGCTTTTCTATAACTGTTGCATCATAAATAGCTCTGTAATTTTCTAGAATTTTTGAGGCGGATGTGCATCTTTCTCCTTTTACCATTATGTTATCCTTGATTGCACAAGGAATACCTGCTAGTGGCGATAGGCTTTCTTTTTGCGCTATCTTTTTATCTATTTCTTCTGCCTGAGATAGAGCTAAGTCTTCGGATATAGAAATATAGGCGTTAATATCCTTATCTTTTTTTTTGATATTTTCTAAATATGAGCGAGTTAATTCGGTTGCGGAAAAATCCTTATTCTGCAAGCCATTTTGTGCTTGCTTGATGGTGAAATTAGTTAGATTAGTCATTGTAAAGCACTTTTTTTACTTCTAAATATCCATTTTTTTGTTTTGGCATAGAATCAATCAAAAGCTTTTTATCAAATCTTTTTGGTATATCTTCTCTATCAACATTTTCTGTTTTTGAAAGATTTGAGGTTTCACTTATTTTTGAAGTATCAATTTCGTTAAGTTTGTTCACGTAGTCCAAAATTGAAGAAAAATCATTTCTTAATTTTTCAACTTCATTATCTTCTATTTTTAGATAAGCTAATTTTGCAATATCTTTTATTTCTTTTTCAGAAATCATATTCTAAATTAAATTTTAACTATTTTGCAGTATTATCTTTTCCTGTAAAAGCTTTGTGTATAGTTTCAAAGAAAGTACATTTTTTGTCTTTATCTTCTGGATTAGTGTCATTCTTGTTATTATTATCAGACACTTGATTCTGATTCTTACTTTTTTCTATCCAATTTGCAGTCTTATCCCATACATCAGTCTTGAAGGAACATGCAACTCCTTGCAAAAAAGGTGCAGCATCTTTGTGCCAAAGATTGATTATTTTTTGGCGAAGAGACTCCTCCTCTTGCTGATTTTGGTTTTTTGTTTCCTCTGCAAAAGCAAATCCTGACATCATAAACAAACAAATAATTGATACTAAAAATATTCTTTTAAGCATACTTAATTTTTTTAATTGCTAATTCTAATCTATCTAAACATTTTTCTTTTCCTAATAAATCTGCGATTTCAGCTGGACCAGCTGATGATTGCTTACCAGTTAAGGCAACTCTAAAAGGCCATAATAAATTTCCCCTATTAGGCATTTTTTCGGCTTCCTCAAAAATTACTTTTTCTATTACATTTTTTTCAAAATCTTCAATATCCTTTATTATTTTAATTGAATTTTCTAACGAAAGAACAATTTCGTTATCTGTCATATTTTTCCATTTTAAAAGATCTTTTTCATAATTTATTTCATCTTTAAGGATAAAATCAATAAGCTCGGGTATTTCGGAAAGCTTTTTTAATCTTTCTTGGTACAAGAGTATTGCTTTTTCAATTTTATTCATTGTCACGATTTGTTCTGTATCTGTTGTTAAAAAAGATAACTCGGTATGTTTCTTAATTAATCCAGCGTTTATTAAAAATGGGATACATAAATTTGTTAGCTCGGTGACTGGTTTTTTGCGTATATATAAACCATTGAGCCAATCTAATTTTTCTGGGTTAAAAACTGCTCCTGATTTCTGGATTTTTTCTATAGAAAAATCGGTGATAAGCTCTTCCATAGAGTAAATTTCCTTTTCGGTACCTGGATTCCATCCTAAAAATGCAACGAAATTAATTATTGCTTCTGGCAAATAACCATCTTTTACATATTCTTCTAGTGAAGTTTCGGCATCTCTTTTGCTGAGCTTTTTTTTACCTTGCCCCAAAATTAAAGGCATGTGAGCATAGATTGGATGTTTTACTCCAAGAGCATTGAGAATGGCAATTTGCTTGGGAGTATTTGAGACATGATCTTCCCCTCTTATAACGTGAGTAATGTTCATTTCGTGGTCATCAATAGCACAAGTAAAATTAAAAAGTGGCGTTTCTAAATCTTTTGCAATCACAAAATCTCCGAAAGTTTCGGTGTTTATACTTATTTTACCCTTAATCATATCGTCAAATGCTATGTTTTGGTTTTCGGAAGTTCTAAACCTAATAACGCTTCTTTTTCCCTGACTTATTTTTTCGGAAATTTCCTCTTTTGTTAAGTTGCGACAATTACCTTTATATACAGGAGATTCCCCTATAGACATTAAATAGCTTTTTTGAGCTTCTACTTCCTCTTTTGTACAAAAACAATAATAAGCATGACCTTCATCAATCATTTTTTGGAGATACTTCTTGTATATTTGGGTTCGTTCACTTTGTCTGTATGGACCCCTATTTCCTTTGTATCTTATGCTATAATTATCACTATCAAAAATTGATTCTTGTCCTTCTACGATAATTGGACCTTCGTCCCATGAAATTCCCAGCCATTCTAAGCTTTTTAAAAGCATATGTTCCCATTCGGACTTTGATCGTTCTTTGTCGGTATCTTCTATTCTTAACATAAAAATACCCCTTAATTTGTGGCTAAATAAATAGTTAAAAAGGGCTGTTCTAATACTTCCAATATGTGCTGGTCCAGTGGGAGACGGAGCAAATCTGGTAATAATTTTTTCGGGTTCGTTAGTCGTCATTTTTGGAATTATTGTGTAGTTCTAATATTTCTTTAACTATTAATTGGGATGAGTTATACCTACTAAATGCCTTAGCAGCTGTTATATAACTATCCGAATTAATGATTTTTCTGATTGAAGACACTAATAGCTGATTTGTTAATTTATTTTCTTCAATTACAATACATGCACCTTCTTGCTCGTATATTTTGGCATTGTATACCTGATGATTTTGGGCTGATTCTGGTAGTGGAATAAGTATTGAAGGTTTCTCATTGGCTGAAATTTCAAAAATACTACCCGAGCCAGAACGGCTAATCACAAGTGAACAGCACTTTAATGCATCTGCCATATTTTTTTCATTCAAAAAATCGTAGATATGATAACCACCTCTTTGAAATTTGAGTATTCGTTTGTAATCTACTTTTCCAGTTTGATGTATTATTTCAAAATTTTCAAGTAAATAATCCAGATTTTCAATAATTATAGAATTTATTCTTGTGCTTCCTTGAGATCCACCCAGTACGAGAAGAATTGGTTTTACGTTTAATAAGCCGAATTTTTCTCTTGCGTCCTTGATATTACCTTGTGTTAATGACTCGCGAATAGGATTACCGGTGAAAGTCATTTTTTGATGAGGAATATTTTTTACTTTTTCTATCGGAAACGAAACAAATATTTTTTTAGCGAACATGCCAGTAATTTTATTGGCTGTCCCGGCAATTGAGTCTGATTCGTGCAAATATATGGGAATTGAAAGTAGTTTTCCTGCAATTATTATGGGCGCAGATCCATACCCTCCTTTACTAAAAATGAAATCTGGTTTGATTTTTTTTAGTAAAAACCATGCTTTTATTATTCCAAAAGGAATTTTAAAAAAAATGTCAATTATATTTTTAAATATTGAACCTAATGAAAAATATCTTCTTATCTTTCCTGAGGGTAAAATATAAGTGACAATATTTTCACTTTCAAAAGCTTCTCTTGAGAAAGAGTCTTTTGGTCCACAGTAAAACAATTCTAGATTATTTTCGTTTTTTTTAAACTCTCTCGCAACAGCAATAAGTGGAAAGATATGCCCCCCCGTTCCGCCACCAGTTAAAACTACTTTCATATTTTTGATTTATTAGCTTAGTATTTATTAGCACCACAAGTTGTACTACTACCACCATTACTACCATTACAGGTCCAATTCCACCAGTAGTGTTGGATGCTAGGCACGGTAAAGTTAGTTGTCCAACGAGCAACACCTTTGGTTATCCTTAATTCGTCTATATAACCTTGAAAGTTATATTGTGAGCCATAATCAAAACTTCCTATCCTTAAATAATTTGCGACACTAGGCATAGGTGAACTTGTAATTTGTCTATTCTTCTCAGTTCCATTTATAAAAAGAATAAGATTTGTTCCGTTTCGGACAAAAGCCAAATGGTTCCATTGATTTAAGACTAAATTTGATGAATTTGCAAAAAGAACACAGTCAGTATTAGAAGATAATCCTATGTTGCCCCCCCGAGTCATAATATAGTTGCCAATAATTAGAACCATTATATTGTGTTATATATCTTTGTGCCTTACTACTTGTTTGATATACCCAAAAATCAATAGTAAAGTCACCAGTTCCAAAATCAAAATCAGTTGAAACAGGTATTGATAAATAATCCCCGCTTCCATCAAAATAAGCAGAAGCTGTACCAAACTTTTTAGTAGCAGTAATTGTTTTTGTATCTCCAGTCCTAGTGATTGTTTTACCTGATTGATCTGTAAGTGTTGTTCCATTGTTTTCTCCGTCCATATGCATCAAGAGAACTGTACTAGAATCGGCACTAGCAGTAGTAGGAGTTCCAGTGTCACAGAGGTTAGATACAGGAGCAGTTAAACTAACTGTATTATTACTTGAACCACAAGACCCATTTACTAATGACGATGAAGTGTATGAGCTATTTGCCGAAGAATATGCATAAGTAGAAGTATCAGACATACTAGCCGAAAGAGTAAAATCATCTGCAGAAACTCTGTTGTAGATGTAGTAATTTCCTGAGACTGGATCTTTAGGGATAGTCATTCCTTGAGCAGTTAATTTTGCTTGAATACCAGAACAGTTTTCGGAACTATTTGTTGAACCTAGTTTACAATTAGCATTTGTTTCTGTTGGCAATACTCCATCTGTAGTTTTGATAATGGTGATTGCTTTTACTAATTGATTAATGTCTGCTTTACGTCTGGTGTCGTTCGCACTATTTGTTGCACTAGTCATAGATACGATTAAAATACCAGCAAGGATGCCGATGATAGCAATGACAATAAGAAGTTCTATTAGGGTGAAGGATTTTGCATTCATAAAAATCAAGCCTTTATATTCTTTGATATATTTAAAAGTAAACCACAAGCAATAAATTCAAAAATAATATGAGAGCTTCCATAGGTTAAAAATGGAAGTGGGGTTCCACTCAAAGGTAAAAGTCCTGTCATTGCACTAATATTAATAAAAGCTTGAACGCTAATCCATGTTCCTATTCCAATTGCAACGTATTTACTAAAATTATCGGTAGTTTGTTTTGCAATTCTAAACGCCATATAGCTAAATGATGCAAATAGTAAAATTAGAATAAAAGAACCAACAAAGCCTGTCTCGGCGGCATAAATAGTAAAAATGGAATCTGATATTGATTCTGGAACGAAACCGAACTTTTGTTCGCCTAATCCTAATCCTGATCCAACCACTCCCCCAGACCCAATCGCAATTAATGCCTGACTAATATGATATCCTTTATCTTTTGGATCTAATTCTGGATTAAGAAAAGTTCGCCATCTTTCTAGCCTGTAGGGGCTCAAAATCATAAAGCAAAAAAAAGCTATAGCAGCAGCTGAACATATTCCTGCAATGTATTTTATTGGGGAACCCGACACAAAATATATTGTCATTGCAAATGAACAGATAATAATCATTGTACTTAAATTGGATTGACAAAGAAGTACAAGAGCTATGGCGCTTAATAACACTATAATACTTTTGAATTTTTCCTTTGTATTTTTCTTGGCAGCCATAAGCGCTGAAGCGTATATAATAGTTGCTAATTTAAATGCTTCGGAAGGTTGAAATCCTCCCAGCGGACCTAAATTTAGCCATCTTGTTGCTCCATATTCTGTGCGACTTAATCCGGGTACAAAAACCATCCACATTGCTATGTAAGCCAAAACAAAGAGAAGAAAACTATGTTTTTTAATAAAATTGATATTTATAAAATAGGCAACAAGTCCAAGAATCAAGCCTGGTAGTATTCCATAGAGAAGTTGATGTGATATCAAAAAATTTGCTGGGAGGTTTCTTGATATTGAATATGGTGCAGACGCGGTAGACAAAACAAGCACTCCTATCGTAAATAAGAAGAATATTATTACAAGAAGTATTATATTGGGACGTTTTTTATTCTCCATAAATATAGACTATTTTAACATATATTAACATTATTTGTAGTTCTTTATTGCTTCTTTAAAAATATCTCCCCTTTCCTGATAATCTTTAAATAAATTAAAACTAGGAGATGCTGGAGATAAAAGGCATATTTTACCTTTGCTTGTGTGTTTAAAAGCAAAAACTACCGCATCTTTCATTTTTTGTGTTTCAAAAATATTAATATGATTATCTTTTTTTATTCTTTTTATTTCTTTTAAAATTTCTTGTCCTGAGTCTGGAAAAAGAATTAGATTTTTAATATTACTGTTTACTATTCTTTCGGCGATTTTATTAAACTTGATACCACGATTAAGCCCCCCAGCAATCAAAGTTTCAACATCATTACCCAAAATATCTAAAGCAAAAATAACTGCTTCTGGTATGGTTGCAATTGAGTCATCATAAAATCTTATTTCCTTAAACTTACCAACATATTCCAAACGATGATCAGGTGTTTTAAATTTTTTGAATGTTTTCATTAAAACCTCTTGCTTAATTCCTAATATTTTTGCTAATTCCAAAACTGCAGCAATATTAAAACTATGTGTGATATTTTTTAGATTTGATTCCTCAATAATATCCTTAAATTTATCAGGATTTATTGGTATTGTTTTTGATATTAATTTTTTTTCTAAGTTTTTTATCTCTTTTATTTCGGGATTAAAGATAAAATAATCAGATTTTTTTTGATGAATTGCAATATTCGCTTTAGCTAAAAAATATTCTTTAAAATTTACATAATAATCTAAATGTTCTGGATAAATATTTAAAAAGATTGCAATATGGGGGCTTTTTTGTAGGTTTTGAAGTTGATGAGCCGATAATTCTAGAATAACAACATCCGTCTTCTTAATCTTTGAGAGAAAGGATAATGCGGCGGTTCCGATATTTCCTAGAAGATAATTTTTAATTTTTGCCTCTTTTAATAAAGAATGAATTAGAGATGAAGTTGTACTTTTCCCCTTTGTGCCTGTAATCCCAATGATTTTAGCGGGACAATTGTCAAAAAATAGTTGAATTTGGCTAGTCACTTCGCAATGCTTGGGAACAAACTTTTTTATTGATGATAGTGAAATCCCAGAAGTCTTAATTATTACTCCTGCGTTTTCTAAGCTTTTGAGATAGTTATTTCCTAGTATTAATCTGATATTTTTATCTTTTTCTAATTTATTTCTTATTCCTAACTCAAAACTGTCTAGAGGTTTTTTGTCTGCCAGCGTGATTTCTTTACCTGGAAAATTCTTTCGTAAAAAAAGATAAGTATCAATTCCTTCTATACCTAATCCCAAGATTACTATTTTTTTATTCTTTAATTGAGAAATTTTCATAGATAAATCCAAAATTATGCAAGATATTTTTTCCATTCTTCTGGGACAAAATTGTTCTTATCCCAGTTTTCAAGTATTTTTTTTGTTTCTTCTTCTATGTTTTTGTGATTCGGTAGTATGTTTTTTTCAAAATACTCAAGAAGTTTTGGCTGCTTTTTATTTAAGGCATTGTTTATTTTCCAACTAAGATACAACCCAGCAATAGACTCATTTCTAGTTCCTACGCATTCTAATGGTTTTACCTTTTTTTCGTCTGTAAGTTCTTGTAGTGTTTTGATTAACCCCTTATCTTCAAACATATCCTTTTTAAAAATTTCTAGTATTTCTTTTTTACTTAAAAAAGGAGAAAGAATTATGTAAACAAAAAGACACTTTGAGCAATTACCACACCAATTACCTAATTTTTCCCTTGTTCCCGAATAAGTTTTTTGTGCTTCATTACAACTCAGAAAAATATTGAAGTATTGAGGATTTTTTGAGAAAAGTCTAGCTATTTGTATTTCGTATAATGGACGCAAAAGACTAAAATATTCTACTTCTGTTGATAGATACTTTTGACTGTAAGCCCTGAATTTTTTTTCAAAGTCAAAGGTTTTTGAATATTGATGATTGATTTCTCTATCTTTGAAAATTGTATTTCCTTCGTTTGAACTTTTTTCATTTGAAAATACTATATATTTCTTGTTAAAAAGAACTGCACACAATATTGACAAAAATGATAAATAGCCAACAAAAGGTGTGTGTCCGTTTAGATATCCATCACGATTAAGCTCTAATAGTTTTTCTTCAATCTTGCGTCTGCAGATTATTTTATTATTAATGCCACCAGTCTTTACCATTTTAGTAGTGTTTCTTATCGGATTTAACACTAAGCAAGATATCTCTTGTTTTGTTTTTTTGGCTATTTCAATTGAGGTGGCTGAGTCTTTTCCTCCTCCAATTGGAAGTATTATTGCTTTGCCTTTTATAAAGCCAGAAACTGGATATTCTTCTCTCTTTGCGGTGCATAAAAACTCAATAAATTTATCTTTTGTAAAATCAATTTTATTCTCAAAGAAATATTGCCCCATACCATTTATAAGTAGGTCTTTCCACCAATTGATTTGCCATTTATCTAAATACCCTGCGGATATAATAATTTTTGGTGAACAAAATGCCTTCCAATAACTAAAAAGTTCAATTATTCCGAGATGAAAAATTAAATTATCTAAAACTTTCTTATCTAGTAAACAAAAAATACTATAATCTAAATCCTCTATGACTATTTTGGGCTTAAAAATAATATTATTGCAACGAAAAACAAATGATATTTTAAGATTATTAGAATTCTCTTTATAAGAAAAAGATTCGTAATGGAATTCTGGATACTCTTTTCTTAATTCTGTTATAGTTTTCTTTTTTTGCATTTTAAAATTGAGACATAAGTTTTATAGCAACGCCAAGCATTGCAAGAATAACGCTTACAAACCAAAATCTCATAGTTATTTGGTATGGCTTCCAGCCGATTGCTTCTAAATGATGATGAATAGGAGTTGATAACCAAATTTTTTTCTTCCTGAATTTTTTTGACATTAATTGAATAATAACTGATCCTGTTTCAACAACAAGGACTCCCCCAATTATCGGTAAGACTGCAACCGAATCAATAAGAAATGCAATAACTGCCATTGTCATTGTGAGTCCAAGCGCCCCAGTTTCACCCATATAGAATTTTGCTGGTGGAATATTAAACCACAGAAAGCTAAAGAGGGCGCCAAAGATTAGCATGCAGAAAGCAGCTAAATCGTACTGTCCCTGGAATAATGCTATTACTGCGAAAGCAGCAAAAATAGAACTAAATGTTCCGCCAGCAAGTCCATCAATACCATCAACAACACCACTTGACCAAGAAGCCAAACCAACTATTACAAAAAGAAGTATATATAGTAATCCTAAATAAATTTCAATTCCTGTTGGAAAATTATATATTAATGGAATAGTAATAGCCGAATATCCAAGTTTAAAATAAAGCCAAGATCCTCCAATAAGACCGATAAGAATAACAAACAGCATTCTAGTTCTAAAGGTTAGTCCGCCGCCAATATATTTGCCCTTACCATAGACAACCGAAATATCATCTAGTAATCCAATAATTGATGCAGTAAATAACGCAAACATAGGAATCCATGTTTGCTCCCTTGAAAGAAAGTTAAGATTTTTGATCCACCATAAATCAGTAAGTGAACTTATTATAAGTGTAAAAATTAAAACAATTAAAACACTACCCCAAATAACCAAGCCTCCTCCTCTCGGAACAGTTGTTTCTTTCTCGCTATGCATACTTAAGAAAACTGTTGCTTCAGTTCCATCAATTGTTTTTTCTCTAGGCTTTTTCTTCCAGAATTTTATTTTTATTAAAAAAGGAATTAAGTATTTGGCTAAAATAAAACCGGCTATTGACGATGCAACCGTTAAAACTAAAATTTTAATAATACTGAAAGTTAAAAAGTCCATAAAATTCACCAAATAAATTGATTATAGGTCCATGCTTTAAAGTTCTTTGCTTCCCCAAATCTATCTTCGGCTCCCATAATAATGCTAATTATATAATTTTTTTCAAAAAATGAGAAATTAGGAGGACGAGAAATGATTACTAAGCAACCCTTTGCTTTTTCGGTGAATCCAGTTTTACCCCATATAAAATCGCTATCTTCAGCTAAAAGGACGTTTGTATTGTTAGAAGTTCTTAGATTGCCGTTTTCATTAAAAATACTGTACTCTGATTTTGATAATATATTCGCTATAAGTGGATAATTGTTTATTATATGCATAACTAATGTCCCTATATCATTTGGAGAAGTTGTATTTGTTTCTTCATTATCCTCTATATCCAGACCTGTCGGATTCAAATATTTAGTATTTTTCATTTTAAATATTTCTGCCTTTTTATTCATCATTCTAATAAAACGTTCGCGTCCAATTTTATTTGCAAAAACTTCCGCAGCTTCGTTGTTTGATTCTACTAACATTATGTAAAGAAGGTTCTTTACTGTATAGACATCATTTTCAACAAGTTTTTTAGGATCACCTTCGGTATTAATTGATTTTTCATCAATTACAATTTTCTCCTCCAGCTTATAATTATCAATTACAACTATGGCGGTCATAAGTTTGGTTATTGATGCCATAGGAAAAGATGAATCACTATTTAATTCAAAAAGATTTTTTCTTTTTTCGTTATTAACGAGAGATACTAATGATGCGGATGAATTAGAACTTACATTGCTCTGATATCTTTTTTTGATTGGATAAATATCTCTCTCTCCACGCAAAAAAGAAATAAGCTTATCGCTATTTTTTTGATATTCATAGTCATTAGGGTTGAAAAAAGCTCCTACCGTTAAAAAAACTGCAAAAAGAAGAACGAATATAATATTAGAATATTTCTTGCTCATTTTTTTATCTTATAAAAAGAAAATAGCCATACTAAATGGCTTTTCTACTATTTTATGTGATCCTTTAATTGCTTAAGGATTTCTGCTGGATTAAAGTTTGATTTTATAAGATAATCTATTGCTCCTAATTCTAATGCTCTTGTTTTTGTTTCTGAATCATCAAAATTTGATAATACGATTACTGGAATTTTAGCGATATCTACGATTTCTTCCCGTTTTTCTAAAAACTTGAGTCCGTTTTCCTTTGGAAGAAGAATATCCAATACGATCAAATCGGGCTTTTCCTTTTTTGCGATTTTTAAACCTCCTTCTACGTCAATACTGTTAAAAACTTCAAATCCTGCTTTTGAAAATTTGAATTTATACATTTCAAACAGTATTTTTTCATCTTCAATGATAAGTATTTTTTTCACGTTTTTGGTCATTTATTATAACTATTGTGCTTTTTTATATTATAATTCAGATTCTAAAAATGAGCAATCGCTAAAAACTAGTAACTAGTAATTAGTAATTCGTAATTAATTTAAAATTAGGGATTAGTAATTCGTAATTAGTAATCAGTACCTTGTTGCTTACTTCGTAAGCTTAGAGAATTTTTATAGATTCCCGCCTTCGCGGGAATGACAAGCGAAGAAATTAATCACCTTCGTCCACCTGCGGCGAGACAAGCCCTCCATAGGCGGGTAAACGGGAATGACAAAGAGGTAAAAGATTGCTTCACCTCTACAGAGGTTCGCAATGACAAAGGGATTAGTAATTAGTTCATCCTACGCTTTCCTTTGAGCTACGGCAAACAAGAAAGCTTCGGAATGGCACAGTTAGTACTTTGTTGCTTGTGCTGAAAACTAAAGGCATCATAAATATTAGGAGAGTTCGCAGGAACCAGTTATTTCTTTTTTGATTTTTTGGCTTATAGCGTAAATGGTTCCAGCACCCATCATAATCACAACATCATAATCGGCTATTTCGTTGGTTATTCTTTGATAATCATCAAGATATACGCATCTTTGGTCTAATATTTTTTCGCTTAGCACTTTTGAATTGTATTTTTCTTTTAATTTATCGTTTCCTTCACGACCAACAACATCATAAACAGGCAAAAGAACTAACTTGTCTATGTTTTTTTCATTTAAATTGTCTTTAAAAGCATAAATAAAATCATCAAAAAGATTATATGTTCTTTGATATTGATGTGGTTCATAAACGCAACAAATCTTTTCGTTTTTATATTTTTCTCTAACCGCATTTAAGGTGGTGTTTATTTCGGTCGGATGGTGAGCATAATCATCAATAAAAATATAACTGCCAACATTTGAAGTATCAAATCTTCGCCAAGATCCTTTGAATTTTGAAAGAGATTTTAAAATAACATCTTCTTCTATTCCAAGAATCTGTCCGATCTTAAATGTTATGAGTGCATCCAAGATAATATGCTTTCCTGGGAGTTGTATTATCTGTTTAATCTTTTGGATTTCTTCGTCTTCTAAAGAAAAATTTACTTCTTTTCCGTTTGCTTTTATGTCTAATCCTCTTTCTTTCACAAGGAAACCATCGCTTTGTATGTGTAAGGCAAATTCCTTGAAGGCTTTTTTAATATTATCTAAGGATTTATAGTAATCTAGGTGATCAGCTTCTATATTGGTGATAACTCCTATTTGTGGATAATAGTTTAGGAAGGCGGCTTCATGCTCACAGGCTTCAATAACCATATATTTTGATTTTCCAGCTCTAAAATTAGTGTTATCAAATTCTTTAAGTTTTGTTCCAACAATTACTGTTGGGTCCAAGCCAGCTTCAATTAATAAAAGTCCGATCATTGATGTGGTTGTACTTTTCCCGTGTGTACCCGATACTGCAATTGTAAAATAATTTTTTGTTAATTCACCTAATGCTTCAGCATAGGTTAATAATTTTAGTCCTCTTTGTCTTGCTTCTTCTGTTTCGGGATTATTTTCGGCAGCAGTTGTATATATGACCTCTGTACAATTTTCGGGCAAGTTCTCTTTTTTTTGTCCAATAAAAATATTAGCACCAGCTCTTCTCAACGTTTCAAGAAGTTCTGAATCATAAGCGTCTGATCCTGTAATTTTTTCTCCTTTTTCTAGATAGAATTTGGCTAAAGCTGAAATTCCGATTCCGCCTATACCGATAAAGTATTTCATATTTTAAAATAGTAACTAGTAATTAGTAATTCGTAATTAGTACTTTGTAGCTTTCTTGTAGAAAGCTTAATGCATCTTATTAGATTCCCAACTAGGATTATCTTTGATAATCAATCGGGAATGACAGGGGTGTAGGTTATTTATTCAAAAGGGAAACTTTTTAATACATAATATTCTGGTCCGCTTTTTTTGAGGACACTTTCCATAATTTCTACTGACTTTACAGAAAACCCATATCCGAGATATTTCTCAATCTCTGGAACTTCTTCTGGATTGATTTTTTTGAATTGCCATTGAGTAATTCTGCCCAATGTTATATGGGGAGTAAATTTTTTATCAACCTCAGCGTTATAGCCATTATTTAAAATTGAGTTCTCAATGCTTGTTTGTAAATTCATTAATTCTTTTGTTTTTTCTAAATTTCCCCATATCATTTTCGGATTCTTTGCATCGGGACCAAATTTAATATCAGTGATTTGTAAATCAAAATTTTCAGTCTTCTGAATCGCATTGTTAGTTATTTTAAATATATCAAGCAATTCCATGTCATCAATTTCTCCAACAAAAAGAACTGTGCAATGCAAGTTTTCTTTTTTTGTCCATTTAATTGGAGAAAAATCAAAAGAATAGATGAATTTCTGATCAATCTCTTTTTGAATTGTTAAAAGATTGTTTTTGATTTTTTCTCCTAGATTAATAGCTATAAAGATTCTTTTTTTCATTAATCTTAAATTAGCACCACTTTGATAAAACCGCAATAAATTAGGGATGGTGATTAGAAACTAGTATTAGTGACCATCTCACAAGTTCGGAGATGTAAATGCTTGTTGAAAAAAAATAGAGGATTTCTCGCTACGAAATTCCTCTTTGTTTGTTTAGCCAAGATCTATAGGCTGTTGCTACTCTGTCACGTTCCTGTTTTGTTCTAAAAACAAGAGTTTGATAGTACCGGCTTCTTGTGATTGCTTTTATTGGTTCAATACCATAAGGGAAAAAGCTTTTTTCACAAACAAGTTCAAGGCTGGAAGGCTGTTCTGACTCTACTTCTACACCGAAATCTGAGAGTGTAGTCACTCTTGACTTTCTGTTTCCATATGAAGTTGTTGTCATGGTCTAGAAATATTATACAATCGCACAGATGATTTGTCAATATTACAAGCATTAACACTAGCAGTCGGTAATTGTTGGTTTGTAAATAGACTTTGCGATTTTCTTTCGGTAAACCTGAGGGTATTTTTAAAAATTGAGAGGTCGGACCTCCAAAAGGTCCGACCTCTCACATTTAAAATATTTAAAAAAAGAAATGCTTTACGTGTTTGTAAGGCATTTAAGATAAAAAGCAGAAAGAGTCTGCTGACTTCCATCAAACTGATACAATTTTGTTTGTATTGTTCCATCGTCTTTGGCAGTCTCGTTCTCTGTAGCAGTTTCTGTTTCTATTTCCATTTTTTTAACCCCTGAAGTTTCTGAAGAGATAATATCATATCTTTTTTGAAAAAACAAAATTGACAAATTTATAAAAATTTTTTGTAATTATTGTTAATATTAAATTTTTTGCTATAATGCAAAAAAACAAATGAAGATAGATTTACATTGCCATACTTTTTTTTCAAATGATGGGACATCCTCGGTAAAAAAAATAATAGAAGAAGGAAAACGAAAAGGAATTGATGGAGTTGCCATTACGGATCATGAAAACACTGATGCTTGGGAAGAAGCTGTTTTTTGGGGGAAAAAACTTGAGTTTGAAATAATACTCGGCGAAGAGATTAAAAGCTCTGAGGGGGACATTTTGGGGCTTTTTATGACGAAAAATATTAATGGTAAAGGTAAAAGTCCTGAATGGATAATTGAAAAAATAAAAGAGCAAGGGGGCTTAACTATTATCCCCCATCCATTTCATGAATTTGAAGGATTTAAAAATTCTTTAGAAAAATACGTGAAACTAATTGATGGCATTGAAACTTTTAACGGACGACGACCATTTAATAAGGGCGACAACTTGGCTAAAAGCTTTGCTGAAAAATTCAATCTACCAAAAATAGGAGGAAGCGATTCCCATTACTACAAGACTGTTGGGAATACTTATACTGAGTGCAAGGCTAATAATCTTGAAGATTATAAAAAACAACTAAAGGAAGGAAATACAATAATATACGGACAAAAAGCGCCACTAAGATATATAGTATTTCCCCTATTAAAAAAAGCTGGATTAATAAAAAAACCTATATAAAAACAAGCAGTGTTATCTGCTTGTTTTTATGTACTAGGGGTTAGTAACTAGTAATTAGTAACTAGTAATTAGTAACTAGTACTTTGTTGCTTGCTTCGCAAGCTCTGGGCATCTTATTAGATTCCCGACTAGGATTATCTGTGATAATCAATCGGGAATGACGAACAAGACAAGGGGTTAGTAATTCGTAATTTACCATCCTTGCCACTTAAAAAATACTATTTAGAATTAAAGAACTGTATTAAATCGTTCAATGATTCTAAAACTTTATCTGCCGCACTAAAGTCCTGTTTTTTTGAATGCTCATTAGGAATTGCGAAACAAAAAGCACCAGCATCCTTAGCCGCAATTACGCCAGATTGCGTATCTTCTATTGCTAAACATTGATATCCTTCTAACTGAAAGTGATTAATAGCAGCGAGATAAATATCTGGAGCAGGTTTGCATAGCTTAACATCGTCGGCAGTAAAGATTGTGTTAAAATACTTTTCCATATCGCTATTTCTTAACTTCATGACAGTTTCTTCTCTGCTACCACTGGTGCATATAGAGAGTAAAAACGAATTGTCATAAAAAAACTGAACCGATTTTCTCGCAAAAGGCATCAATCCTTCAGTGTCCCATTCGGTATATCCAAACAAATTAACGAAAATCTTGTTTTTTTCTTTTATTAATTCTCCTTTTTTGAAATCTGCATCAAAACGTTTTTTGATATCTTCCTCAATCCATTCTGCGCTCTTCCCCACATATATTGGATACAAAGAAGGATCAATTGATATATTAAATTTATTTAAGGCTTCATTCCATGCCGCAAGGTGATATCGTTCACTCTTAAATAAGGTTCCATCCAAATCAAAAAGGATCGCCTTTATGTTTTCTTTTTGCATTTTAATACTCTTTTATTATCATTTTATTTATTATATAATAGTTTAAGGATTTATGAAAATCAATTTTTTCATTTAAAAAATAACAAATGAGCAAACAAAAAGTGCCTGAAAAAGAAAAAAAGGAGGAAAAGAAAGAAACAGATATCCAGATGGTGATTAATCACTTTTTTTTCAGTAAGGGTCTAACTCTTGACGAAATTAAAGAAAATAGTAAAAAGAAAAAGATAATCTATTCACGATTTACGAGACCAGCAAAAGAATTGATTGAATTAGCTGGATCGGTCAATAAAGCAAAAGAGGCAATCACCATTGTTGCTAATTGGGCAAAATCGCGAAAACTAGATTATTCAATTGAAACAGTTTTTAAAAAATGGCTTGAGCTTGATAAGTTAAAGCCAAAAGAAGTTGTCAAAAAACCTTTCTTTATGAACCAACCAATGGTATGGTCGCAAGTAAAGAAGAAGTGGTTTGTAATAGATGATGGCGGTGAATGGCTAGAATTTGCCGGCAAGGAGTCTCAAATCGTATGGAAGATAGAATCTGAAAGCGATGATGAGAAAAATCCAAAATATTATTAGTTTTAAGATTCAAAGAAAATGGCATCATATTCTGAATTAGTAAAAGGAAAAATAATTGTAATTAATGAACAACCTTACGAAATAATAGAAGCAGAAAGTACGTTTAAAGGAAGAGGACACTCTTATCTTCAGATGAAATTAAAAAATCTTGTGAATGGATCCGTAATATCTAGATCAGCTCAACCGAGAGATTCTTTTGAGGATGCAGATGTAGATAAAATGGATGCAAAATTTATTTTTGCAAATAGAGATAAGTGTGTTTTTACGGAAGTAGAAAATCCATCCAAGAGATTTGAAATTGAGATTGATAAAATCGGAGATGGCTATAAATATCTCAAGGAAGGTGAAATTGTGACAACGATACTTTTTGATGATGAAGTGATCAATGTAATAATTCCTATAAAAGTGAAATTAAAAGTGACCGAAGTATCTCCAGGAGTTAAGGGAGATAGAGCTTCTAGTGGAACAAAGGTTGTAAAAGTTGAAACTGGATTACAGATAAATGCTCCCCTATTTGTTGAAGAAGGTGATGTGATTGAGATAAACACAGAAAGTGGAGAATATGTAAGAAGAGTAGTTGACTAAAATTTGTTAGAGTTATCAGTATACGCCTTTTCTTAGGCACAAATTTCTTGCTAGAAATTTGTCTGGCTTGCTCTCAGTCAGAGCAAGAGGCTAAGAAAAGGATATTCTGATAACATTTACATAAAATTTCAGCAGGGACCAGAGGGATGAGAAGATGGGAACCAATAAGGAAGAGGCTTAAAGCCTCTTTTTAGTTTATTTGTAAGAAGAGTAGTTGACTAAAATTTGGTATAGCATAATTGCTTTTTGATATGTTCTTCTTCTCCGACATAAATTCTTTGCTAAGAATTTAACTGTTTGGTTCCAGTCGAACCAAAAGGCGGAGAAAAAGAAATATCAAAAGTATTACTTTTTGTGGAATTTAAGCATGGGACAGAAGGTGGAGAAGTGAAAACAAAAAAGGGAGAGGCTTTAAGCCTCTTTTTTAAATTTTTTTAACAAAGAGATTGCAATGACAATGCCCCATCTCTTTAATTTCGTCTAGATGATAGACGCAAGGGCAAATAATCTTTTTATCTTCTTCTGTATTTCCAGTCACCTTACGGCAAGGACAGTACTTTTCTCCATGTTTTTCTTCATTATTTAGTAATCCCCCAATTATAGCATTAACTATTTTTTCATTGGGATTAAGAGATATGTCCTTCCCATTAGCGTATTCAATATATTTATTTTTTAGTTCTTCTGGTGTTTCCATATCGTAAATATATTAGGGGTTAGTAATTCGTAATTAGTAATTAGGACCTTGTATGTTTACTTTTAGTAAACTCAAGGCATCTTATATAACTATAAATTTTCTTCAATCCAATGTTTGATTTCATTCTCTTCTTTAAGACCGATAAAAGATGATTTTGCCTTTCCATTTGACATAAAAATCACTGTTGGTATTCTATCTACTCCAAACATATCCCCTGTGTTAGGACATTGGTCTAAGTCCATTTTAATAATTTCTATTTTCCCTTTGTATTCTTCTGCCAATTTCTCCATAATTGGCGAAAGCATTTTGCAAGGTGGACACCAGGAAGTAAAAAAATCAATGATTACTGGCTTTTCACTTTTAGTCACCACCTCTTCAAATTCTTTATCTGTTATTGATTTCATCCGATTTAAAATTAAGTAATTATTAATAGAATTATACCTTTTGAAGATAAAAATAGCAATAAAAAAAAGCAACTAAGGTTGCTGTTTTATACTAAGGTTTTGCGCTCTTTAACCACCATGCAGTTTATTGCACTTCTTTGTTGAGTGACTCCTTTCAAAATGATTCTCTCTTGGTGCTTAGTACCATTGCCTAAAAGTTTGTTCTTAACTGCCATAAATTGGCTTTTTGCCAATCTTCTGGTTGCGATGTCGGTCATATAGCCTTCATGACGATATGTGCTCCAGATGTAGCGATAACTAGCACCGAAATGCTTCAGGACCTCTGATTCAAAGAAACCTATTGAATCCTCAATTCTGTTGTGGCATTTTCTACACGGAAAACCGAGCTCCCGGTTATCATGAAAAATAACCCACTTTCTGATGTGATGAATTGTAAGATTTCTTTTTTTCCCACAGATAGGACAAACTTTCGCCATAAGAAACGCTCGTTGCTTTTGCGAAAGATTTTCCTTTCTAATCTTCTGTCCCTTTATTTCGGGGGATGCCTTGATGCGAAATGACTTGCAATTGATTTTTTTGAATCTTTCTTTTACCATTTTAGAAATGGCTGATTCGGAGATTCCACCATTTTCACAGTGCATTTTCCAAATCATTGAATTGCAAGAAGAGAACTTGTTGAGAATTTCTGTTTCAAAAAGTAAAACAGTGGCATCAATCTTTGTATGACAATCAGCACATATGTGAACAACCTTTTCGTTTTCACCAAAAATTACTCTTTTAAAAATATGGTGCTCACTTAGTAAAGCTTCTCGGTTGCAAATTTCGCAACGACCATACTTTGATAATTTTGGCTTATAGTATGAAACGAATTTTCCTTTTTTTGGCAATCAGATCACCTAAGTTTTCAATGAACCAAAAAATATCATTGAACCAAGTCAAATATAAACCATTAATGGAAAAAAGGCAAATAATTAGTAACTCGTAATTAGGGCTTTGTTGTTTGCCTTTCGGCAAACTTGAAGGAATCTTACTAGATTCCCGCCTTCGCGGGAACGACAAACAAGACTAGGGGTTAGTAGCTCGTAATTAGTGATTAGTAAAACCTTAGGGGTTCGTAATTCGTAATCATCCTACGCTTTCCTTCTGCGAATTAAGAAAGCTTCGGAATGGCACAGCTAGTACCTTATGGTTTGCCTTTCGGCAAACTTGAAGGAATCTTTAAGAAAGGGACAGAAAAATTACGAGGTCAAACCTCCTGGAGGAGGTTGCGACCTCCTAATTTGTCTTTTAAAGATTATTTGCCTTTTTTTTAATGATAAAGGGTAAAAGATTGCTTCGCTTTGCTCACAATGACAAATTAGAAAAAATAAATTATGCTTTGTCCATTTCTTTTTTTATTTCTTCAAATTCATTTTGAGCATCTTTTAATAATTTTTTTGTTTCCTTAATTAATTCAGTTGCTTCTTTAGCTTTTTTAAGTCCTTCTTCAATATCTAGTTCTTCTTGATTCTCAAACCATTCTACAATCTTTGAGATACTTTTTAAATTTTGATTTAATCCTTTTTGTTGTTTCATAGATTTTATTTTGAAATATTTTTTACTTCCGATGATAATTTTCCGTCGTAATATTCAACTTCATAAATATCTCCTTTTTTTAAATCCTTTGCACTTCTTATAATCTTGTTTTCCTTTGTTGAAATACAATACCCTAATTTGAGATTTCTTTTTGGGTCGTTTTGGGCGATAATCCTACCACTCAAATCTAATTCCTTTTTTAAATCATTAATCCTAGTGGTCATCGAATTTGTAATAATATTGATGGCGCTTAATTCTTTTTTTTGATATTGACTAATTGAATCATTAAAATAATTATTTATTTTTAAGAAAGAGGAATTTAAATCTGAATCACTTCTGCTTAGAATCGTTCCAAAATAATTTAGAAGATATGCTTGCTGCTCTGATAATCTCATTTCTGCCTTATCCCAATTAGTATTGAGTGTCATAGCTGCTGCCGTAGGAGTTGATACCATTTTATCGGCTGCGAGCGCTAGAAGAGGAACATCTTTGTCGTGTCCTAATGCAGCTATTACTGGAACGGGAAAACTAGCTATTTCCCTTATCAAAACTTCGTTGTTAAACGCCATAAATGACTCAAGAGAGCCTCCGCCTCTCATAATTACAAGGACATCTATCTCCTGCTTTGTCATCGTCTTAATAGATGATAATAAATCTTTTATAGCCTCTTGCCCTTCCACTCTTGAGTCAATAAGTTTTATCTTGAAACCATAATGACCAATATTACTTAAAAAGTCATTAATAACTGCTCCATATCGTGAGGTTATTATTCCTATTTTTTGAGGGAAAAATGGAATACCTCGTTTCCGCCCTTCATCAAAAATACCCTCGTCTTCAAGTTTTTTCTTTAATTTGTCGTATGCCTTTTTTAGTTCTCCCTCACCTACTAATTGAATTGTCTTTGCTTTGAAAGATATTCTTCCATTCTGTGGATATATATCTGGAATTCCTGAAGCTATAATCTCTAAGCCATCTTCAAGTTCAATTCCGCATATTCTATAATCGTAATTCCATATAACACAAGAGAGGGTGCTATTATCTTTCTTGTCTTTAAGCGAAAAATACACGTGACCAGCACTGCTTTTTTTTACTTCCCCAACTTCGCCTTTTATTTTTGCTTCACATAAATTAAGAATACCATTCAGTATGGTGACATAGGCAGAAACTGTAAATATATTGTTTTTTAGGTATTCCCTACTAAAAGATGCCATAATTTTTTACTGAATTACTTACAAATAATGTTTGATAAAATTCTAATAACTATGGGACCAAAAATCTAATAACTACTATTCCCGAACCTCCTTTTCCAGATGTGCCAGCATTACATCCTCCTCCACCACTTCCGGTATTAATCGCTCCATTTCCGGCAATTCCAGTATAGATACCCGTTCCAGCTCCACCAACCCCTGAAGATCCTCCTGCTCCACCAGCACCACCATTTGCTCCACTATTTGTTTTCCCTGCTCCACCTCCACCACCAGCTGCATAAATAACTGGAGTTCCAGTAATTGAGCTTGATAATCCAGAGCCACCAGCACCACCTGTTCCGTCTCCTGGGGCGGATACTCCTGCACTGCCAGCACCTCCACCACCACCAGCAGCATTCCAGGTACTATCTAAATAACCCGATCCACCATTGTTTCCTTGTCCAGAAGTTCCTTGTGTTCCAGAGTCGCCATTTCCACTACCACCACCGCCAGAACCTCCAACTGTACCAAACTCTCCATCAAGTCCACCCGCCCCACCTATAGAAATTATAGATCCTAATTGACTATTGTTGCCTGGATTTGGAATGTTGCTATATGCTGTTTTAGCGGCACCACCAGCACCGACCACTATAGTTAATGGACTTGAAGAGGAGACCTCAAGACTTCCTGTTCTAAATCCGCCAGCACCTCCACCACCACCTCCTCTATCAGCACGGTATCCTCCAGCTCCACCGCCTCCAACAACAAGATATTCAATATTAGTTATCCCTGATGGAGCTGTCCACGAGGTTGTCCCTGTAGTTGTGCCAGACAACACGAAACTATTAATCACATAACTTCCTACAACTGTTTCGTTGCAAGATAATCCTCCTTCGGAAACACAAGTTGATGCAATCTTTGTTGCAGTGCAACTAGACGATGCTCCTCCATCAATTCCATTACAAGTCCACATGGTTGGAGTACTTACAGTGGGAAATACAGGTAATGATGGCGAAGGGGTTCCATTAGTGCAAAATGTATTTGAACCATAGTCAGATACTGAAGCATAATATGTCTTGGCGGCTGATCCACATGCTCCCGAAATAGGAGTCCCAGAAAAATAACTTAATGTAGCTGAATTATATGTATAAGAAACAGAATTAGACATTGTCCCAGTTAAAGTAAAATCATCTGCAGAGACTCTGTTGTAGGTATAGTAGTTTCCTGAGACTGGATCTTTGGGAATGGCTATTCCTTGAGTAGTTAATTTTGCTTGAATACCAGAACAGTTTTCAGAACTATTTGTTGAACCTAGTTTGCAATTAGCATTTGTTTCTGTTGGCAAACTTCCATCTGTAGTTTTGATAATAGTGATTGCTTTAACTAGTTGATTGATATCTGCTTTACGCCTAGCATCGTTTGCACTATTGGTTGCACTAGTCATAGATACGATTAAGATACCAGCAAGAATGCCAATGATAGCGATAACGATAAGAAGTTCTATTAAGGTAAAAGATTTGTCATTATCCATAGCTTTTAAGTTAGTATTTATCAGCACCACAAGTTGCACTACTACCACTGCCACTACCACTACAATTCCAATTCCACCAGTAGTGTTGGATATTGGGCACGGTAAAGTTGGTTGTCCAGCGGGCAATACCTTTTGAAGCCCTAAACTCGTCTATATATCCTCTAAAAAATCTTGGAGAATAAAACACATTTTGATAATCAACATATGCTGCTAAATAGATCAAGTTATAATCAGGATGAGCAAAAGTGAAATTAGCCGAACTTGATTGCGCAACGCTATTTCCGTTATAGTATATATTTAAATTTGAACCATTTCTGACAATGGCGATATGGTTCCATTGATTGATTTGAAAAATATTAGCCGCTGAACTAAGCCCTGTAAATGAAGAATTTGGCAGTCCGATACCAATAGCACAATTATCTTGTATTGTTATTGCATTTCTATTGTACGTTGTAATTCTGTTACTATAAGGAAAAGAAACTATTTGAATATCTGTTGTATCTCCTGTTCCACATCTGTCAGAATTTACCCAAAAATCAATAGTAAAGTCACCAGTTCCAAAATCAAAATCGGTTGAAGTGGGTATTGATAAATAATCTCCACTTCCATCAAAATAAGCAGAAGCTGTACCAAACTTTTTGGTAGCAGTAATAGTTTTGGTGTTTCCGACTCGCGAAATTGCCTTTCCTGATTGATCAGTAAAAGTAGTTCCATTGTTTACTCCGTCCATATGCATTAAGAGAACTGTACTAGAATCGGCACTAGCAGTAGTAGAAGTCCCAGTGTCACAGAGGTTAGATACTGGAGCAGTTAAACTAACTGTATTATTACTTGAACCACAAGACCCATTTACTAATGACGATGAAGTATATGAGCTATTTGCAGAAGAATATGCATAAGTAGAAGCATTGGACATACTAGCTGAAATAGTAAAATCATCTGCAGAGACTCTGTTGTAGATGTAGTAATTTCCTGAGACTGGATCTTTGGGAATAGCTATTCCTTGAGTAGTTAATTTTGCTTGAATACCAGAACAGTTTTCAGAACTATTTGTTGAACCTAGCTTACAATTAGCATTTGTTTCTGTTGGTAATAATCCATCTGTAGTTTTGATAATAGTGATTGCTTCAACTAATTGATTAATGTCTGCTTTACGTCTGGTGTCGTTTGCACCATTTGTTGCACTAGTCATAGATACAATAATAATACCAGTAAGAATGCCGATGATAGCGATAACGATAAGAAGTTCTATTAGGGTGAAGGATTGACTATTACTTTGTTTCTTTTTCATGTTTAATTTTCGCAATAACTGCATTTTTCCTATAGTTGCAATAATCACAATTAAGATCCATTTCTGGAATATTAGGACTCATTAAACAATCCTTTATTTTTGGCAAAGTTGCATCTATCCAACTAGTATCTCCAGCATATGGAATGACTTTAATAATGAATTCTAGTTTTTTATCAAATTGTGGTAATCCCGTGTCACCATTACAATAAACAAAATAACCAGTATTTGAAACCTTGAATCCATTTTTTCGGAATAACCACTGATAAACTTCCATTTGGCGCTTATAGCTTATTTGCCAATCTGCATCAAGGGTTATTTCTGAAGTCTTTGAAGTAGATTTGTAGTCAACAATAATTATCTCTTCTTCGGGATTTATCCAAAGATCGTCAACTGCTCCCGTTATTAGAAAATTTGTTTCTTCGTGTAAAAATTCAATACCTTTGAAGTTTTCTCTCCATATATTCAATTTTGGATGATCAAAAGGAATAGCATCTATGTCAAATTCTTCAATAAAAGGATGAGCGGCTTGCTTTTCCCTGTATAGATCAAATTCTTTTTTTAGCAAAGTATCAACAGCACTATTAAGATTAAATGGAAAACCAGGTGGTCTACCAACGCCCAAGCGACGATCTAAATAAAAACATTGAGGACATTCCATAAATAAATCTATTTTGGATCTGCTCAATTTAAAAGGTAATTTTGACTTTGGATCAAATATATTTGATGTTTTTTTGTAGTATCCTGACATATTTTTGGGTTATGTTTTTTATTATTGTACCATAAAAAAAATAAATTAGTAACTGGTAGAAAATGATCAATGTGTTAAATTTTTCACAAAAAATTAAGTATTTTAATTGATTATTTTACTTCACTCAATGATTAATATCCAAGTAATTAATAAATGGTGAAAAAGTACTTGCAATGCATAATTTAAAGTGATACTGAAGAAATGTAGTCAAGGTGGGGTGAACTTGATGATAATGAGTATTTTAAAAACAAAAAAACTGCTTAATGTCTATTCATTATGCGAAAAAAAGATACTACTTGAGAGTGAGTTATGTTTGATGCCAGAAAAATTATCCGAACCCTTCTTCGTGTGGCTTTTTAAGAAAGAAAGCGAAGAAGTAGTTCTTATGATGGTGGCGAAACAAATGAATGAGAAAATATTTTTTCCCAATGGAAAATATTTCTTATTATACCCTAGAAGCCCTAAATGTTTCTTTCTTGCTCGTGATTATCGCTGGAAATATTTACTTGAAGGGTTTATATGGGAAACTAACATAATCAATGTTTATAGCGACGGAAAAATCAAAGAGATTGAGGCTAATTATCTCAAGATGACTGTTCTTGAAAAAATTAAAAAGGAGAATAATCTCCTTTTTATTATAAATCAAAAAGACCCGATTAGGGTCTTTTGTGATTATTTTCTGAAGTCATCCCTATTTGTCATAGGTCTAGCTTCGCTTACGAAAATCTTCCTTCCTTCTAGCTCACTCTGGTCAAACATTTCCTTAGCTTTTTCAGCTTCTTCTTCTGTAGACATTTCAACAAATCCAAAGCCTTTTGATCTCTTTGAGAATTTGTCAATAATAACTGCAGCAGAAACTACTGATCCGGCAGGGGCGAATGTTTCACTAAGCATTTCGCTGGTTACGGAGTAGGGTAAATTTCCTACGAATAATTTCTTCTCCATTTTTTTCTTTTTTAAAATTTTTACCGACCTACTCCCAACCGCCTTTAAGATCCGATTGAGAAGCACGAATGTATATAATACATTTGATAAAACGATTTTCGCATATAATACTTTATTTGTCAATAAAAACCTGCATATTAATAGGTAAAACAAAAGTAGATATTTTCAAAAACAGCATATTAAGATATTATGGATTAAAGATAATAATAAATTAAATTATGAATAGCAGTTTTAAAAACTCCTTAATTGGAACAATTTCTTTCGTTGGACTATTTTATTCTTCTCTTGCTTATGCAGTCGCTTGTCCTATGTGTACTGTAGCTGTCGTGACAGGAACAGTTTTTGCTCGCCAGTTTGGAATTGATGACACTATAACAGGACTATGGATTGGAGCAATAACATTAATCGCTTGTGAGTGGACAATAATATGGATAGAAAATTTTCTTAAAAAGAAAGGTAAAAAATTAAAAAGTGCGGCAAGAACGGTGTTGCAATTATCAACATATATTCTTTTCTATGCCTTAGTAATTTTTCCATTACACTCACTTGAAGTTGTAGGGATTGAAAACAATTTAATATTTGGGATTGATAAAATTCTTTTTGGTATAATTTCTGGTTCTCTAGTATTTTTCTTTGCGGAAAAGTGGCATGAGGAACTAAAGGCCAATAATAACAATAAAGTATTTTTTCCTTTCCAAAGAGTTATTATTCCTGTTGGCTCTTTAGTGGTACTATCAATAATTTTTTATTTTTTAACAAAAACTTAAACAAAACAAAATTAGTATGGAAAATGAAATATTAAACAAAAAAGTAAGTGATTTAATAGAGAAAGTTGATACTATGAAAAAGCAGGACAAGATGGATCTTTCATCTGATCAGGATTTGTCTATTGCCATAATGAACCTTGTAAGTATTGAAGAGCACTTCTTTTTTACTGGAGCAAAAACTGAAAAATCCGAATACTATGATCTAATAAAAGAGGTAAGAGAAATAAGGAAAGAATTACTTCAAAAAATTATAAAAGAATACGAAGGAGAGATTTGGTGCATATCAAAGCACCTACTAGCTGCATCAATGAGGTTAATGGAAGTTGGTACCAAACAGCTCGGAATGGATAAAAAAGATGAAGCTTATGATCTGTTTAACAAAGCATATTCTCTTTACTCTTTGTTTTGGGCATTAAATATGAAAGTAATTGATGTTGGTGATGTTAAAAAGATTGATGACGCAGCATTGAATAAGGAAGATACTGAGAAAAAAGGTTTTATGGGAAAGATGAAAGATTTGGTAAAAAAAGCTATTGATTGCTGTATTGAATAAATTAAAATCCGCTTTTATGGCGGATTTTGTTTAGTAAACTAGGCACTAGTAACTCGTAACTAGTAATTAGTACTTTGTTGTTTGCCTTCGGCAAACTTAAAGGCATCTTATTAGATTCCCGACTAGATCGGGAATGACAAAAATACAAATCCTTAAAACACATATGAATGCTTTCGCAAGAAAGCTACAATGCCCTAATTACTGATTACTAGTTACGGATTACTAACTATGAAACGAGGGTACCAAATGATTCCCCTTTGAATGCCTTAGAAATATCTCCTATCTTATCAATATTAAAAACGATTATAGGTTTATTTTGATCCCAGCAAAGAGCGAAAGCTGTACTATCCATGATATTAAGGTCCTTTTCAATAGCTTCTTTGTATGATATTTTTTTAAACATTTTTGCATCTTTATTTTTGTGAGGGTCTTTGTCGTATACGCCATCAACATTGGTTGCCTTAAGTATTAAGTCAGCATTGACTTCACAAGCTCTTAAAGCAGCAGCAGAGTCTGTTGTAAAAAACGGATTCCCTGTTCCACCAGCAAAAATTAAAACTCTATCCTTTTCAAAATGCCTCAATGCTCTTTTAAGAATAAAAGGTTCAGCCACCTCATTCATTTCTATGGCAGTCATTGTTCTTGCAGGTATTCCCATATCTTCAAGAGCTTCTTGTAATCCTAGTCCATTAATTACAGTACCTAACATTCCCATATTGTCAGCTATCGCTTTGCTGAATCGTTCTTCTCCATTTTCCCTTCCTCTAAAAATATTTCCCCCTCCTACTACTATAGCAAGATCTATCTTACTTTCTTTTTTAATTTTCGCGATTTTTTTTGCGATATTAATATACGAAGAAATAGATACTCCTTTTCCATTTTCTCTTCCAAATATTTCTCCACTGAGCTTAAGTATAACCCTTTTGTAGTGTAGTTTTTGTTTCATTTTATATTAGTTTTTGTTTTTAATATTACCATATTAAAAATTATTTTCAAAATTAGAATAAAAAATCATATTCATGGCTGAATATGATCATATGCTAGGATTAACATCCTTTGTTTTCCTTCGCGGTGAGTGTAGATTTTATATCTTACCTCATCTACTACGATGTGTTTACAAAAAGCACTTTGCTCTCTTGTTATACTTTGAAACCAATTGATAATAATCTCTGCTTCTTTTTTAGTTAAAAGCTTAGATTGGCAAAGGGGCTTGAGTCCAAAAATGATAATCTCTCTTTCATTTTTTGCTCCCAATTCCTTATCAAGAATAATTTTTCCCGTTTCCCGATCTTTAAAAAGATTGGTTCTTTCGTTTTCAAAGTAAATAAGGGCAATACAATCTGGTACTTCTTGCACCTCCGCAATTCTCGGTAATACTTTTTTAAAAAATGGATAAAACACATCGCGGTTGTCTATCTGACCAAGATCATAAAGCTTGTAATGTCCAAGTTCAAAGAACGTATCATAGATTTGCATTCAAAACCTCCATGACTAATTAAAAAATAGCTTTCTCGTGATTAAAAGTCAAGCTGAATTTTTACCATCTCTTGAAGCAAGTTGTCCGCACGCGGCATTGATCGCCTGTCCGAATTCATATCTTTGGGTGACAAATAGTCCGTTTTTTTCTAAAAGCTCTTTAAATTGCTTAACTGTTTCCCTACTTGACGGTTCAAAATTTCCTGTCGGGTTGTAAATAATAAGATTAAGCATTACAAGTGGACGTTTTTTAAAAAGCTTTACCAATCCTTCGGCACACTCCACTGTGTCATTAATGTCTTTTAACATTACGTATTCATACATTACCTTCCTTGAAGTCTTGTTTATGTAGTCGTCAACAGCAGATAGTATTTCTCCTATCCCATATTGTTTATTAATCGGCATAATTTGACTTCTAAGAGCATTACTCGGCGCATGAAGAGAAATTGATAGATTTACTTGCAAGTCTTCCTCAGAGAACCTTTTTATGCCTTCTATAATACCTGATGTGGAGACAGATATTTTACGGCTTCCAATATTAAAGCATTGTCCATCATTAATAATTTTTATTGCCGATAAAGCATTGTCGTAATTTAAAAAAGGCTCACCCATTCCCATAAATACTACATTGGTAATTTTTCTATCGCCTTTATTTTTTAAATAGCGAGCAAAAAATAATAACTGTTCTAATATTTCGTAAACGGTTAAATTGCGATAAAAACCCATTTTCCCAGTCGCACAAAACAAGCATCCAACTGGGCAACCAACTTGAGAAGAAATACACACAGTAGAGCGATTTCCTGTGTGTAGCATTAGGACGGTTTCAATTTTTTTTCCATCTTTTAGAGTTATTAAAGCTTTTGCAGTATTTTTGTCTGCTGATTCAAATAATTCGGCGTTAATATCTAAAGAACACTTAGCTTTTAGTTTCTCTCTAATATCTTTTGATAAAGCAGTAGCTTCACCCCAATCCCCAATTAATTCATGAAAAATAGCATGCATTACTTGCTTTTTTCTGAAAGATTTTTCGTCTTTTAAAATATCTTCCAATTCTGCTAAATCCATTTTAATCTTTTTTTACTATATCTATTTCTATTCCTTCGCTTAATAATTTATTTTCTTCGGATTCACCTTTTATTTTTTCTACAACTCCCGTTAATTTTCTTGTCCTAGTTGTGGAAACCTTTTCATATTGTTCGGTAGTTTGCCTAATCTTGTTTCCCAGATTATCTAATTCGGTATTATATTTTTCAAATTCCTGTTCAAAAACTTTTATTAACTTTATAATATCGTAAAGATTTTCTTGATACTTAAAATTCCGATAGGATTGAAAAATCATTCTGAGTATTGCCGTAAAACTAAATGGTCCAGCCAAAATAACTTTCTTTGACATTGCCTCGTTCCAAATGTCGGGAAGATGATCATAAATAAAGCTGAATATCATTTCGTTTGGAACAAAGAGGATAACAAAATCAACTGTATTTTCTTGAGGATTTATATAGTCTCTAGAGCAAACTTCTTTTATTTTTTGTTTTACGTCTTGACCAAATTCTTTGAGATATTTTTCTTTTAATTCTTTGTCTTCTGTTTCATTGAATTTTAGAAGTGATTTATAGGGGAATTTTACATCAATATTTACCTTTGTCTTATCAGGCAGAAAGACGGTAAAATCTGGTCTATTAGCATTGGTTTCTTGACTTTCATTGGCGACATAGTTCTCCCCTTTTACAAAACCGATAGTTCTAAGTAAATTTTCGGCGATCTCTTCTCCGTATTTACCTCTCATTTGGTTATTAGAAAGAACGTTTTTAAGATTGTCGGTAGAAACCTTAAGTTCACCAGTTAAAGCTTTGTGTTCTTCTAATATCGTTTTTAGGGTGTTGAATTGCCCGATTCTTTCTTTCTCGGAATCGTCTAATTGTTTCTTTGTCCTTTCCAATTCCACCCTCATGCGTTCAATAACTTCTTTTACTGATTCTTTTGTTCCTTGATTGGATTCGGTTATAAGCTGCTTCTTAAAATCTAATTGTTCCACTAATCTATCTCTTTCTTCTTTCATTAATTGATTACTTTCTTTGGTGATATTCTGAAATGTTTTTTTGAGCAAAAAATATAATCCGATTGAAAACAATATTAATATTAAAACTAGTATTAGATATTCCATTTTTTTGTTTTGTTGTTAAATCGGGTTAACGTTCTTTTATGACAAATATTTTGTCTCCATTTTTCGGGTTTCCATTTATCAAAATAGCGACTTCTTCACCTTTTTTTGCGGTTTTCACTTTTTTATTATTAACTTCAATTGATAGAATTTCTTGTTCAATAAATGTTTTAGGTCCTTCAATTACAATCTTATCTCCGATTTTTAATCCGAAATGCTTTAAATCCATTGATATTGCTCTAGCTTTTGGATAACAGTGTTTAATATTTCCTACCAATTCTTTTTTATACCTAGAGATATTATCAGCCTGATTATAACTAATACCCTCGCTTCCTGGCTCTCCAAAATAAAATCCGGTTGAAAAACCTCTATTATAAACATCCAATAGCTCTCTTTTCCATTCCTTAACTTTTTCATCAGTAAATGTTTTTTCGTAATAAGAATCAATAGCTTCACGATAGCATCTAGCGGTCGTCTCAATATACTTTGGGTCCCTTCTTCTTCCTTCAATTTTAAAAGAATCTATACCAGCCTTTATTAATTCTGGTATAAACTCAATCATACATAAATCTTTCGCATTTAGAAAATATTTTCCTTCTGTTGCAAAGCTATTTCCATCCTCATCTGTCAAAAACCATTGCTTTCGGCATGGCTGTGCACACGAACCACAATTTGATGATTTTCCAAAAAGATATGCGGATAATATGCATCTTCCTGATATTGCTATGCACATTGCTCCATGAACAAATGTTTCTATTTCAATATCTTTGACATCTTTCCGGATTTTTTTTATCTGATCCAAAGTTAATTCTCTAGCCAAAACAACTCGTTTTGCTCCTTGTTTTTTATAAAACCTTATTGTTTCGGAATTACTAATATTTGCTTGAGTGGAAATAATAAATGGAACTTTATATTTTTGGGCTAATAATATAATAGCAGGATCCCAAATTATAATGGCATCTACATTAGATTCTTTCGCTTTTTTGACGAGTTTTTCTGCATTTTTGAGGTCTTTGTCGTATATAACGGCATTAATCGTTAGATAGGCTTTTATTTTGTATGAGTGGCATTCCGAAACAAAAGCCTTCATCTCGGATGTTTTTAGAGCATCTGATCTTGCTCTTAGATTAAGATCGTCAACTCCAAAATAAACAGCATTACAATATTTTTTGCAAGCCTCTAAACTCGCCCAATCTTTAATTGGGCACATCAGCTCTGGTTTTGATATTTTTGTTTTCATTGCTTATAACTTATCACAAAAGTATTGCTTTTCCAATGATTCAAAACTAGGGATTAGTAAAACTAGTCCGCCTACGCCCTTCGGGCTTCTGCGAGATAAATAATTAGGGCTTGGAAGCTTGCTCTGCAAGCTTGAAGGCATCTTAGTTAAATTCTCCTTGTGTATGAAATAAACAATCCCTACTATAGCAGGGATTGTTTAATGGATATTTACTGGCAAGATATATTTTTACTTGAACACTTATTTGAACTGCCCGAATAATTTGTACTATCTACGCAATATATATTTTCTCCATTTTCTTTCATTATACAAAACTTCGCTTTTGATGTTGCTACAACTAAAGGATTTCCTTCAAATTCGTTGATTTTATTTACAGCCTTAATTCCATCTTTTGAACTAATATAACCTAAGTATGTTGACTTTTCCGAATTATGTTTCTGGAGAGCAGTAGCTAGAGAATCTATTAAAACTTCTACTTCTGATTTTTGATTAGGGTTTACAACTGGTACTACTGGTTGTTCTGACTTTATTTCTTCTGGATTTTGGGGATTTTCTGATGAGGTTGTGCTTGGATTAATACATAGTGTCGTGTCTTTATTACACATTCCTTCCCCAAGGTAATTTGCTGAATCAATACAATAATACTTGCCGGTATTAATTACTAAATCTTTTGTTATACAATATTTATCCTTCGTTGCGTAAACTACAGCAGTGTTCCCCCCGAAGCCATTTAATGTTGAAAATATTGAATTTACCTCATCGGATTGATTAAATCCTACGTATGTACCTTTTATTGTTTTATAATTTTCTGCAGCAGATTTTATCTGTCCAAGTGAATTCTTTATTTCTTCATCAATTGCAGCAACTGAGGATGTGCTTATTATTTGATTAATAAATGTTTCCATATCTGTTGATTCAGTGACAGGATCCACTTCAATATTACTATTCTCTTTTGATGAAGATATTAATCCGTTGATTGATATTTCTCCTTCTTCATTTTTATCCTTTATAACAAATGACATTTTATGGATCATAAAATCCGAAGATCCGACAGTTATTTCTAACTCTAACTTTTCGGCAATCTGACTGACAAGCTTACTGATTTCTTCATCACTATTAGCTAAGTCTTCTGCAGTTGCCCCATTTTCTGTTGCTATTTTACTAATTAAATCCTTTACCTTATCGCTATTAAACACAACGCCATATTTTATACATACAGAACTATTACACCCCTCAAATCCTTTAAAATTTAATACCGCAGCTTTAATAATTTTTTTACTTAACTCACTTGAGTTTATTTTCACTTCATTGCGTGCTCGGTTTAAATAGAAGGAAATGTTTTCTTCTGGACCCTGATTTGTAAATCCAGCCTGCAACCATTTTGATATAAAGTTAGACCTAAATGGACCAATATATTGTTCGTACTCTTCGGGAATAATTATATCATTAACCTTAATATAGGCATCATTATCAATGATTTTAATATCAGAATTCAAAATATAGTTTTCGTTATTTTCATTTTTAGAATCAATTTTTAGAGCTAAATCCATTTTGATATTTGAAGGATCTTTAAAACTATATTTTCCGCCAAGTTCTAACTTTCCATAAATTTTATTCAAATTAAGATTTGATATTTCTTGTTTAACTTTTTCGGAAGGCGAATAGTCAAATTCTAAAGTACCAGTAAATTCGCCTGATTCAATATTCTGCGAATTTTGAAAAACCTTTGCCATTACAGATTCCGAATTAAAATAATTAAAATAAGCAAAAGTCCCTCCCGCTAAAACCAATAGTAAAATTATTACTAAGGTAATCATTAGACCTAGATTATTTTTCTTTGGTTGCGAGGCTTCCTTTTGAGGCAAGCCTGGCACCGAGATTCCCGCTTGTAATCCTTGTGGTTCTTTTTTAAGATCAAGGGATACTGGAGATTTTGTTGTATTTGGTGTTAAATCGTGCGTGGGAATTCCAGTGGTTCTTTGCTTTTCTATCTCATTCTCTATAGCCTCAGTATTTGAAGCAACCTCAATCATAGGGCTCGGCACATTAGTAGAAATTGTTTTGCTTTTTTCTGTTGTGATTTGTGCAAAAGCTTCATCAAGAGTAGAAACCCCCCATCCACTTGCCGCAAGATCTCTTTTTGTAGATTCCCATGATTCGCCATGATCTAATTGATAATTTATATAATCAAGAAGTTCTTTGGTTACCATTTTAGTTTTGTTTTATTTTTTAAATATTAAAATATTCTAAGAATACTTTTTATTATGAATATTTTATCACGTTAGCGAAAAAAATACAAAAAGTTTAAACTACTAATTAATTTTTATAATAATCATTCCAAAGTGAAAATATAAAAAAATCCAATACGATTGTGTTGGATTTTAATTAAATTGTTTTGCATTAAAACTATTTTTTCATGCCTACTTTCTCGTCTTTTATTTTGTTCAATACTTTTTTAAATTCTTCCATTGAATCGTAATCGTATATAGAAAATGCTTTAATATTTCCGTTGTATTTTTTAAAAGCTTTTATCTTTTTTTCTATTTCTTTTTTGTCAACGGTATCACTTCTACTCAAAAAGACATATTCTTCTTTATTTAATAGCTCTTTATTGTATTTACCAAGCTCTTTTCTTATGGTCTTGTAGTCTGTTATGGGTGTTGCCGAATCGGATGCAATAAAGTGAAATAATATTTTTGTCCTTTCTACGTGACGTAAAAATTTTATACCTAAGCCCTTCCCCGAAGAAGCTCTCTCTATTAGTCCAGGAATATCGGCTAGGATTAGTTCATAATAAACTCCTAGATTGGGCTCTAAAGTTGTAAAGGGATAGTTGGCTACTTTTGGATTGGCATCGGTTAACTCTTTAAGCAGGCTGGATTTACCAACATTTGGAAGTCCTACAAAACCAATATCTGCCATCATTTTTAATTCTAGCCTAAGTTCAAATTCCTCCCCCGGAGTACCCGGTTGAGATTCCATGGGAGTTGTATTTCGCGATGAACGAAATTGAAAATTTCCTTTTCCTCCTTTTCCTCCTTTGGCTAGGAGGATTTTTTCGCCAACTGTTGTCATCTCGGTATCTGCACCAGTTGTAAGGTTGTGAATAATAGTGCCAACTGGAAATTTTAAAACAATATCCTGTCCACTTGTTCCGTCAACAAATTGTCCTTTTCCATTTATTCCTTTTTCTGCTTCTAATACTTTCTTGAATCTGAATTGTTGGAGTGCGTCTAACTCTGATACGCCAATAGCATAAACACTTCCTCCTCGGCCGCCCGATCCACCAGTCGGACCAAGACTGCAAACAACCTTATTAAAGGCGACTGCTCCTGCTCCTCCGTCTCCCGCTTTTATTTTGATTGTAACGTCATCTATCAACATATATATTTAGTAATTAGTGAATATTGGGGACTAGTAACTCGTAATTAGTAACTAGTACATTGTGGCTTGCTTTGCAAGCCTTAAGACATCTTATTAGATTCCCTTCTTCAAGGGAATGACAAGCATTTAGAGATTAGTAATTAGTAATTCGTAACTAGTAATTAGGGCTAGGGAGTTTACTTCGTAAACTTAAAAACATCTTATTAGATTCCCGCCTTCGCGGGAATGACAAACAAAGAAATTAAATGACAAGAGTAGGATTAATTTTCATTTTTTTTAAACTTTATGTATTTTTTTCCTTTTAATTTTTCGGGCATATATTCTTGCTCTTCGGAGTAATTGTAATCGGGACTGTATTTGTAGTCTTTTCCGTATCCGATATCCTTCATAAATTTTGTCGGAGCATTTCTTAAATGCAACGGAACTGGAAGATTACCTAACTCCCTAGCATCACTTGAAGCTTCATTGTAAGCCACATATAATGCATTTGATTTTTTGCACTTTGCTAAATATACAACGATTTGAGCTAAAATAACATTGCATTCTGGATATCCTATAAAATGACAGGCCTGATATCCTGCAACAGCTTGTTCCAACGCCTGAGAATTTGCCAATCCAATGTCTTCGCTGGCGAATCTTACCAATCTGCGAGCGATATAGAGTGGATCTTCTCCCGACTCTACCATTCTTGCTAGCCAGTATAGGGCAGCATTTTCGTCTGAGCCCCTGAGGGACTTATGAAGAGCTGAAATTATATTGTAATGTTCTTCTCCATTCTTGTCGTATAAAATATTTATTCTTTGAAGAGCTTCTTGGATTAATTCTTTCGTTATTTTGATTTCTTTTTTAAAATCATCGGTATCAATATTCGGAGTTATAGTATATTCAAGAATGTTCAAAGCTGTTCTTGCATCCCCATTGGCAATACCTCCTATTAGTGCAAGCAAATCCTTAGAAATTTTTATCTTATGCCCACCAAAACCTTTTTCTTTATCTTTCAGTGCTCGTTTGAGTATTCCAACAATATCGTCTTTTCCTAATGGCTCAAAAACAAATACTCTTGTTCTCGATAACAGTGCACCCCTTACTTCAAAGCTTGGATTTTCGGTGGTAGCTCCAATTAAAATAATCAGTCCGTTTTCGAGATGTGGCAGCAAGGCATCCTGCTGGGTCTTGTTCCAGCGGTGAATTTCATCGATAAAAAGAATCGTTTTTTTTAATCCTAATTGGTTCCCTTTTGCTCTTTCGATAACTTCTCGTAAGTCTTTTAGTCCACTAGAGACAGCGCTCATTTTAATAAAGTCTGACTGTGTCTGTTTGGCAATTACTCGTGCAAGAGTAGTTTTTCCTGTGCCAGGAGGACCCCAAAAAATCATTGATGGAATATTATCCGATTCAATGGCTTTTCGTAAAAGCTTTCCTTCGCCAATAATAGCAGTCTGCCCCAGAAAATCTTCGAAAGTCTCTGGTCTTAGCCTATCTGACAATGGCTTATTTTTATTAAGATCAAATAATGTCATACTCTTTACAACATTATTATTTATTTTCTTATAAAAAGCAAGTAAAGACTAGTTTTTCGCCAAAAAAATGCATATCCTACACGTTTTCTTCGCTTCCGAATATAGTCGTAGGTTCTACGGTTGCATATTTTCTGGCAATTATCCAATCAAAAGACATTACACCAACACCATCATCAGCCGTGATGGCTAAAATTAATTTTTTTGTTGCGGGAGCATTTGATGTTGTTGTTTGCGAAGCTCGGTTTCTTGCAACATACACAGTTCCTGAACGAATCTCAAATCCATAAATCGCTGGGGTATTGCAGGTAAATGCAGCTCCATTACTATTATTGACATTGATAGTATTTGCCTTGGGATTCAATCCTGCAAGTGCAGTCAAAGTGCTCCCGATACCTAGCCTCATACCATATGTCGTGGTTGTTATTTGTGTGACATTTGCCTCAATAATACTATTGTCGGACACTGCATTGGTTGTTGAAAAATATTCCCAGTTAATTGTTGCTCCCGAAATTGTAAGTTTGCCATTACTTTCGGACCATGTTGGAGGATATGATAATCGAGTCCATTTCGATGTGTCGATAGTGCCGTCATCAAAGTCATCAAAGAGCGTAAAAACATTACTTCCATTTGAAGTGGTAACAGCAGAAGTATTTCCGTAGTACATAAAAATTGAAGTATTTCCGCTAATTAGAGATGGGACTTTGACCCAGACTGTAGCAGTACTAGAATCTGTTTTGGATTCAATCCAATAGTCTAGTAATGTCTTGCCATCGGAAGAAGTAAATCTAAGATCATCAAAGTCTGCTTGCATATCGGAGTCATAAGTAACTACTAACTTGATTTGATAATCAGTAAGAGCAGAAGTAGAGGAAACCGTTATTGGTTTTCTTTTATTCCAACCTGGTATACCGCTACTAGAGATGGAATATTTACTAGATGAAGAGGAGTAGTAGTAGGTACTAGAATCGGACATGATAGTAGAAATAATAAAATTAGTACCGTCAGTAGAAGAATAGGAATAGTATCCACCACTAGGGTCTCTGGCGTTAATGCCATTTCCTAGGGCTGCATTAACTTCCGCAGAACAATTACTTCCAATATTGCAAGCAGTGCTAGAAATAGGATAACTAGGATGAGAGGCATTGTATGCCAACAGCGTATTTACCAATTGATGAATGTCTGCCTTCCTTTTAGCATCGTTTGCACTGTTAATTGCACCTGTCATTGAAATAATTAGAATACCAAAAAGAATGCCAATAATAGCAATAACAATTAATAGCTCTATTAGTGTGAATGATTTTTGCATCTATAATCAAAAGTTATACACTAATATTATATCAGAATGTATTGTAAATTAAAAGAACTCTACTTCGATAATTGGTGGACTTTTGTCCTTTTTTTGCTATAATGACCTTGTTTTTATATTTAATTTAAGACAATTCAAAAAAATGGAAAATCCAGAAAAAAATACCCTTTCCGAAGTTTTTTTCCCTAAGAGTTATGATTTTAAGGAAAAGGAAGAAAAATGGAGAAAGATTTGGACCGATACAAAACTTTATGAATTCAATTATCAGGAAGGAAAGCCTACTTTTACTGTTGACACTCCTCCTCCTTATGTTTCAGCCGATCATTTACATGCTGGACACATAATGTCTTATACTCAGGCTGAATTCATTGTCAGGTACAAGAGAATGCAGGGATATAATGTGTTTTATCCAATGGGATTTGATGACAACGGACTACCAACGGAAAGATTTGTTGAAAAGAAATACAAGATTGATAAATCAAAAATAACAAAGTCAGAATTTATTGATCTTTGTTTAAAGGAAACAGAAAAAGGAATTGAAACTTATAGGAATTTATGGAATAGCCTTGGAATTTCGGTTGATTGGTCAAAGACATACAGTACTATCGCTCCATTACCGACAAAGGTTTCTCAATGGTCAATCCTTGATCTTTATGAAAAAGGGCTAATTTACAAAAAGGAATTGCCGATTTTATGGTGCCCATTTTGTGGTACTGCTATTTCGCAATCCGACCTTGAAACTAAAGAAAGAGACTCAAAGATGAATTATATAAAGTTCGGGCTTTCGGATGGAAGTACTGGTATAATTGCAACAACCAGACCAGAAATGCTACCAGCATGTGTTGCTGTATATTTTAATCCTACCGATGAGAGGTATGTCCACCTAAAGGACACTGAAGCAACAGTTCCTTTGTTTGATTTTAAAGTTCCAATAAGGACAAGTGACGCCGTGGATAAAGAAAAAGGCACGGGACTTATGATGGTATGTACCTGGGGAGACCAAGAGGATTTGGAAAAATGGAGATTAGATAATTTACCAACCAAGAATTTAATTACTGAAGATGGAAAAATAACTGAGCTAGGTGGAAAATATCAAGGAATGGGAATTGAAGAGGCAAGAAAAGCTGTGATTACTGATTTATCTGAAGCGGGAATACTTGAGAAACAAGAAAGTATAATCCAATCGGTTAATGTACACGAAAGATGCGATACTCCTGTTGAATTTGTCTTAAGCAAGCAATGGTTTATAAAGATAACCGACAATAAGGAAAAGTGGTTAGAGATGGGTAAAAAAATAAACTGGTTCCCTTCTCATATGTTTAATAATTATGAAATCTGGGTGGATTCCTTAAAATGGGATTGGTGTATATCTAGGCAGAGATATTATGGAGTTCCATTTCCTTTTTGGATATGCCAAGACTGTGGTGAAGTAATAGTCCCTAGAAAAGAAGATTTACCAGTAAATCCATTTGAACAAAAACCACCAGTTGATATTTGTCCAAAGTGTGCAAGTAAAAATATTGAACCCGAAAAAGATGTGATGGATACTTGGGCGACTTCTTCTTGTACTCCTTTCTTACTAAGAGAGATTGTAGGAAAACCAGAATTGTTTCCTGTTGATGTAAGACCAAACGCTCATGAGATTATTAGGACATGGGACTTTTATTCGGTTGTGAAAAGTACCATGCATTTTAATTCTGTTCCTTTTAAAAACTTGATGATATCTGGACACGGACTAGACGAACAAGGTAGGAAGATATCAAAACGTTTGGGAAATTATACTCCATCAGATAAGCTGGTAGAAGAATATGGAGCAGATGCGATAAGGTATTGGGCAACTGGAGCTGGACTCGGACAAAATCTAAGGTTTAATCCAAAGGAAATAAAGAAAGGAAAACAGATTTCTACAAAGTTATGGAATGTTGCCAGATTCATTATGATGTATGATCAAAGTAATAATAATTCTGCAGAACCAGCTTTTGAGCATGCTGATAAGTGGATTTCCGAAGAATTGAATAAGACAATTGAAGAAGCTACAAAACATTTTGAAGGATATGAATATGCTAAGGCAAAAATGGCGATTGAGGAATTCTTTATGTCAAAATTTGCTGATTACTACGTGGAATTTGTAAAATATAGATTGAATGGAGAAGATGACGCATCACGAAATGCAGCACTCACAATACTTAAAAAGACTTTCTGTAATATCTTAAAAATGTATGCTCCAATAATCCCATTTATTACAGAAGAATTGTATCAATATTTTAAAGAAGAAAAAGAGGAAAGAACTATCCATACCTCACCATGGCCAAAGGTAATCAAGTCTATGGAACAGATTGATATTTCTGATTTTAATGAGGCATTAACTACTATTGATGAAATCAGGAAATATAAATCCGAGAATCAAATATCTCTCGGGGCAGAGATTCCTGAATACAAACTGAATACAAAAGTTAACCTTGATAAATATGGCTTGCTGGTTGGAAAGGTTGGAAAAGTAAACAGATTTATATAATAAAAAAATCGCCTTTGGGCGAATTTTTTATTATTGTATTTGGAAGTACTTGCTTCTCTCTACTGATAGTCTTTCCCTTTCAAGTTGTCTTTCTCTTTCTTTTTCTTCCTTATTCTTTTTTAATAGTAGGAATAAAAGATAGAATAATGTGATTAATAATAGAAGGAGGAATAATCCAAACCCTATTATCAATAATATCAACCATCCTCCATTTAAAAAGTCTAGACTTGCCATACCGTAAGCGGCAGCAATTTTGGTATTTGTGACATTTATTAATAGGCTATCTCTGATAGTATCAATATTTCTTCCATTTAACTCTACGCTATTAGTAAGCGCTGTCTCTCTTTCTGTAAATTCTGATTCTCCGCTAAGTTTAATTCTGAAAGATAAAACCTTGCTTTCTCTTGGTTTAAAATCACCCATTACTATTCCATTACTAATATCAATTCCGAGTGGTTGCCCAGTAATTGATACATTAGAAACCTCAGCAATTTTTATTGGCAATACGTTTGTTAAGAAAATACTATTAAGAGTTTCGTCTAGCTGTGATGCGACTGTCACTTGAATATCTATTTCATCGCCTGGATTTGCTGTAATGTTTCTTGACCATTCTTTCTTTTGTGTGACATTTTTCCCTATGATTTCTAGACTCAATGCACTATCTTGAATAACTTCACAAGTAGGCTCTTCTTTTACTTCAACTTTTTTAACAGTTGTAATAGGTTTTACTACTGTTTTTACGGGGGTACTGACTACACAAGAAGAAACTGCGACGTAGTCTTTGCTGTATGTGCTATCAGACCATGAATATAGTCCGCCATCGTATCCAACAGACCAAGCTCGGTAATAATATGTTCCTCCCGAAACTGTATCAGTATAACTATTAGAAGTTCCATAATAAACGATTGTACCATCTGTAACAGAGGTTGGATAACTACCTGTTTTTCTAATGACAGTAGTATATGCTGCTCCATTTCCCCTTGCCCAAGTTAAACTAACCTTTCCGCATCCATATGTTGTTGCATTAAAAGATGTTGGTGTCTCAGGTTGGGTGATAAATTTTAGAACACTTCCATAGATATTTCCACTTGCCTCTGCTCTGAATTGATAAGCTTTTCCTGGCTGTAATCCACTAAGATCTTCGGAAAAATAATCTCCTGAATTCTTATTTATTGAATTTGTAGTACTATTCATACTAGAACTAACTCTTCCCCAAGCAAATCTAACATTGGCGTTATTGCCACTTGTAAGATATCCGTTTATTCTAGCTGTCGTTGTTTTTATATTAGTAGCTGGATTAGTAGTGACCGACGCATTAGTATTATTATTGTTGTTTAAATCTCTAACTAATATACTAACATTTGCAGTTGAATATCCTCCTCTATTATTAGTGACGTTTATAGTACAGTAATAAGTTGTGTCGTAATTAACCATTGGAGCATAATAGGTAGGATTTATTGTATTGTAATTTGATAAATTACCACCAGTACAATTCCAATTATATGTTAAGGAATATCCATTTGGATCATAAGCAGTGACGTTTAGAGGTACTGAGGCACCTTCATTTACCTCTCTATTTCCTCCCGAACTGATAATAGGATTACTTGAATTGTATTGATTTGCGTAAGTACTACAACTTGCATTTGAACCACCATTAATTCCATAACATGTCCAATACCATGGTCCTGATCCAGAAACAGTACTAGGATTTCCGCTATTACATAATCCGTAATATGGCATTGATGATAAGGTTTGCCCATTAGATGAACCACATATACCACTATTTGTTCCTGTGTAGATATAAACTATATCACTAGCTGAACCTCCTTTGCTATCAGTGACGGTAAGTGTACAATTATAATTTGTATTATATGTATTATAAGAATAATTATTAGCAGTAAAAGTTGGGTTCAAAACATTTGAACTAGATAAACTTCCTCCATTGCATGACCATTTATATGTCAAAGGGTCTCCGTCTGGATCTGATACACTAGGAGTTAACTTAACAGATGCTCCAGATTGTATATTTTTATCAGGTCCAGCATCAACAATTGGATTATTATTTTGAGAAGATGATCCGATTGTTATGGTAAGATAATCTGTTCCAAATCCTCCTCGTCCATCGCTAACAGTAATGGTACAAGTAGCAGTATTTCCTGCTCCAGAAGATGCATAAAAATTAGGACTCATTATGCTTGAACTTGAGACACTCCCGCCATTACATGACCAATTATATGTCAAAGGGTCTCCGTCTGGGTCTGATACACTAGGAGTTAACTTTGTGGTAGATCCCGGAGCAACAGTCTTGTCAGAACCAGCATCAACTTCTGGGTTATGATTTTCTTGACTAGAATTGACAATTGAAATATAGACATCGTCATTACTTGAAGCTCCTTTATTGTCAGTAGCAGTTAGTGTACATGTTGCAGTAGTATCAACGCTTACAGTTGGAGCTGTGAAGGTGGGACTAAGACTTGTAGAATTAGAAATATTACCCATTGAACAACTCCAACTTAAAGTTAATGGGTCTCCGTCTGGGTCATTAGCATCTCCTAACAAAACAACTGTTTTCCCTGAAAAAGCTGTTTTGTTTTGACCAGCATCTACGCTAGGGGGATTGTTAGTAGTAGGATTAGAACCTCCAGTAATAGTAATTTCTACAGAATCGCTAGCACTACTACTGCCATTATCTGCTGTAAGAGTACAGCTAATTATAGTTCCAGCGGCAGCATCCGGCAGATTTAGAGTTGGAGACAATGCAGTTGAGCTAGATAAACTTCCTCCAGTACAAGTCCAACGATATGTTAAAGGATCTCCATCCGAATCAGCCACATTAGGAGTTAAAAGAATTGAACTTCCAGCTTGGGCGTTTCTATTTTGTCCTGCATCAACAGTGATAGTCCCTGCGAATAAATAGCTTATTCCAAACACTAAGGAAATTATAAGTATTCCTTGTAGAACAAGCGCAAAAGAAATAAACTGGCTCTTTGTGCTGAAAAAATCTTTAGTTTTGTTGATTATCTCTTTCATATTTTTGTAGAAATTACTGATTAATCATTTGATTTAATTTATCTTTTTAAATATTATATAACAAAAGTGATTTTATGTCAATAGTTAAACAAGAAAACGCTTTTAAGCGTATTCTTGTTTTTTTAATACTCTAATGGTTCGGCTCTAGTTGTAATAGTTAACGAATCGCTAGCCGTTGAGCCAAAACTATTTCTGACCGTCACTCTACAGGTGTATGAACCAACGGTGTAAGGGGCTGTATAATTAGGATTCATACTATTTGAGTTAGATAATGTTCCTCCGGTACATGACCAGTCGTAAAAGATAGTATCGCCGTTAGAATCGCTTGCAGTAGCCTCAAGTGTTATGGATTGTCCTTGATTCAACTCTTTATTTGATCCTGCATCAACTGTGACCTTGGAAGATGTTGATCCTCCAGTTCCTCTTACTGTAATTGATACACTAGCTGAGGTTGATCCTCCCCTACCATCATTTGCGGTTATTGTACAGCGATAATTGGTGTTGCTAGTAGAATAAGCATAAGCTGTATAGATAGGCATAAGAGATGTACTATCAGAAAGATTTCCTCCACTACACGACCAACTGTAAGACAAGTTATCTCCATCTGGGTCATAAGCTATAGCATAAAGAGTAATTGATTGTCCTTGATTAACTTCCCTAGCCTGAATTGTTGCAACAACAGGAACAGTATTTTTAGTATTAGCTCCTGGTTTAGCAATAACACTCAAAGAATCTGATGCGTATCCTCCCTTACCATCACTTACAGTTAAGGTACAGGTGTAATTTTGGTTACCTGTGACTATTGGAGCAGTAAAAGTAGGATTCAATGAATTCTTGTTAGACAATGTTCCTCCAGTGCAATACCACTTATAAGTTAAACTATCTCCATCTGGATCACTAACTTGAGCTCCTGATAAAGAAATAGTTTGTCCTGATCTAACTTCTTTGTTGTCACCAATTTCAATAGTTGGTACATTATTTTTATTGTTGCTATAAGTTCTTATTAAAATACTTACTGATTCTGAAGCAATTCCCCCCTTACCGTCTTTAACTGTTAACATACATGTATGTGTTCTGTCGGTGGCAGTACTTGGAGCAGTAAAATATGGCTTTAATACCGAAGAACCAGATAGTCGTCCTCCACTACACGACCAATAATATGTTAAGTTGTCATTATCCTCATCGGTAGCTTCTGCCTTTAAAAGAATCGTTTGACTTTCGTTTAATTCTCTGGTTCCAATCATATCTATAACTGGAACATGATTATTCCTGTCGGCTGAACAGTATGAAAGTGTTCCTCCATTAATACCACTGCAGGTCCATGTCCAAGGTCCAGTTCCTGAAACAAGACTTGCTGTTCCAGATTCACATAAATCTGATATTGGCTTAGTATCTAGTGTTTGACCATGAGAAGTCCCACAAATCCCATTAACCTTATCAACTCTAATCCTAATACTCATAGTATCTGTTGCAGTATCCTTTCCATCACTTACAGTAATAGTACAAGTATAAGAACTTGCTGTATTGGTAGTAGGAGCTGTCCAAACTGGTTGTAATACTGACCAGCTAGATAAAGCACCAGCATTACATCTCCATGAATATGTAAGGGCATCTTTATCGGCGTCGCTTGCGATAGCTTCAATAGTAATGGAAGCACCCGGTGCAACTTCTAAGTTATCTCCAGCATCAACTATAGGCTTGCTATTTGTCACTTTTTTATAAGCAGTACAACATTCATCTTTTCCACTTGTTTCACCCTTACAGGTCCAAGTCCATGCATTATTTGCACCTTCAATTACTAAGCTTGGAGTACCAGTAGTACAAAGACAAGTTAATGGAGCGATATTAAAGGTTTGTCCGTGAGCACATCCGCATTTCCCATCAACAGCAGCAATTTTAGTTGCACTACAGTATGATGTTGTGCCACCATTACTTCCTTTACAACTCCAAGTCCATGGTCCCGATCCAGAAATAGCACTCGCAATACCAGACTCACATAATCCAACTGTTGGGGTATTAGAAAAAGATCCGCCGTTTGATGATCCACATTGACCATTGATAGCAACTACCTTAGTTGCACTGCAAGAATCATTAATTCCACCATTACTTCCCTTACAAATCCAAGACCAACCATTTTCGGTAAACATCAGACCTGATACAGTTCCAGAACTACATAATCCATATGTTGGAGTACTAGAAAAAGATCCGCCGTTTGATGATCCACATTGACCATTAATTGGAGTTGCTTGTTTAATAGCTGAACATGAGTCATTGCCTCCTCCGTTTTGACCATAACATACCCAATACCAAGGTCCAGATCCAGTCACTCCATTTGTGTATCCAGAACTACATAATCCTGATGTGGGCGCAGTTTCAAAAGTACCGCCGTTTGATGATCCACATTGTCCGTTTGTAGGTGTTAGTATCTTTTGAGCTGAACAATTTGCAGTTAATCCTCCGTTTGTACCAGAACATGACCAATACCAAGGTCCAGATCCAGTAATAGAACTTGCTGTTCCGATATTACAAAGTCCTGTAGTAGGAGCGCTAGAGAATGATCCGCCGTTTGATGATCCACATTGTCCGTTTGTAGGTGTTAGTATCTTTTGAGCTGAACAATTTGCAGTTAATCCTCCGTTTGTACCAGAACATGACCAATACCAAGGTCCAGATCCAGTAATAGAACTTGCTGTTCCGATATTACAAAGTCCTGTAGTAGGAGCGCTAGAGAATGATCCGCCGTTTGATGATCCACACTGTCCATTAACTGGAGATGATTCCTTGTAAGCATAACAACCCGCATTACTTCCACCATTTAGACCTGTACATGTCCATGTCCATCCACTTCCAGTACTTGCGACGATAGAAGGAGTGCCAGAATTACAGAGTCCTGAAGTAGGAAGAAGAGAAAAAGTACCGCCGTTTGATGATCCACACTGTCCATTAACTGGATTTACTTTTAATTGAGCTAAACAATTTGCAGTGCTTCCACCGTTTTGTCCTGCACATGACCAATACCATGGTCCAGTACCAGTAATACCAGTAAAGGTACCCGAATTACAGAATCCTGAGGTAGGAGCGCTAGAGAATGATCCGCCGTTTGATGATCCACATTGACCATTGACTGGGAATGATGGTTTATAAGCATAACAACCCGCATTACTTCCACCATTTAGACCTGTACATGTCCATGTCCATCCACTTCCAGTACTTGCGACGATAGAAGGAGTGCCAGAATTACAGAGTCCTGAAGTAGGAAGAAGAGAAAAAGTACCGCCGTTTGATGATCCACATTGACCATTGATTGAATTTATTTTTAATTGAGCTGAACAACTAGCAGTACTTCCACCGTTTTGCCCTTTACATGACCAATGCCAAGGTCCAGTACCAGTAATACCAGTAAAGGTACCCGAATTACAGAATCCTGAGGTAGGAGCGCTAGAGAATGATCCGCCGTTTGATGATCCACATTGACCATTAACTATTAAGCTTCTTTCCTTAGCTGAACAACTAGCAGTAGTCCCTCCATTAATTCCACCACAAGTCCATGTCCAAGGTCCAGTCCCTGAAACATAACTAGCTGTTCCAGAATTACAAAGTCCTGTAGTAGGGGCACTATAAAAATATCCGCCGTTTGATGATCCACATTGACCATTAATTTTGCTAATCTTTTGAGCTGAACAATTTACAGAAGTTCCACCGTTGTGTCCTGCACACTTCCAAGTCCAAGGTCCAGTCCCTGAAACATAACTAGCTGTTCCAGCGCTGCAAAGCCCTGTAGTAGGAGCTATTTCAAAAGCACTTCCATGCGATAAACCACATTGTCCATCAATTTTGGTTGGAGCCTTATTAGCAGAACAGCTTACTGTTGAACCTAGGTTAATTCCATTACAATTCCAATACCATGGTCCAGTACCAGTAATAGAACTAGCTGTTCCAGAGTTGCAAAGTCCAGAAGTAGGAGCGCTAGAAAACGATCCTCCGTTTGATGTTCCACACTGTCCATTGACTGGAGTTGCTTTGTATGCCCAACATTTTTCTCTATAAGGACCACAACCTATGATACAAGACCATTCCCATCTGTTATTTGAAGGACTCCAAGTGACTATAGCCTTTTTATCACTACAAACACAAAGTGAACTGCCAGAAGGTCCGTAAACTGATGTTCCCATATGAGCAGGACCACATGCTGAAGTTGTTGAGGATGCTGCAGATGTCGCAGACGTTGAAGAACACACACTTTCGGTCTCAGCAAAAATCTGCCCAACAAAAGAAAAAGAGCTCAAGAAGAATATAAGAAGTATTAGTATTTTTTTGTTCATATTTTTTGTAAAAGCTAAACTATTGTTATTGCATATAATTTACAATATTATTGACAAAATGTCAATAGTATTTGCTAATATATTAATAGGTTTTCAATATTTTTATACATAAAAATGCTGTTTTGAGCAAGAACGAAGTACATTTTTCTGTGGATAAATATATAAACTCTATCCCAAAAATGTATTTTATTTGTATTTTTCTTATAGGAAGCTTAAGCAATTTTATTGTTAAAAAAATAAAAACTCTTAAAATAAGAGCTTAAGAAATAGATTAAAATTTGAAAATTACTTACTAATTTGGGACCGATAAAAATATAAGATCAGTATAATTAATAATTATTTTATAATTGCTTGATTCCTGAATCTCAAATCAATATATTGATAACTTGAAAGATTTTCTATATATTCTTCATTTTTTAAAATTATTTCCATTTTCTCAAGCTGCCATGAAATATTTTCGTCTGGATTGAATATTAACTCGCACTGTATATCTCCTCTTACAATCATTTTATCGGGGAAAATCTCATACGACTGTTTCTTGAAATGTTCATTTGTTGAGATTACTTCATTGATTTCGGAAACGCTATTCATTATCTTTTCTTTATATCCATCATCATTAGAATCCTCTTTTCCCGAAATTTTAGGTAAATCACCATAGTCGGCATCATCGCTGCAGTCTCTTATATATAAACCCTGCTTATCTACTAGAGAACATTTATCATTTTCACACCAAATTGCAAAAGGGGTTTTTTCCTTAACTTCAAAAACAATACTTCCGTCATTATTCCTCTTCATTTCAATATTCTCAATTTGTGGAAACTTTGCCATAAGGTTTTCCATTTTTTTCTGGTTGGATGACAAAAAGTTCTGAGCTTCAAACTTTGCTCCCATAAACGAAAACGACAGGTTAAAGGTTTCGTGAGCCGCCTTTTTTAATTCTTCTGGCTTAATTGAACTTTTGTCATCAATTCCAGAAACCTCCATATTAACTGAAGCTGATTTTGATGCAATGTAGGTTGCCCCGATACCACTTAGCCCTGCAAAAATCAATACGCCGATTATCGTAAATATAAGTTTTCTTGAGTCTGTTCGTCTCCTTCTTCTTGTTTTCTTATATCCTGATGTCCTTCTACTTGTTTTTTTATTGTAGGTTTTTCTCATTTGATTAGAGATTTCTTTGCCTTTTTCTTATTTCTTCAAAAATATAAATAAGCCAATACTTGATACTTAATGGATAGTCTTGTGTCTTGACATATTCCTTTTTATATCCACCAAATCCTTTTTTGAACAAACTCAACCCCTTCCATGGATGATTTTCTTTTGCTTCAAGCTCTGACTCTGGAGCAATCCCCCAAAAATTATATACCTTGCAATTTCTTTTTTTGGCTTCTTTTATCGCTTCCCATTGAACTAAGTATGATACTGGAATTTTAGGATATTTCAGCGATGATGCACCTTGATGATAGAATGCTCCCCCCTTCCAATATATAACCATTGCTGATGCAACTATTTCTCCGTTGTATTTTCCAGAAAAAATAACTATTTGATCATCACCCTCAAATGCTTCTAGTTCATTTTTGAGATATTTCATTGAAAAAGGAACGAAAGAATGTCTGTCTGCAGTTATTTTATAGACCTCCTCAAAGGCTTCTAAATCTTTGTAGCTTTGACTTTTTTCAATAAGGACGTCTTCATTTTTTTCTCCTTGCCTTATTAAATACCTTGTCGTTTTTCTCATGTTTGCAAGAAGCTCATCTTCGGAACAATTGAGACTCAACTCCCATGTCAATTCAGGATGCATGTGGATTGGCGCTGTATTAAAACCCAAATCCTTATATATCTTAATACTCTCTTCAGTTCTTTCTAGTAATGGTGCAAATCTTATGAAATCTGCTTTGTTTTTCTTGCCTAATTCCTTCAGGTAGTCTAATAGAATTGAAATCACTTTTTTTTCTTGTCCTTTTTCCTTAAAAATGGGACCATGAGGTACGAAGATAAAAGTGCCTCTTCTTGCCGAAATCTTCAAGATCTGAGCTATTGCTATTAATTTTTCCTCTTCAAAAATTCCAAGCCTCCAATAATTATCGCCCATTGCTTTATTGAATATTCCCCAGTTCCATGATTGGCAAAATGTTTTCTCTGGACATTGCTCAGCAAAATCTTCCCATTGTTTTTTATCTGTGATTTCTTGAATCTTCATTTTAAAAAATTCTTTTAATTAGTTCGTCTCTGTTCAGAAGCAGGTTTTTTATATATTCTATAATCTCTAATTGTCTCTCTATGCTGTTTTCCATTTCTATAGCACAATAATTAGAAAAATACTCAAGCGGATATTTAACTAAATAATCAACTTCGGATAAATCTTCTAGATAATGACTACCAAAAGTTATTCGGTGGTCATCACCTTCTAGTTTAAAATTCTTTTTTATTGCACTAATATGATTGCATTTTAATGGATATTTCTTGAGTATTTCCTGATAGTATTCTGGAGGTTGACGACCAGTCATTATCTCATCTTCCATGTGGGTAAAATCTAAGCAAATTCCACCCAAACTACCTAACTCCTGCTCATTAAATCTATCGTGATTTTCTTGACAAATAATATCCTTATATTTTTCCCAGCTTTTATTTGAGGGATTAATATGACTTGCATGACAATTAAAAAGAACTGTGTTAAATTTCTTTATAAAAAATTCAATCTCGGTGACATCCATGTCGTCACGTAGATGTACAAAAGGTATTCTTTCAACTGATCTCTCTAGGAGTGTATAAAACTCCCCTCTTTGTTCTTTGTTTAGACAAGTAGGAAAAACAGCCACCTCTTTAATCTGTAGCGCTTTTATTTCTTCTATTTTTTTCCTCCAATCAGAGCCCTCCGTAGTTGTAATTCCTACTAAAAAATTCATATACTAAAAATTAAGTCCTGATATTTCGGCTGCTTTTTTTGCCATTATCATTTTAGCTTTTCCGCAAGCATCATTAACACAGTCTTTAACAGCCTTCTCCTGATCTTCTTTGCTGAGCGTATCATTCAAAGTAATACTAATAACCTCCGCTTTTCCATTAACTGTCACCTTAACACCATTGATTTCTGATTCCATCCTCTCCTTACCTAGTGCTCCATCTAAATCTTTTAGTCTTTTTAAGTCTTTTAACTTGTCAAACATTCCCATAATTTTAGTTTTTAACTTTATAATAAGTAAATTTTACTATCTTAACTGCTTTTTTTCAATCTTGACCAATCAGCCGTTTCGTTTTAAATGGTCAATTACAATAGATACTATACGCTTCATATCATCCGATCGTAGTCTTATATGTGTTGGTAGAGAAACTATCTTATCACAATTTACTTCGGCTATTAGGCATTGCCCCTCTTTATACTGCATAGCTTTTATATCTGTTTTTGAAGGAACGATTACTGATTCTCTCCATCCATCATTCAAGTATATTTCTTGACGTCTAAAATTTTCAATTAATTGCTTTGAATTATTGACAATCAAGGGAAAACGCATGAAAATTGGATCTTTCCTTGAATCAATAGAATTAAAACAGAATAAATTCTTGTATTCATCCAATTCAATCGCGTAGAAATCTGCAACCCCTTTTCGCCAAACATTGAATCTTTCTAATTTTTGTACTTGAAATAGAGCAATTTCGGCTAAAGCATTTGGCATTTTTTGTGGAAAATAATTTGGTAAAATTCCATGATTTTCACTTTCCATAACAGATCTTGACAAAAGACCACTGTTTAGGGAATATGCCATAATTCCTTTTCCTATTTTTGAGTTATAGAAAGGAAGTACAAAGAGATTTGTAATTATCGGATGCAAAATTTGTTGTACTATCCATTTTTTTGTTGGATACAAAATATTCGCCTTAAAGTCTATAATCCTTTTGATATAAGAGTTATTATTAACGATGAGCATACCCCCATAAACTGATGAAACTACTTTATCCCTACCAAAGCTAAAAAAAGCAAAATCTCCAAATGTTCCACAATATTTTCCATCATATTTTGCTCCAAGTGCATGAGCACAATCTTCTATAAGAATAATATTCTTTCGCGAACAGATTTCTTTTATTCTATCCAAATCACAAGGTAATCCAAATGTGTGTTGAGCAATAACTACTTTCGTTTTTTCGGTAATTTTCTGTTCTATTTTTTGAGCATCAATATTAAGATCACTTTTGATGTCCACATATACTGGGGTCGCTCTTCGTTTTAGTATCGGATTGATTACAGCATTACAGGTATAAGCCTGTACTATTACTTCATCTCCTTCGGAAAGATTAATTGCGTCAAAAATAGCCAAAAGACAACTTCGTCCACTGTTGAATGAATAACAATTTTCAAATCCAAAATGTAATCTAAAGTAATCTTCTAATTTAGTGGAACCCAATCCTTTTTGCCATTTCCAAAATTTTAATAACGAAATTATCGCAAAAAAAACATCGTCTTTTTCTGTATTAGGAGATAATGATGTGGAAATTACTTTTGCCATTATTTTTCAAAAATTTTATTTACTAAATTTTTTGACGATCTTCCTTCCAGTAAAACAACTCCTCCGTCTATTCTCTGTTTTATGATATCAAAGGCTTTGTTCGGATTTTCTATGCAAATAATATTATAATCTTTCATACATTCACTCTGAGCTCCTTTTTTTATATCTTCAAAGTAGTCGCTTGTCGTTATTATGGCGACATCACAGCTTTTTGCTATTTTTTTCCCGATTTCATAATGAGTCTTTTTTGCATCACGACCAAGTTCAATAATACAAGGCATTACTAATATTTTTTTACCAGTAGTTATAATATCTTTAAAGTGATCTAAGTGAGATAATACTCCGACTCTATTTGCCGAATAGCTAGAATTTATTGCAGAAAATCCATGTTTTGTTTGTTCAATCTCCATTCCTGATATTTTGGCTGTTATTTTTTCGCACCCGTTGGCAATTTCTTCGCTACTCATTCCTAATTTTTTTGCTACTGCGATACACAGCAAAAGATTTGATAGATGATGATTTCCAATAATTCCAGTCTTTATTTTAATTCTCTCTCCATTTTTAAAGCATGCATCAAAAATAAGTCCACTATCGCTATTCTTAACTCCTTCTGCCCACATGTCTTCATGAATTTCCGTTGAACACTTCAATGTGGAGATTTTTCTATCTTTAAAATTATCTTTTACAAATTCCGAATCCCAGTTTAGGACCGCTACTCCTTCGCTCGGAAGATTATCTATTAATTCAAGCTTTGTTTTGATTATATTTTCTTGTGACCCAAAGGTAGCTAGATGTTGATTGCCAATTCCTGTTAAGATACCTATTTTGGGCTGAGCGATACTACATAAAAGCTTAATACCTCCTTTATTATAGGCACCCATTTCACAAATAAATATTTCATGATCACTACTGACGTCTCGTAATATGCATTCGGAGATTCCTATTTCTGAGTTTTGATTTTTGACTGTGGACACAACACTGAATGATTCGGATAGTATAATTTTTAGAAATTCCTTTGTAGAGCTTTTCCCATAACTGCCGGTAATACCTATGACTAAAAGATTTTTTAACGAATTTATTTTTGATCTCGCTTTAGATAACGTTTTATTTCTCAAATAAACAGTCAGGGGTTGAAAAAATAGAACGATTGATGAAATTATAACCATTGAAAGCAAATCAAATGAAAAAAGTAAAAAAACTAGATGCAAGGCATTGGTTAACCCTATTGCTCTAGTCAATAAAAACTGCTGAAAAATAAATATCAGAAAAACTAGCAATACCAAAAAAGTTATTGCCTCTAGAAATATCATTTTTTTAGTTTGCTCTGGCTTTTTACTCTGTTCCAAAAACAATGATTTTAATGAATGCATACCTTCAATAATCATTAAAACAACCGATGCTGAAATAAAAATATAAATAGTATTAGAAAGAAATTCTATATTATCGTAGGAAAAGCCATAAAGAAAAGAACACAATATAAATGATAACGAAATTAAGCAAAAGAAAGCTTTTACAAAAAAAGATATACCAAATATTTTTCTTCCTGCATCAGTATCAAAATGTGCATTAAACCTTCCAATATGATAATTCTTTAATTGCCAAAGATAGAGCCAAAAAAAATCAGTTTTTATTTGCTTTGCAATCCAAAAAATAAGAACTATATAACTAAAAACTAATATTAGTGTTTCGGTTATCATTTCTTTAAATAATTAGTAATTATTTTAGCGGTTTCTTCACTATGAGTTCTATGAGGATTATGTCCCGACCCATTAATAACCTTGAGTTCTGAGTTGTTTATTATTTCGTTCAAAACAAATGCATCTTCTATTGGCGTAGCTTTATCTATTTCTCCCCACAAAATAAGTACTGGGATTTTTATCGTTTCTGCTAGGTCAGACATATCGTCAATAATAATTTTTTTAAAAATTTCCCTCATTATTGGATTGGCACGATAGTAGTCATAAGTTCCTGCTAACTTGTATGCTATTTTTTCAAATACATGATAAAAAGGTGTTCTGGAAACAATTTTTGAACCCATTTTTGATAAAAATTTTGCAGTTTTTTGACGAAAATTAAGTCTTTCCTTTCTAATAACTGCGGCATCACAAAGAATAAGTTTTTTAATCTCCGATTCATGTTTTGCTGTATACTTCAAAGCGAGAGCTCCTCCAAAAGAATGCCCCAACAAAAAAATTTTAGGCAAACCCATCTCCTTTTTAAAAGAGTTTAAGAACGATACATATTCATCTGTACCCCAAATCTCTTGTGGTGGTGGAGTTTCTCCAAAACCTGGTAAGTCTAATAAGACCGAGTTATATCCATTTTCCGCTAATATTATCGCCGTCTTTAGCCAAGAAAATGATGTCCCTCCCCATCCGTGAAAAATTAAAATTGTCTCATTATTCTTCCCATTAATAACTTCTCGGTATTTTGTTTTTATTCCGTTTACTTCAATAGTTTTTTCTGTTGTTTCTGTCATATATATTTATATTAAGCCAAAAACCTTTAAAAAGCAAAATGACTATCATACTCCTTCTTCGGTTCCAAACACTGATGATGGCTCTGAAGGTAAATACGATCTTACAAATATCCAATCTACGTCAAGAGTATGCGTTGGCGTTCCATCGGCATCAAGATAGGCAGGAATACTTACTGTGGGAACATTTGTTGTAATGGTTGTGACAGCTGCATCATTAATAACATAAAGACATGACGACGCCCCATTTCTTTTGACTTCAAATATTTTGTACGAACCACTATAACTTCCTAAATTTACTCCTGTATTTGTTGGGTCTGGATTTCGATGAAGTGCGTTTAAGACATTACCCGTTGGGTAGTTGTACTTAAATAGTGCCCCATATGCTGGCGTTACTCCTTGTTGACTATGAAAACCGATAGAGGCATAACTCGTTGAATTAAATTGTCCCCTTGACCTAACAGAGTATCCTGTCCCAAAATTTGTTTTACTAGAAATATATGTCGCAGAAGTTATTGTTAACACTGATTGCGAGAGAGATAGTCCTGTTCCATTAATGGTCCATTTTGATGAATCAAGAGATGAAGAGGAAAAGTCATCAAAAAATGCAAAAGTATTGTCTCCATTCGCAGTAGAAACAGCCGAGGAATTACCATAATAGAGATATACAGTAGTTCCCGAAGTAGGAATGCTTGGAATCTTTACCCAAACTTTGGCAGTAGAAGAATCTGTTTTTGATTCTATCCAATAAGAAAGCAATAATGAGGCATTTGAATCAGTGAAACGTATGTCATCAAAGTCTGCTTGCATATCAGAATCGTAGGCTATGTCTAAAGATATTTGATAATCAGTTAAGGTTGAACCAGAAGTATTAGTAATAGTAATAGGTTTTCGTTTGGTCCATCCTGTCAAAAGACTACTACTAGAATATTTACTAGATGCAGAAGAATAAGAATAATTAGAATTATCAGACATACTAGCTGAAATAGTAAAATCATCTGCAGAAACTCTGTTGTAGATGTAGTAATTTCCTGAGACTGGATCTTTAGGAATAGCAATTCCTTGAGCAGTTAATTTTGCCTCAATTCCAGAACAATTCTCGGAACTATTTGTTGAACCTAGTTTGCAATTAGCATTTGTCTCTGTTGGCAAACTTCCGTCTGTAGTTTTGATAATGGTGATTGCTTTTACTAATTGATTAATATCTGCTTTACGTCTGGCATCGTTTGCAGAGTTGGTTGCACTAGTCATAGATACGATTAAGATACCAGTAAGGATGCCGATGATAGCGATGACGATAAGAAGTTCTATTAGGGTGAAGGATTTTATTTGCTCCATTTAAATTAATTATTTTCTTCAGAGAAAAATGAATAAGTAGGCTCTACTGATACTTTTTTACGAGTTAGGGTTATTCCAGTGTAATTTAAGCTATTATAGGCATGATTATTATATAAATCTAAAGCTTCTGCCGAAGTTAGAGCTCTGTTAAAAATATTTATCTCATCAAGCATTCCATTAAAATAATAATTTGTTCCGTTTATAACCCTACTACCAATATTTGAACCAGAAACATTAAATTTTGTTGATGGTGCTCCATTGGAGACAGAATCTGATAATGTTGTTGTTTTTTCAACGCCATCAACATAGATTTTACAGCTACTGGAACCAGTAAAACTTACCGAATAAATTATATGATGCCAATTATCGGTTGAAATATTAGCTGTATTAGCTGACCATGTCCTATCAAGATTTGGGGTAGTTGGGGTCCATGCAAAATATGGATATGAATTTATGTAAACACCTCCAGAACCTTGCCCTCCAGAAACACTTTGCCCCATAAAATATCCATTCGTGCTTGTTGCATTAAACCAAAAAGAATAACTTATTGCTGTTGATTGTATAAAAGGAGACGACGATAATGATAAATAGGAATTATTAAACTGGAGACAAGTACCTTTATTGCAAAACGAACTACTCTTCCATGTTGGACTATTATTAAATGTTATAACTCTTCCCGATCCAGATCTATCAATCGTTGTAGTTCCCATTCCCTCATCCATTGATAACGCCAATACATTGCCACTAATTTGACTAATAAAAACATTAGATAAATTAGATTCTGAGGTGGCGCCTGCATTCCCATAATACATATAAATTGTTTTTCCTGTTATTGGAATTGAGGGAATTTTTACCCAAAATCTTCCCGAAACTTCATCTGTTTTGGTCTCTATCCAATAAGGCAAACTTACGCTATCATTTAAAAATCTAACATCATCAAAATCAGTTTGCATGTCGGTGTCGTATGTAACATCAAACATAATCTGAAAATCTGATAGTTCTTGTCCAGAATTATTCGTTATTTCTATTGCTTTTCGGTATCCCCAATCTGCCATTATGGGCGACGATGATTGGTATTTATTCTCTTTTGAATTAAAAATGTACTTTGTTCCATCCGACAAAATAGCAGTTAAGTAATAACTTCCACCAACTACGTCTATTTCGTAATATTCTTTAGTGACTGGATCGCTAGGAAAAATTTTCATGATTTCCCTTGATTGTAATTCTGTTTGAAGGTTTGTACACGGAGTAGTCCCTCCACCCAGAGTACATGGATATACATCTGAAGGAAGAGTTCCTGTTAAAGTATTAAGTATCGCAATTGATTTAACAATTTGACCTAAATCTACTTTTCGCCTGGCATCGTTAGCACTATTTGTCGCACTAGTCATAGATACAATAATAACACCGGCAAGGATACCGATGATAGCGATGACAACTAATAATTCTATTAGGGTGAAAGATTTCTTATACATGATAATATTTTACCAATTTTTATGCTTATTTTCAAATTAAAAAAGCCCCTAATTAGGGGATCTTTTTTAGTTTTTTCTAATTTCCTTAAAAGGTAAATATTTATGTAGCACTTCGGGGATTTTTACACTTCCATCAGCTTGTTGCCAGTTTTCTAGAAGAGGAATTAGTACTCTCGGCGTGGCGATTCCAGTATTGTTCAACGAATGGCAATATTTTATTTCTCCATCCTTAGTTTTGTATCTTATGTTTAATCTCCTGGTTTGGAATTCAAAGAAATATGAAGAAGAATGTGTTTCCCTATATTTGTTTTGTGATGGAACCCAACATTCAATATCGTATTTTTTAACCTGACCTAATCCTAAATCTCCAGAACAATTTAATACAACATGGTATGGAAGACCCAGCCCTTGTAATATATTTTCGGCATTTTTTGTTATTGCCTCGTGGAGACGGACAGTCTCTTCTTTGTCGTTCTTACATAACACAACTTGTTCAATTTTCATAAACTCATGAACTCTTAATATACCTTGAGTATCCTTTCCATAACTACCTATTTCGGTTCTAAAACATGGAGAAAAGCCCATATACTTTCTAGGTAAATCATCTTCTTTCAAAATTTCATCGGAATGATAACTCATAACTGCCACTTCAGAAGTTCCAGCTAAATACATACCATCGTGAGTTTCATATACTTCATCTTTTGATTGAGGTAAGTATCCGGTTCCTGTCATAGCTTCCTTACTTACTAGAGATGGAGCGCAAAACGGAATAAATCCATCCTTAGTAATAATATCGGTCGCATATTGCCAAATAGCCATACTTAATAGCATCGCTTCCCTTTTTAGGAAATATCCTCTAAAGCCAGCTACCTTTGTTCCTCTTTCAAAATCTACTAAATCTAGATCTTTTGCAATTTGAACGTGGTCTTTAACAGGAAAATTAAAATTTTTTATCTCCCCCCATTTCCTAATCTCCACGTTATCTTCGTCGGAATCACCAACCGGCACACTCTCATCTGGAATATTGGGAACAAGAAGCATTAAAGCATTAAAATCATTATTAACCTTTCTGAATTCTTCGTTATTGTTGTCACCATTAGAATCAGCTTCCTTCATTTGAGCAATTATCGTAGCTCTTTCTTCAGACGTTTTTGCTTCCTGAATTCTTTTGTTGGCTTGGTTTTTTATAGCATTTATCTCTTCAATTGCTTGAAGTAGTTCTCGTCTGCGAATATCTAACTTTAACAAAAGATCTAAATCAAAATCTATATGTTTTTTTTCGCACGCTTCTTTAATTTTTTCGGGATTTTCTCTAATAAATTTGATGTCTAACATTTTTTTGATATATGATTATAAATTAACTTAATATATTTAAATCAAACCTTTCTAATGGGCAGGATTCTTGAAAACTAACCCTTAGGATATTAGTAAATGAGGTAAGCCATTTCATATAGTTATCATATTATCACCAAAGAGGAAAAAATCAACAAAAAAGGGGTTCTTTGACCCTCTTTTTAAGTTGAGACTGGTAACTCTTTTCAATTTCTGGACCAACGCCCATAAATCCAAGAATGATCTTGATTTGTTCTTTCCAGATTTTTTTATCGTCACTAATTAGTTTAATGACATCATCTTCAAAGACTTCCAGTTCACTTGGGATTTCTTCTCTTGCTTGATATCCCAATACGAATCTCAAAACATTACAAAGAGCTGTCTCACACAGAAAACGAGGATAGCATCTTCTTAAGGCTTGATACCGTTGCGATATCACTCCTTTAAACTCTGCTAATTCCATGGTTTTACTATAATAAATATTGACATTATTGTCAATTTAATTTAAAACATTCATAAATTGACTATTTTTATGCTACACTTTTGGGATTCTCTACTATAGGAAGTAGCTTGAGAAAATATTTGAAATTGACTAAAAGATTGATAGTTGGAAAAACAGCTAACAGTGCGGTATATTCGTTAATACCAACAACAACCATTATTATTATTACGTTAGAGAATGTATTTATGAAGATATTATCGCTTCTGTGTGGATATTGTTTTTTAAAATAGAAAAACAAGTTTAGTGTATAGAATAAAAACATCCATATAAATAAAAAATATGCTCCAATAGATACAATCACAAAAAAGCTTATAACGGCAGTCATACCTATTTTAGAAAGTATTACCATAACAGAAATCATCAACGGAATAACAATAAGTAGAATTGTAAAAAGAGTATAAAGGATAAGATATGGTGAGAATATTTTTGTAGTATTTTCCATACTTTTTTATTAAATTATAACATACTGGTCAAAAATTTAAATAGTTCTATTGACATTAATACATTATCGTTTTATAATTGAACCAGCAAAAATATGAAGGACATTAATCTGCAACAATTAAATAGAAAATCTTACTGGACCATCTTTACCCCTATTCATGATGAGGGACTTTTGTTTATCCGCAAGAATAAGTAATACCATAGATAAACTAAAGCCCCTCACAAAGTGAGGGGTTTTTAATTATATGTTTGTTTGGCGCGAAAAATCCTTGTCCCCAAAAAGAGTTTTCGGGCTAAACAAGCTCAATTGCATAGCTCATTTACAAATGAGGTGAAAAAAATGAATGAGAAATTCAGGGTTTTAAACCGCGAAACCGAACTTTTGATTGAAGAAAAAAAGAGAGCCGAGATAAATCTTGATTACATTGATTATCAGATTTGGATTTATGAAGAAAAAGTTGATAGTCTTGTTGTTCATTGGAAAACAATGAGCCCCGATTTTATCAATAGACACTTTCTCTTTCTGAATCGGAGAATTGATGATCTCCAAGAAGAGCGGACCAAATTAGTCTATATTCTCGGAGAAATGAATCGCTGCCTCAGAACAAATGAAGAAAAGATTTGGAATATTGTTGAAGCAAAAACGATTCCAGTCTTAATTTAAAAACAGGCTATCAAACCTGTTTTTTATTTTAAATTTTTAGTCTTTTGGTTTCATTATTGGAAACAGTATTGCATCGCGGAGCGAATTTGAGTTGGTAATCATAGAGACTATCCTATCAATTCCCATTCCAAATCCTGCTGCTGGAGGCATGCCATGCTCTAGCGCTTCAACAAATTCCTCGTCGGACCTTTGGGCTTCTTCAAATCCGCCACTAAATAATTTTTCCTGTTCTTTTAATCTCTTCTCCTGTTCTTGTGGATCATTTAATTCTGAGAAAGCATTAATAACCTCCGTTCCAGCCACAACAAGAGCAAAACTAGCAAGTTTCTCCCCTTCTAATTCTTTTGCTAAAGGCTGAAACCCGTATGGATGATGAATAACAAATGTTGGTTGGATAATTTTTGGTCTACAGAATTTTTTATATATCTCGTCCGCTATGTTAGCTTTATCGGCTCCAGACGGAACGTCAATTTTCATTTCTATTGCTTTTTTTCTGAGAGCTTCTTCGTTTATTTCTTCGTATTTTATACCAGTATCTTTTTCTAGAAGGGCAAAAAATTCTATCCTCTCCCATGTTCCTCCAAAATTAAGTTTATGCTCTCCGTATTCAATTTCGGTTGTGTTCATTATATTCGTTAAGATGTAATGGAACATCTCTTCAGTCAATTTCATAAGTTGCTTGTAGTCTGCATAAGCCCAATAAAATTCAATCATCGTAAAATCGGGATTGTGGAATTTGTCTACTCCTTCATTTCTAAAACATTTCGCAATTTCATAAACCTTTTCATAACCACCAATAAGCAATCTCTTGAGGTATAGTTCTGGAGATATTCTCATAAAGACATCCAAATCAAATGCATTGATATGAGTCTTAAAAGGTTTTGCTCTCGCTCCACCATATTGTAGTTGCAAGATTGGAGTTTCTACTTCCAAAAAGCCTCGTGAATCTAGAAAGTTTCGGAGCTCTTTAATAAAATTGGATCTTATTATAAATTTTTCTCTTACTTCTGGTGAAGATAATAAATCTAGATATCTTTTTCTATACCTCTCTTCAACATCTTTTAGTCCATGCCATTTTTCTGGAAGCGGTCTCAGGCTTTTGCAGAGCATTTTGTAGTCTGATGCTTGAATAGTCTTTTCTCCTCTTTTCGTTTCAAACAATAATCCTCTTACTTCAATAAAATCTCCTGCTTCAAAGTTATCCAAAAAGAATTGATAACTCCCCTCTCCAATCCTATCCCTTGCAATCAGGCATTGTAATTTCCCAGTTCCATCCTCAAAATCTAAAAAAGTCAAAGCTCCATGAGTTCTCAAGGTTTTTATCCTTCCAACTAATGAAATTTCTTTTTCTTCGCTAGATAATTTTCCAAAATCAGCGATAGCTTGCGATATCTCGTGAGTTCTCTTTGACTCAATTGGATACGGGTTTAATCCCGCCGAAGTAATTGCGTTTGCCTTCTCTATTCTATTGTCTCTGATTGCATCTTCGGTTAAAGACATTTTAGTTAATTTTTAAAATCTTGTATTCTATGGTTCCTTTTGGGGTCTGTATTTTTATCTTTGCCCCCTCTGGTTTGTTTATCATAGCAGCTCCAAGTGGAGATTTAAAGGAGATTCTGTTTTCTAGTGGATTTGCCTCCTCTTCTCCCACGATCTGATAAGTGTTTTCTTTTTTTCCGTCATTTAAGGTGACCATTGAGCCTACCTCTACCCAGCCTTTTTTATTATGTTTGATAACTTTTGCATTATGGATGAGTTTTTCAACCTCAATAATCCTAGCCTCTAATTGAGCCTGATTTTCTTTTGCATCATCATATGCAGCGTTCTCTGATAAGTCGCCAAAAGAAATAGCTGTCTTGAGTTCTTCAGCAACTTTTATCCTTTCGTCTTTTTTAAGTCTTTCTAGTTCTTTCTTAAGCTTATCTAACCCTTCTTGTGTTAAATATTTCTCTTCCATAATTTTTAACGTTATTTATTAATAATTCTCTGGCAAACACTTATATTATTTCTTTTAATTTAAAAAAAATAAACCTTTAAAGGTAGTTTATGTCACAAGAAATTAATACAAGGTAATCATAACATATAATTCTCCGAAATCAAGAGCCTGTAAAGATTTTAACGAACATAAAGCAAACTACCTTGCATAAAAAGGTATTATGCTATATAATAATTGAAAAAGTAAAAAAATCATAATTATGAAAACAGAGGAACAAGAAAAAACAATAGAAAACGCTCAAGTACAAATGAGAAAAGGTATATTAGAATTTGCAATCCTCTTGCTAATCAGTAAAGGCAAAATATATGCTAATGATATCTTAGTAAGACTAAAGGACGCTAATTTGGTCGTTGTAGAGGGAACGATTTATCCCCTTTTATCAAGGTTAAGGAATTCGGGATTAGTTAACTATACTTGGGAAGAATCAAAAGCTGGTCCTCCCAGAAAATATTATATTTTAACCTCAAAAGGAGGAGACTTTTTAAAAAGCTGTGATAGTCAATGGCAAATATTAGAAAATGCCGTTCATTTATTTAAAAAATAATAAAAATTTGTCTAATATATAATCGTATAAGCTTAAAACATATGGAAAAAATAACAACAATTAACTTAGGAGGATTCGCTTTCACTATTGAAGAAGTCGCTTATCATAATCTTAAGGATTATCTTGAGTCGGTGAGAAAAAAAATAGGATCTGATGTTGATAAAAACGAAGTCATGACGGATATTGAGATGAGTATAGCTGAAAAGCTAAAAGAAAAGACCAAACAAGGTAAAAATATTGTGACCGAAAAAGATGTTGACGAACTAATAACTATTATGGGGCATCCTGATGATTTTGAAGATAGTAAAAATGAAAAGATAGACAGTGATGTCAAAATAAATAAAAAACTTTTTCGTGACACCGAAAATTCAATACTTGGAGGTGTTTGTAGTGGACTTGCGACATATTTTGACGTTGAATTGGTTCTTGTTCGTTTAGCTGCTTTTTTACTCGTTTTTTGTAATGGAATTGGCATTCCCGCCTATATCCTTTTGTGGATAATAATTCCTGCTGCCGAAACAAAAGCTCAGAAACTAGAAATGCAAGGAAGTCCACTAACTGTCGCAGCAATTGAAAAATCTTTTAAAGAAAGTGACAATGAGAAAAAAACTGGCTATAAAAAAATACTTTCAAATATTGGAAAAATATTTAAAAGATTGTTATCTATCTCGTTTAAAATATTTCTTTTCTTAATTAATTTTTCTATTATTGCGGCTACTCTACTTACAATAATTGGAATGACAATACTAGTCTTTGTGCTTATAATGTACGCATCTAGTGGATATGCCATTGATAATATTTTAATAAGTGAAATAGTAAAGGTTATGCCATTTTACTTGTTCCTTGGGTCATTATTTTTTGCTGTAGTAATACCTGCATTTTTTCTATTCGCTGCAGATATAATGATTGCTTTTAAAAGGAAAATATTAAACATGCCCGTTGTAATAGTACTTATTGTTCTTTGGATGATTGCTAGTATTATTACAGCAACAATAACGATACGATACGCCCCAGACATACGAGAAAAAATGAATGATATTCAATACAGACAAACTATTGAAATACCCTCGCTTGAAAATTTTAATAGCATATCTACTAACGGACGAGATTTAATTATCTCCGTAAGTAAGGGGGATAAATTTTCTGTATCTGCCAATGGAATGAAAAATGATTTGGATAGAGTTTCATATAACGTTGATGAGGAAAAAGTATTAAACATTTCAATTTCTGAAAAAGTCAGGGATCAAAAGTGTTTATTCTGTAATTCAAAAATTGTGAGGATAGCAATTACTACTCCTAATATTGAAACAATAAAAATAAATGGATCAGATCTTAATATCAATAAAATAGTAGCTGATAAAATATCCATTGAAACGTCTGGGTCAGATTATGTGACAGTTAATGGAACGATAAATACACTAGATTTTAAAACAAATAGTACACAAAGTTCAATAACTGGAGATATTAATAATCTAAATATTATCGCTGAAGACTCAAATGTAAGTATAGATATTAATAGCGAAAATGAAACATTAAAGCTTGAGAATACTACATTATCGTTATCGGGATATGCAGAAAAAACATTTCTTGATGCAAATAAGGATTCAAAAATCAATGGGTTAGAATTCCAAACGTATGATGCAGATATAAAGCTTAAAAAAGACTCTTGGCTAATTACGAGATTTGAAAATTCAATGTTAACAGAAATTGATGAGACAAGTGGAATGTTTTATATGGGAGAGGCAAAGATTAAAAAATCTAATAATTCACCTTTTGCCACCTTTTCAAAAATAACAAAGATAACTCCCTACGAATACAGGAAGAACTTAAATGAAGATAATTATTTTGAGTTCTATGGCAATGCTTATAGACTAGATATTACTAACGGAAGCCCAGAAGTTTTTTACGAAAAGAGACAATTACTGGTTGAAAAGTTTTAACTTAAAAACCGAGCAAACGCTCGGTTTTTTTATTCTTGAGGCACCCCTTCACCATCTTCTTCGGGTTTTATTGCAGGATATTCCTCGTTATTAGTACTCTCAATATCAACTGGCGTCTCATTTTCGTTATTTATCACTTCTACTTTTTCCTCCTTCCTTAGTCTTTCCCCAAAGTAGTAGCTCATAATCTCTCGCGACAAAGCATTGGCAGCATTCATTTCGTACGGAACACTTTCTACAATAACCGTTATAGCTACCTCTGGATTTTCGTATGGGGCAAAAATTGTTATAAGATTATGATATTCGTTCTTGTTGGATGTTTGGGCTGTTCCAGTCTTTGCTGCTGAAGAAACAGGCATTAGCTGTAGCCCCCTAGCCGTTCCATTGGGTGATAAAACTGTCTCTCGCATAGCATCCCTAACCTCTTTAAGGTAATCAGAATCAATAGATACAGTTCTTATAATTTCTGACTCAAACTTTGTAGATTCGTTTCCGTTTTTATCAAGTACCGATTTTACCAATTTTGGCTTCATAAGTAGTCCTCCATTGGCAATTGCGGCGGTAGCCATTGTTATTTGTAGTGGAGTGCCAGTAAAGTATCCCTGCCCAATTGAAATATTATAATCGTCACCCGGGAACCATGCTGTATTATATTTTTTTCTTTTCCATTCTGGAGTAGGAAGTAGTCCAGTTTTTTCTCCAGAAATATCAATTCCTGTTAAGCTACCATACCCAAAATCTTGAAAATATTGATCCATTTTTTCTACTCCAAGTCCTTTTCTTCCATTGTATCCCCCTCCCAAAATATAGAAATAAACATCACACGATTCGGCTATAGCTTTTTTAAGATCAGTTGCCCCATGAGTTGACCAGTCGTTTTTGTATCCCCCTCCAGGCAGAGCGATTCTCCCCTGACAATTAATAAATTCGTTCGGAGTTATTAATCCCTCTTGAAGTCCTGCTGCTGCCATTACTGGTTTAATAGTTGAACCAATTGGGTACTCGCCCGCAATTGCCCTATTATAAAAAGAAAAATTATTTGTTTTAACTATTTCCTGATACTGCTCATTTGTTATTCCTTTTGAAAGTAAATTAGCATCAAAAGATGGCCAAGTTGCCATAGTGATAACACCACCAGTTTTTACATCTACCATAACAACTGTCGCCGACTTAGCTTTGTATTTTTCAACTACAGATCGGACCGATTCTCCAGCTTTTTTCTGTGTTTCCATATCAAGATTCAGAACTATATTTTTCCCAGATTCTAATGGTCTCACTAGACTTTCACCAATAACCCTTCCCTTAGCATCTCTTTCTTTGTTGTATATGCCTGGAATTTCTTTTAAAAACTCGTTATATTCTTTTTCAATCCCCCAACCACCCTGATCAGATTCTTCAGAAAAAAACCCTAATATATGAGAAAAAGCATATGGATCCACATACTGTCTTTCTTGGTTTTTTCTGATGAAAAAATAATTAAATTCATCAGCTTTAGTTTTGAGTATTACTGTTTTGTTTTTATCTAAATCATCAAAAATGGAAAATTCTGTTTTGTCTTTGAACTTATCTTTTTTTTCAGAAATAATTTTTCTTATTTCGTCAGTTGTTATGCCTATTATTTTTGATATTTCTGATATTTCTCTGTCAATCTCAAATATATCCCCGTGTTCATTTGCCTTATACATCAAATCAAAACTGTTTGAGTTAAATGCAATCTGCTTCATCTCTCTGTCATAAATAATTCCTCTTTGAGCCCCTATTTCGCTTGATATATATTTATTATTTTCAGCTTTTTCGCTATATTCTTGGTATCCAAAAACTTGATAAAAAAAACATGTTCCAATTAAAAAAATAATAAAAACAGTGAATAACGAAAGAATTATAACAAAATTCTTCTTTGCTAATGCAGTTTCTATAGAACTAACTACGTTAACATAATCAATTCTATTTTTTTTATCTTCGTGAATATTTTCTTTTTTTTTAGCTAAAAAATCCAAGAAAAAATCCTCGGTTGATACTTCCTTATTTTTGTATTTTTTGGCTCGTTTGAACATATTAAGGAATTCTGACGTACTTTGAAATAACTATTTTAATTATTATGGCTAGTGCCATAAGAATTATTGAATAAAACCCGAAAAAAAATGACGAAGAGTAAATATCTATTAATATTCCAGCCCAGAGTGCCACAAAAACACCCGAATAGCTAGAAGATTTTTCTATTAAGTTGAAGATTAAAACAAATAAAATACCTAGTATAAAACCTAAATATCCCAGAGGAAAAATACTAGACTGCAATACTATAATTAAAAATAAAAGAATTGCAGAGACAAGTAGCTTAGTAATCCCTTTAATCATTTTTTACTATGTCTATATTCTTAAGAATAAAGACCTTATCTATTAATTTTGGATCAAAGGCAGGTATTATTTCGGCTTGCTTAAATGTTTCTGTGTCAATTACTTTTGGCTCCTTAATTGTTCCAATTACATATCCAGAAGGAAAATTGCCACTAAGTGAACTAGTCATAACAAGAGCGTTGTCCTCTAGGTTTTTATCCTTCGGAAACATATCAAGTGAAATCTTAAAACATCCTTCACCCTTTGCTATTGCGATAATTTTTTCAAAATTTACTTTTTCCTTATTCTTTGCTTCATCATCGCTAGAAGAATCTGGCTCTTCATTATTTGTATTACTTTTAATAGCTTCCTCAATTCTGCCATTATTAATTATTTGAACATCAACCATACTGCTTTTATCTGTTATTAGCAAGATTCTAGAAAAATCATCATAAACTTCAGACACTCTTCCAATTAAAACTTTATCAGAAATAATTACTGGAAATCCTTTTTGTATTCCGTCTTTTTTTCCTTTATTTATCATTATGGAGTCTTCGTAAGAAAAGTCCTTACCATTAAATCTTCCCCCCCCAAAAGCTTCGGCTTCAATTAGCTTTTTATTATTTGAAATCCCAATACTAAGAGCATTTCGTAGGAACTGATTCTCCTCCTGAATTTTTTTTAAATCAGATAAAGCAGATAACAAGCGCTGATTTTCTTCGGTAAGCTTTTTGTTTGTAGCAAGTTGGTCTTGGTTTGCAAAAGATATTGCGCTCGCAAGCTGCCAAACAACCTTTTGGGCACCAAAAGTCTGACTGTATGAGAAATTCCTTATTTGATCAGCAAAAACAAAATTAACCCCAATTAGAGTTACTGAAATCACTAAAAATAATACGATTTTATTCTTTAAGACTAATCCCATATCTAGGCTCATTATAACAATATATTTGGAAAATTTGCAAATAACATAAACTTTGGGGATTAGTAATTCGTCCGCCTTCGGTTCGCCGAAGCGAACCTTTGGCGGATAAATCCGCCGAAGGGTTGTGAAGGTGACCTACGCCAAGCTTCCACCTTCGCTAAAGCTATAGTGGACGAAGACGGCGAGATAAATAATTAGGGCTTTGTGGTTTTCTTTCAGAAAACTTAAATTAGAGTCTTATTTAATTTCTTTGAGATTCCCGACCAAAGCGGGAATAATAGATAGTATTGCCCTAAAGTATTTTTCTTATTGACTTTCATTTTGATAGATAATAAAATCTAGTTAGTCCCTTTATTTTGAACGGGGTGAAAAGGTTATGATTACAAAAAAACCTGTCCCATGTACCACATAATGACCAATCTGATTAGATTGGCTTTTTTTATTGAAAAAAAACACTCGCGTGAGAGTGTTTTAAAAAATAAAAATCCTTTCAATCTTGAATATGGGGACGACCTACTTTCGCGGAAACCACTATCATCGGCCCTGCAGAATTTCACTTCCGAGTTCGGGATGGGATCGGGTGGAGCACCTGCGGTATTATCCCCATATTAAAAACAAAAAGGATTATAAGTTAACTTGTCATGCTTTTGCATTTATGCAATACACAAAGACAAACTGCGAACCCTCCTTCGCTAAAGCTACGGAAGGACACGGTAGATTTTCTTTTTCTAAGAATAGGGCTAGTATTTGCTAGCTAAAATAAGTCAAATAAATAATATTCAATTAGTAGCGCTCGGCTCAATTCCTCACGGAACTTCCACCTACGCCCTATCAAGGTCATAGTCTTTAACCTGAATAAGAGTTCTAATCTTGGAGGAGGCTTCGAACTTAGATGCTTTCAGTTCTTATCCTTTCCCAACTATAGCTACTCAGCGATGCCACTGGCGTGACAACTGATACACCAGAGATTGGTCCACCCTGATCCTCTCGTACAAAGGGCAGCTCTCCTCAAAACTCGACGCCTGTAGTAGATATAAACCAACCTGTCTTACGACGGTCTGAACCCAGCTCGCGAACCACTTTAATTGGCGAACAGCCAAACCCTTGGGACCTTCTCCAGCCCCAGGATGTGATGAGCCGACATCGAGGTGCCGAACAGTGCCGTTGATGTGGACTCTCGGGCACTACCAGCCTGTTATCCCCAGGGTAGCTTTTAGTTGATGATCTCCCACGGTCCTACGAACCATGGTCGGTTCACTAAGTTCTGGTTTCCCACCTGCGCGACATATCCGTCTTGCAGTTAAGCTGGCTTATCCCTTTACAGGACCATTCCGATTTCCATCCGGAACTAGCCAACCTTTAAACTTCTCCGTTACCTTTTAGGAGAAAAGCGCCCCACTTAAACTACCAACCAAGCACTGTCTTCCACTATCCTACGCAGATAGCAAAGTTAGAATTTTAATATTAAAAGAGTGGTATTTCACTGACGACTCCATTAACCCCGAAAGATTAACTTCAAAGTCTCCCACCTATGCTACGCAATTAATACCAAAACTCAATGCCAGGGTATAGTAAAGCTCCTGGGGTCTTTTTGTCTAGCTACAGGTAAGGGGCATTCTCACCCCTATTGCGATTTCACCAAGCAGATCCTGGAGACAGTTCTCCGGTCGTTAAGCCTTTCATGCGGGTCGGAACTTACCCGACAAGGGATTACGCTACTTTAACACGGTCAGAGTTACCGCGGACGTTCACCGGAGGCTTTGAGCAGTCAGCTGCTCCGCTTACGGTTTACAATAAAATAACTTAACGATTGAAAAACTTCGCAATTTTCTTACCTAGAATAAACAAACAGACCTAAATTTTAAATACTGTTTTTATATCTCGATGCGATATATATTTGATCTCAAAAATAGGTTATATGCTATTAAACTAAGTTAACTAAAAATAAATATGTTAAATGAAGAAAAACAAGCAAAGCTTTCAATCTTACAAATTGTAAAACGAAAGCGAAGCAACCGCCGCTTTTAACACTCCGGCACTGGTCAGGCCTCAGCCCCTATACTTCCTCTTACGAATTAAGCAGGGACCTGTGTTTTTGATAAACAGTCGCCAGAGAGACGTTAACTGCGGCCTCCTATCCACTGCAAGCAGTAATAGAAGGCAGATCTTATCCCTAAGTTACGATCACTTGTTTGCCGAGTTCCTTCAGGATCTTTCACTTGTTCACCTTGGCACACTTGCGCCTACCCACCTGTGTCGGTTTACGGTACGTTTCTGATATTATTAACCCTGCGGGCTTTTCTTGGTAACCTGCTCATTCAACTTCACTTGCCCGAAAGCAAGCTTCGAGACTACTCATTGGACTAATCCTCAAGTAGCCTACTGAAATCCGATAATCAGCTCAAATTACAAGATTACGTCCCCCTACGGAATAATATCAAAGGGAAGGAATATTAACCTTCTGTCCATCAGATAAGCCCTTCGGCTTTTCCTAAGGCACGCCTAACCCTCAGATGATCTACATAGCTGAGGAAACCTTGGGTTTACGGTGTTGAGGAATCTCACCTCAATTGTGGTTACTCATGCCAACATTCTCACTCCCTATCACTCCACAGAACCTTACAATTCTGCTTCAGCGCAATAAGGACGCTTCCCTACCACTGACATCATAAGATGCCAATCCGTATCTTCGGTACTATACTTGAGCCCCGGGAATCTTCGGCGCAAAATCTCTTAGCTAGTAAGCTGTTACGCACTTTTTAAAGGGTAGCTGCTTCTAAGCTAACCTCCTAGCTATCTGAGAAATTTCACCTCCTTGCTAACACTTAGTATAGATTTAGGGACCTTAGATAACGGTCTGGGTTGTTCCCCTCGCGACTACGGGACTTCGCTTCCGCAGTCTGACTCCCTTCGCAAAGTTCCTGGCATTCGGAGTTTGGTAGAAATACCTAGCTTGCGCCGCAGTATCTCTTCCAGTGCTCTACCTCCAAGAACGTGGCCGAAGAGGCTAGTCCTAGAACTATTTCGGGAAGAACCAGCTATTACCAAACTCGATTAGCTTTTCACTCCTTACCACAACTCATCCCAATGCGTTGAACGACAAACGGGTTCGGACCTCCACTCTTATTTCTAAGAGCTTCATCCTGGTCATGGCAAGCTCGTCTGGCTTCGGGTCTTTTCCCACCAATTTAATTTTTCGCCCTTTTAAGACTTGGTTTCCCTGTGCCTCCGCGCCATAAGCGCTTAGACTAATTGGTAAGAAAAACTCGTTGGCTCGTTCTGCAAAAAGCACGCCATCACCGGATATAAATATCCAGCTCTGACTCATTGTAGGCATAATGGTTTCAGGTTCTATTTCACCGCCCTCCCGGGCTACTTTTCACCTTTCCCTTACGGTACTGGTTCACTATCGGTGACCAAATTGTATTTAGCCTTAGCGGGTAGTACCGCTGGATTCCCACCGACTTGTCTTG
>JALOBW010000003.1 GCA_023228085.1 bacterium
AGGTTCTATTTCACCGCCCTCCCGGGCTACTTTTCACCTTTCCCTTACGGTACTGGTTCACTATCGGTGACCAAATTGTATTTAGCCTTAGCGGGTAGTACCGCTGGATTCCCACCGACTTGTCTTGATTCGATGGTACTCAGGAAAAACAGCAAGGAGCACGAATTAATTTTCATCTACAGGACTATCACCTTCTATGATTGCTCTTTCCAGAGCATTCGATTAAGTAACTCGTTTTGTCAGACTCCCTCTAACTGAATAGACGCTGTTCCCCTACAACCCCTATTTATGTAAAACATAAATAGGTTTGGGCTCCTCCCCTTTCGCTCGCCGCTACTGAGGGAATTAACATTTTGTTCTCTTTTCCTCCGCCTACTGAGATGTTTCACTTCAGCGGGTTCGCTTCTTTATGATAATCTTGTCACCAAGATTGGGTTTCCCCATTCGGAAATCTCCGGATCAAAGGTTGCTAGCACCTCCCCGAAGCTTATCGTAGCTCGCCACGTCCTTCATCGCGTTTGGTCCCGAGGCATCCACCATTTGCCTATAAAAAAATGTTGACCTATTTTAACTAGCAAATAATAACTCTATTCTCTTTGAAAATCTATTAACTTTTCAAGCAACAATCCATATTGGCAAAAGAAAAAAATCGCTTTACGGCGGTTTTAAAAATATAAAATTTCCATCCCGCTTTTTATTAACTTTTAACTTTGCTTTATCAAGTACAATAAACACTTTAGTCTATAAAAAAAGATTTGTCAAGTTTTTTAGAATTATTTTTTAAAGAGATAATTTCTTTATTTAGAAACAAATTTATTAAGAATTTTTTCTTTATTTTTATGCGAAAAATATTTTTTTTAACAAAAAACTCCCGAAGGAGTTTTTAAGATTTATTTTACTATCTTTACATTGTCTAAACCGCTTTCCTCAAACTCATCTAAGAATTGATCTTCTAATTCCATTGCTTTTTCAAAATCTTCATCACTGTCATTGTTAAAATCTTTTCCATATTTTTCCTTAAAGCTTAGGATTGCAAGTTCCCACGCAAGTCTTTGATACATATCGGTTTCTCCATATTCGTTTGCCATATCATAAGCATCAGCCATTAATTCATCAAACCATTCCTCGTCATCTTCTAATCCATATTCTTTTGCAAAACCAAGAAGATATTCTTCAAATTCATAATTCTTATTTGCAACCGCTTCCTCTGAATCCTCTTCTGTAATAAATTCTTCCATCATCCCAGCAATACCAATTGCTTGTAAAACCTTTAGGTATTGTTCTTTATTAAGCTCTATTTGTGCCATAGTAGTTTTAGTTTTATTTATTATCTTTTTGATAGCATAGCACAACTTTACAAAATAACAATGTTTAAATTAGGGATTAGTAATTAGTAATTAGTCCGCCTACGCCCTTCGGGCTTCTGCGAGATAAATAATTAGGGCTTGGAAGTTTACTTCGTAAACTTGAAGACATCTTATTAGATTCCCAATCAGGTTCGCCAATAGCGAACAGTTGGGAATGACAGAACTTTAGAGATTAGTAATTAGTAACTCGTAATCAGTCCGCCTACGCCCTTCGGGCTTCTGCGAGATAAATAATTAGGGCTTGGAAGTTTACTTCGTAAACTTGAAGACATCTTATTAGATTCCCAATCAGGTTCGCCAATGGCGAACAGTTGGGAATGACAGGATTCTAGGGTTTAATTTAGTAATCCGTAATTGAATGCTTGCTTTGCAAACTTAAAGACAGTTTAATTATGGCGTGTAATGGTAAAATAAAAACGCTTATAAAAAAAGCGTATTTTTTGTTTTGTATTGCAGCAAATTGTCAGTAAAGAACACGAGGATATTAGGAGGACATAGCAACTTGGCGTATGGCTACCACCAAGCAATTTAATATTACTATTCTAAGGTAATAGTTGTCAATAGTTAATTTCGCTATATTTTATATTTTTTTAATTCTTTTTTTATAAATTGATATTCTGGAATAGTTTTTGCGACCAATTTCCAAAAATTTTTAGAGTGATTCATCTCTTTTATGTGGCAAATTTCGTGAGTTATTATATAATCCGCAAGTTTATCTGGTAAGAAAATAATTTTGTAATTAAAATTAAGATTTCCTTTTCCAGAACAACTTCCCCATCGGGTTTTTTGGTTTCTAATCATTATGCTACCTATCTTGCAGTCATAAAATTTATTAATTGCTATTACTTTATCTTTTATAAGTGTTCTTGCTTTTTCTTTATTTTTCTTATAATCACTTATCCCTAGTTTAGGAGAACGTCCTGTTATTTTTTTGAATTCTTCTTTCTTTTTTATAATCCATTCTACTTTGCTTATAATAAAATTTTCTGCCAATTTTTCTGGAAGCCAATTCGGAATTATAACTTTTACTTCACCATCGGAGTTAACGCTCAAACGCAATCGTTTTGATAAACGATTTCTCGTAATTGTAAAAATTATTTCCCCCTTCTCATGAATTATTTTTTTCTTTTGCATAAAAACAAAAAACCTTTATTAAAATAAAGGTCATTGGTCTTGTATATAATCTTTTTTTTCTTTTATTGCTGTTTCGGCTTTCATAAGCTCGGTTCCCAAATAAAGAGCATGAGCAATATCAGAAATAAAAGGGACTATCTTATCTCTTATTTCCATGGCAGATTTTCCTTTTATTTCCTGGAGGAAAACTCCATCTAAGTCTAAGTGCTTAACTATAATATCACTGCCATCAACTTCAATTGTAAAATTTCCACGAAAATCTATATTACATTCAAGCTTTGGTTTGTGTTTTGAAAGTAAACTTTCTACTTCTTTTAAATCTCTTTCGTAGATATGGGCTGAACAAGATATTATGGCAAGCTTGCCAACCTTTAACCCTAGTGCTAGTGCTATTTCCTTCTGAATTTTTAATAATCCGTAAGCATTTTGTGGCCAAGCACGATACATATCATTTGATCTGAAATATGCCGTAAGATAAACACAATTATTTTGAATTAAGGCTTGGACCAAATCAAGGCACGGACACTTTTCATTATTAAAATCTTTTGCCGTATCCCAAGTAAATGCAATTGCTCGCCTAGAAAAGCTTTCCCTTTTAAGTTCGTTGATTATTCCCTCAATCTGATCAATACCATTCCAATCCCTTAACCTACTCCCATAAGTATACTCTATGCCATCAAAAACTTCGGCTGTCATTATCTGGGGATAATAATTTTTTAAATCTTGATTATTAAAGTAAAGAAAATCTGGAAGTATTGGATTATCAGGATCGTCGTTATTAATTATGGTAATGCTATCTAAGAGCTCTTTTTGGGATTCGCCATAGGAACTCATTTTATCCTTTCCAAATTTCATTATTCTATCCAAAACCTTAAGCCACACATCACTCACTTTCGCCCCTTCTAAACGAAAACCAATATCTTCGGAAAGAAACATATTTGTGATTTCTATACTGTGAGACGGAAACTCAGTTGGATTTTTTATCCAATCCATTTTTTCCAAAGAAATCGTATTGATGTGACTATCTATCTTGTCTAAATCCACAAAAGCACTATTCTTTGCAAAAAAATCGTGAAAGGTTTTTATGTTATCTTCGGGTATTTCTTGATGAATAAAATCTGACTTTCCTGTCTCTAGAAAATTCTTCAACTCTTCCATACTGCCAGATAAGTCCCTACCAGTAGCGATTATGTATTTGACCTTTGGATTTAGAAAAAGATTTCTGATTATATAGTTTATCCCCTCCTTTGAATAAAGCTGCCCCATTATAGCTATTTTTCCCTTTGACTGCTCGCTCAACCTATTCCATACAAGTTCTTTTTTTGTCCAACCACAAATAACAGCTATGTCTCCATCACCCGTAATCAATTGATTTTGATAATACTTTGCCCAGTTTTTGTTCATTTTTTTAAACCTCCGCTCTTATATTATTTTTAAAGAGCTCCTTATATATTTAGCATTTTTTCTGAAAAATAAAAAGCTTATTATTAAAGCTTTTTATTATTAATTTCTTTCACAATTATCTTGAAGATATTTGTTATATATTCTTACTTTCTCATTATATTCTTCTAATTCAAAACGATACTTTGTTGATTTTTCATTGAAGTATAAAACATCTTTTGTGTACTTATCAATTCTTAGCTGAAGTAATTCTCCGTCTCTTTTTGTAGAGGCTTGACCTGGATTGTTTTTTATTCGTTTTGCCTCATTTTCAATAGCCACCTTTTCATTGTTTAGTCTGGCTAATTCATTGTTTAATTCAAGTAAAATAGTATCACTTGGAATATTGGTAGGCTTCAGGCGATCGGCTGCGTCACTTATTTCGGTACTACAAACGTAATCCCCATTGCCCTGAAGGGTTGTAATGGGATTTGAAAATTTTATATTAAAAATGTTGCCATCAAAGAAGAAATAAGACAATATTCCCAAAACCACAATAATGGCAAAAAAATCCTTCAAAAAAGGGCTTCTTTTTTTACTATTATATTGTTTTGAAAATTTAACTCTAGCTTCTCTTAAAGAGTCTAGATATTCTTGAGCACTTGGAATTTCATTGTTCATTGTATTAATTATATAATAGTTGATTTAAAAATCCAAATTAGTCCCAAGTATTCACTCCACTACCATTAAGATTTATTTTTTGTCCGAGGAATTCTGGTTTTTCATTAAGTAATATATCTAAATAAGCCTTGACATTAGCGAATATTTCTCTATTCTGCATTAATATTATTCCAGAATAGTTGTGTAAATCTGCACTAAATCCCTGGATATTGTGCCCCAATCTTCGCCCTATAAATATAGCTCGCGGAAGATGAAAATCTTGAGTGACAACTATAATGGAAGCTGCTTCAAAAATATATTTTGCCCTGTATATACTATCATACGTATCAAATCCAGCATGATCTAAAAAAATATCATCTGGCGAAACTCCTTTTTCAAGTATGTATTTCTTTGCAACATTAACTTCATCGTAATATTTCTTTCCATGGTCACCACTAACTATTATTTTTGAAGCTTTTTTTCTGTTATAAAGTTCTATTGCTGTATCCACTCTATCACGAAAGACATCGCTCATTTCTTTGTTCGGCTTTACCGCTGCACCCAAAATAAGTACAACCTGACTATTTTTCACATCGTTGATGTCATGGTATATAAATCCACTACTTTCTGTCCTTACTGTATAATTAATCCAAATAATCATGATTAAAAAAACACAAACCAAAGCAAAAAATATTTTTCCTTTTTTTTTGATAATGACCTTTGTTTTTTTAATAAACATAGACATGACTTAAATATATCATAACTTGTAATTATGCGTAATTAGTCTTTGAAAAAAATATGGATTCACAACTATTTTTTCCATAAAATTACTAATATTGACATATACTTATTTTATGTCATAATGATATCAGACCTTTAAAAACGGGTTGAGAAAAATGAAGGCTAAAAATTTAGTTATCACACTGATCTTGGTATTTTTAATACCAACTGTAATGGTTGTTGAATTCTTCCGCGACATCTATATGTTTGTGGAAATGAAAATTCGTAATTTATTTCACTATATTTTTTTGAATATTTCCCTATTCGCATACAATAAAAATAGATCCGGTAATATAAAACCTCCACCGATAATTAAAAAATCAAAATAATCAAGCTCTTCATATAAACTTAATAAGAATTATCAAATACTATAAAAAGTATCAGAGCTTATAATTTTCAAAATCAACTCCAAAAAAAAGCAAAAAGGATGTAAAAAAAATGAGAGTAATTAGTTTTGTTATTGTATTACCAATAATTGTAATGTTTCTTCTTACAATTATTACGTATACCGTATCGCTTATGACTAACTCAGCAGCTATTGCCATTGTTGTGGGATGGCTAGTGGGCATACCGATTATTATATCAATAAGACTTCTAAAATATATCAGCTTTGGTTATGGTAATTATGATACGTATCCAAAACCATGGGCAACTACTGGACAGCTGTTATATTCGCATGGAAAAAATATTGCATCAATTCCGTATTCCTATACAACATCTTCATTTTATGTTTATAATACACCCTCAAAAAGAATAATAATATAATCTGCTCTTTTTAAAATGAGCGGTTTTTTTTGACAAAGATGGAAAATTATTCTAAATTTTAATCGGCACCTTTGCTGTCTGGAGCAAAAAAATGTTAGAAAAAACTATAAAAGTTATTCTGATTACTTTAACCTCCTTAGGACTATTTGCAATTTGGAAGTCTATTATTGACTCTATCGGATACAAAGATCCCGTATTCTTCTATCAGCTTGAGTCGGCTACAGTTATCTTTACAGTACTTTGTTGCACTTTCATATTTGCAATTGCCACCTATTTAAAAATAGGAACAAAATAACTGCCAAAAGCAGTTCTTTTTTTATTAAATTTTGACTTTTTTGCATCATCAGAATAGACTGTAGGTATGACTCCATCTGAGATAGAATTAAGAGAATTCTTGATTCTTCTAGAGGTATGCGTATCCTTGTGCGGATTTGCAGCAGTTATCTGCTTAATCTACATTGCAAATAAGCATATCTTCTAGATTTAAAAACTCGCCATAGGCGAGATTTTTTATCTAGGAGCTTGCAAATCTTCTATTTCTACTAAGACGTCGTGATATTCATCTAAATTCTCTAATACCATTCCTGCACCTCTTGCAACCGCTGTCATAGGATCTTCCATTACAAAACACGGAATCTTGGTTTCCTTTATAATGAGCTTGTCTAAACCTCTGAGTTGAGCTCCGCCACCAGCCAAATATATCCCCTTTTTCATTATATCAGAGAGTAATTCTGGAGGTGTCAGCTCAACTGTGTTTTTTATTTCGTTTATAATTTGATTAACAGATTTTTCTAATGATTTTTTGACGTCAAGCTGGTTAATAATTACTTCTTCTGGGAGCCCAGTAATAAGATTCCTTCCTCTCATTGCCATTTCTTTTATTTCCTTCTTGTCGGGTTCTTTTTCAAAGTAAACAATTCCGATATTAATTTTAATTCTTTCGGCTGTTCTAACACCAATTAGAAGTTTATAACGCTCTTGGGCGTAATCAATAATATCTTGGTTAAGTTTGTCTCCCGCAATTCTTAAGCTTTTTGAAACAACAATACCCCCAAGCGATATTACCCCAACTTCGGTTGTACCTCCTCCAATATCAACAACAAAATTTCCCGCTGGTTCATTAACTGGCATTCTTGCTCCGATAGCCGAAGCCATAGGTTCTTCAATTAGGAACACTTCCCTTGCTCCAGCGGATTTTGCTGCATCAATGACAGCTTTTTTTTCAACTTCTGTGACTCCCGATGGGATACCAATGATAACCCTTGGTTTAAATAGCGTAAAATTATCGTGCCTTGATCTATCTATTAAATAACGAAGCATTTGTTCGGTCACTTCAAAATCAGAAACGACACCCGAAACTAAAGGTCTGATTGCGACGATATGTCCAGGCGTTCTTCCGACCATCTTTTCTGCCTCCCGCCCAATAGCCAAAACTTGATTGTTCTTTTTATTTAGAGCGACAACAGAAGGTTCAGAAAGAATGATTCCTCTTCCTCTTACATACACAAGACAATTGGCTGTTCCAAGATCTATAGCTACATCCTGAGAAAGACCTGAAAAAAATTTATTTAGCATTTTCCTTTAGTTGATTAACTAATTCTTTTATTTTTACCAAAGACGACTTTTCTTCTTTCCTTTCTTTTAATTCCACACTATCTTCGGCTAATGTTTTTTTACTTATAATAATCCTTAGCGGTATTCCGATTAGATCTGCATCATTTAGTTTTTCGCCTACTGTTTTTTCGCCTCTATTATCGTATAATACTTCAAACCCTTCCTTTTGTAAAATATCGTATAGTTCTTCACCTTTCGGGGCAACAGACTCATCACCACCGTCTATTTGAATTAAATGAATCGCAAATGGAGCGATTGATTGGGGCCAAATCATCCCCTTTGTATCATTCATGGTTTCAACGACAGTGCCTAATAATCTAGTAATACCAATTCCATAGCAACCCATTACAAGTGGACTTCCGTTCTGTCCATTAAATGCAAAGGGTGCCGTATATTTTGTTCCTAGTTTAAATATATTGCCGACTTCTATTGCTTTTTTTTCTTCTAAATTAGTGCTTCCGCACTGAGGACATTTTCCATCAAAAACTTCTTTATTTGTAGCCAATTTGCATTTTGGACATATGTAAATAATATCTTCTCCAGCATTAGTTATAGTTTGAAATTCATGAGAGTATTTGGAAAAGGTACCCCCAGAAGCAAGAGTTAGATAAGTGATCTCTCCTAGCCCAAGACTATTATAAACCTTAAAATAAGCTTCTTTTACCTGTTCATAATAATCATCTAAATCATCTTGATTTTCGTGAAATGAATATAAATCCTTCATTACAAATTCACGCCCCCGTAGGAGTCCAGACTTTGCCCTTGGTTCATTTCTAAACTTTGTTTGGATCTGATAAACAGCTTTTGGTAAATCTTTTCCTGAAAGTATAAATTTCTTTAGGAGTGGTGTGACAATTTCTTCGTGTGTCCAACCTAGTCCATAAGGTTCTCCATCAATCTTATACATTTCCTCTACATCCCATCTGCCCGTTGTCTCCCAGTTTTCTTTTGGGTGAAGACTGGGCATTAGGATTTCTTGAGCTCCAAGTGCATCCATTTCGTTGCGAACAATATCCTGTATTTTTTTGACAACTCTTAAACCTAATGGAAGAAAAGTGTAAATACCTGAAGATAATTTATCAACAAATCCAGCTCTAATTAAATACTGAGCATTGATACTAATTTCTCCAGCTGGATTTTCTTTCTGTGTTTTCGTAAATAAGTGTGACTGTTTCATATTGCTTTACTATCTAAAAATTATGTCTTTGAACTGTATAAAATCCTTTACTATTAGCAATACGGCTAATAATATCAGAATTGCAAATCCTCCTAATTCTATTTTTCCTTGTAAGTCTTTATTAAATATCTTTTTATTGATAGACTCTAATCCGATAAAAATAAGCTTGGCTCCATCCATTGCTGGAATTGGTAAGAGATTTGTTATTCCTAGTGCTAACGATAATACTGCTACTAAATTAACAACTTCTATAAATCCATTCTGAACAATTATCTTAGTGACCGCAAAGATACCAACGGGACCAGTCATTGAGGACGATAGAGGCTCAATACTTTTTTCTTTAACAGAGAGATTAAACATGTGTCCCATAGCTACTAATGAATAATCTATGTAGTTATAGGCATGAAGGAATCCAGACAATACTTTGTCTATTGGCTTATTGTAATCTATGACAACAATTTCGGTCATTCCAATTCCGATAATTGCCCGTTTGGTCTCGTTGTCATATTCTGGTACCATATAAGCTATCTTTTCTTGTTTTGAAGACCATTCTAAATATTTAATACTTACCTGTTGTCCAGATTTGATTGATACATCCTCGCTCATCTGTTTGCCATTGTGAATATCTTTATCATCTACCGAAAGGATAACATCATGAGCCTTTATTCCAGATTTTTCAGCTGGCGAATCCGCCTTTACCCCATTTACTAGGACTCTGTTTTCTTGCTGTCCAGCTTTGAAATGGTAATCATCCATTATAAGGGGCATATAACTTTTGAAACCATATGAAAACATAACTACATAAAAAACTAGTCCTGCAAAAATGATATTCATAAAAACTCCATTAAAACAGATAAAAGCCTTAGACCACGGACCTTTTGTGTCATAGCTATGGGGGTCGGTATCACTTTTTTCGTCTTCAGTATCCATACCGTATATCTTATTGTATCCTCCCAGCGGAATTGCACCTAAAACGTAATTTGTTTCTCCTATTTTCTTTTCCCATATCTTAGGAGGAAATCCAATACTAAATTCATCAACTCTGGTCTTAGTAAGTTTTGCTGCCCAAAAATGACCCAATTCATGAACCATTACTACCAACCCAAGTATGAATAAAAAAATTAAAATATCTAATAAAATCATAATTATTAAATTAAAATGCAATAAAGCGATTATCCTTCTATTTCAGCTTTTTTCCTGCTGACAATTTCATCTATCTTACTATTATATTTATCAACAACTTCTTGTAGTTTTTCCTTTGCTTTGAATTTATCGTCTTCTCTTATCAAACCCTCTCGTGTCTTAGCTTGGATATCTGACCATGCCTGATCTCTATATTTTCTGATAGTCTCTTTTGCGCCATTGTCAACCTGAACTAATGATTTTGCGAGTTCTTTTCTCAATTCTTCTGACATTGGAGGCATTGTTATGATAATACTAGCCCCCTCAACTCTTGTTGATAATCCACTCATCTCCCTTTGAAGAGCTTTTTCTATTGGCTCTAAATAAGATCTATCCCAGGGTTGAACCATTAATTGTTTTGCCGATGGAGATGAAATAGCTGCAAGCTGTTTTATTGGAAGTAAATCCCCAAAGCATTCAACTTTTATATCTTCTATTATTGCAGCATTAGCTCTACCAGTCCTAAAGGAAGCAACTTTTTTTTGTGCAAAATCTAAAGCTTTTTCAAATTCTGGTTCAATTGATTTTATTATCTCTAAATACATATGTTTGTTTTTTTATTTATAATGAAGTTATAGTTCCATCATTAGCTCGTCAAGAACCAATTTTTTACTGGAGTTAGTGTTTTCTATTAAATATTTTGATTTTTCAATTTTCTTGATTATGCTTTTAAGTCTTTGGGCGCTATATTCTTTGTTATCTGGTTTTATTATTCTTAGTATTAATTCTTTACGAAAATATCTTTCCCAGGCTTCAAGTATTTCAATTAATTCTTCATAATTTTCAGATTTTTCTTTTGAATACTGAAAACGTTTTCCCAAATTAGCCGTTTTTAAAATATTTATGTCTAACATTATTTGATCAAACCATTCTTTTTTTTCTGGAATAGCATAATAGTCAATTGCCTTTCCAATTTGACCAGACGATATCGCCGATATTTCTTTTGACTCTTTTTCAGATGCTCCAAGCACTTTTAAATGCTTTTCAATTTCATCCTTAGGTAATATTGAGAATTTTATGTTTTGGACTCTTGAAAATATTGTTGGAAGTAAAGAATCTGGACGATCTGTCACTAAAATAATTATAGTTTTCCCTTTTGGTTCTTCTAGGGTTTTAAGAAATGAATTTTGAGCGTGAATGTTCATTAAATGCGCATTATCAATTATTCCCGCCTTATACCCCCCACTAAACGAAGTTAAAGAAAACTTATCTTGCAGATTTTTAATCTGTTCTATTTTTATTTCTTTTGAATCTTCTTCGGTGGTAATTAGATTAAAATCTGGAATACTATTGCTATCAATATTGCGACAGGAATAACACTCCGAACAAAATCCCCACCCTTTTTCTCTATTGTTGCAAAATATTGACTTTACAAATTCAATTGCAACTTTTTTCTTGCCAATTTTTTGGGGACCAGAAAAAAGAATTGCATGGGGTATTCTATCACTTTTAATAAGTCTTCCTAATAATTCTTTTTCCTTTTTATGCCCAATTGATTCCATTTTTTACTGACTTACTCTTTTAATATTTGCTCCAATTTTTCTTAGTCTTTCTTCTATTTTTTCGTATCCTCTATCAATTTGATATGTATTACTAATCGTGGTGACTCCGTCGGCAATAAGTCCTGCGATAATCAGAGATGCTCCTCCTCTCAAGTCAAACGATCCAACATCCTGACCATATAGTTTTGTAATACCATTTATGGTTGCCCTATGAGGATCTGATAAAAATACTTCTGCTCCCATTTTAGTTAACGCATCTAAATATTTTAACCTCCCTTCGTATAAAGGATCGTGTAAAATAGTTGACCCCTTTGTCTGGGTAGCTAATACTCCAACAACCTGCAGTAAGTCCGAGGGAAAACCAGGAAATGGTAATGCTTGGACTTTCTTGATAACAATATTCTTGCTAGGTAGCATTTTTATGTCTACGAGATTATTTTTTTGAGGAATTATTTCAAAGTTAACGCCAAACGATTTGAGTTTTTTTAGAAAATAACTTAAATAGTAATATTCAACGTTTTTAATAACTATATCTCCCTTTGTTGTAGCGGCAAGAATAATAAATGTTCCCGCCTCAATTGGATCATACATTATAGAATGCTTAAATCCTTTTAGCTTTTCACAACCATAAACTTCTAGTTGATGAGAGCCTTCCCCCCTGAATCTTACCCCCATTTTGGTAAGAACTTTTATTAGTTCTCTGTTAGGGTAATCCACATCCCCACCAATAATTGTCACTTTTTTAAAGGCTGTTGCGAGTAAAGTAGCGTTTTCGGTTGCCGTAACACTTATTTCATCTAATATTACTACAGACTCAGAGCTTTTTTGTTTTAGTAAAAAAGCATAATCGTTTTTATCTTTTCTATTTTTTCTAGTTTTTTCTTTTTTTATTAGTACTCCCATCTGTTCAAAAACATCTAGATGAGAATCAATGGTCCTCACCCCAATAACACAGCCGCCTGGTTGAGGTAATTTTGCCCTTCCGAACCTGGCTAATAGAGATCCAATCAGAACCACCGAACCCCTAAATTTCAAGACTAAATCTGCATTAGTTTTCTTGGGATCGGCGTTTTTTGCATTTATTCTTATTCTTCTTTCTCCTAGCCACTCTACCTTAACTCCCATACTTTGGAATATCTCAAGTAATCTATATATATCCTCAATGAGAGGCAAATTATCTATAATGCAATCCTCTTCAGTTAGGAGCGATGCTACTAACACAGGAAAAGCGGCATTTTTTGATCCAGCTACTTCAAGTTCTCCTGCAAGTTTTTTTCTCCCTTCAATTATAAGTTTGTCGTCTGTCATTTTACTTTTTTGACATTATACTTCTCTTATAAACTTCTAAGTTATCTAACATAACGCCAGTACCCTTAGCAACACAAGCAAGTGGTTCTTCGGCAACGAAACATGGAACTCCAGTTGCTTCGGAAAAAAGGGATGCAATATTCTTGAGGCAAGCTCCACCCCCTGCAATAACCATACCCTTATCCATAATATCTGCAGACAATTCGGGCGGAGTATCTCTAAGAACGTTTTTAATACATTGAATAATATCTTTTAAGGGTTCTGCGATTGCAATGCATATCTCATTTGAGCTAACTTTAATGGTTTTGGGTAATCCCAGCATTATATCACGCCCTTTGATTTCTAAGAATCTAGGTTCTTTTTCGTTCATTGCAGTACCTACTTTGATTTTTATTTCTTCGGCAGTCTGTTCTCCGATTGCAAGATTGTATTTGTCTTTGATGAAATTTGTAATCGCAATGTCTAATTTATCTCCAGCAACCCTTAAAGAATGTGCACTAACAATTCCTCCAAGAGAAATAACCGCGACTTCAGTTGTACCACCTCCAATATCTACTATCATATGTCCCGAAGATGAATTAATGGGAATGCCAGCCCCTATAGCTGAAAGAATAGGCTCTTTTGCTAAAAAGACATCTTTTGCTCCAGCCCACATACCCGACTCTATAACAGCTCTTCTTTCGGTTGAGGTAATGCCAGCTGGTACACCAATTAATAATTCTGGCTTAAAAAATCGTGAAAACCCAGTATTAACATTATTTATAAAGTGCCTTATCATAGCTTGTGTTGTTCTATAGTCGGCAATAACACCCTCTCTCAGGGGTCTATAAACTTTGATAGTATCTGGAGTTCTTCCGATCATTTCTTTTGCCTCATGTCCAACAGCCATAACTTTGTTATCTAAAAGAGAAACTGCAACTACAGATGGTTCATTCAAGACAATTCCTTTATTCGGGATAAAAACTAGTGAATTTTTTGTGCCTAAGTCTATTCCTATTTTCATTATTTTCACGCTAATTTTAATAATATATCCAATTCATCGCTGTGAATTGGGCAAGTTAATTGTAGCCAATAAAACCCATATTGACAAGTTTGTGAAAGGTGAAAAGAAACCTTGAAAAAAGGGACTATCTTTATATAAAAAACAATTATTAACGTTCATTTTTTAATTAAATTTGTTCTTAATATTAAGAAATAAAAAATATAAAAAACCCGCTTGAATGGGCGGGTAGAGATTTTAATCTCATGCTTTATGATAACTAAAGATTTTAGTTATCATAGTTTTTGATTTTGGGTCAACTTCTAAGTTTTGAATGCTTTCCTCCGAAAAGAATCCGATTCTTTTTTTTACAACCCCCTCACTAAAATTTGGAAAAAGAACTCCTGATACTGACGAGATTTTCAGGGTCTCACAAGGAATTGTTATTACAAATGACAATTCTTTGACATTACCTTCTTCTAGCCATACAGGAACAAGTTCGTAATTGGTAATTGGACCAAACTCCATGCAAACATTGTCCATCAAGGTTTTGTTTGCTTCGCTCATAATTGCATCTATGTAATTACTATCAATGCTGCAAATATCTGAGTAATAGCTTGGGATTTTCCAAAGATCTTGTTCTTGTGAGCTACTTTGCTTGGGTCTATATATCAGTATTTTCTCTCCCGAAAACACTGCTAAATAGATTTCTACATTCTTAATGTCCTTAATTGAGGAACATTCACTATCAGCAATGTGCATCTAAATCACTAGACTTAAATTACAATATATAGCAATACTTGTCAATATTGGTAAAAGATATCTTTTGTTGTATTGTAGTACTAAATAATAATCTTTTAATATCATGGATAAAAGAATAAAGATCTCTTTTTTAATACTCCTTATAATTGGATTCGGAGTGGTTTCTACAATTGTTATTTTACAAGCACAAGGATATGATTTTGATTGGAAGAAAAATGAAGTTTTGAAAACTGGGGGAGTTTATGTAAAAACTGCCCAAAGCGGAGCTGATGTATTTATAGATGACAAGTACATAAGTAAAACTGATGGGTTCTCCAGAGAGATACTTGCCCAAAAAATGTTGCCTGGAAAACATAGTATAAAAGTGCAAAAAGAAGGATATTTCACTTGGGAAAAATCTTTATTAGTTGAAGAGCAAATGGTTGCTAAAGCTCAGAATATAATCCTTTTCCCTAATAATATTTCCTTTGAATCAAAATTTTCTGACATTACATCTGTTTATAATATTACCGACCAAAACTTTCTAACATTTAAAGAAACTGGCGAAGTATTTGTTATTAATTCCAAGACACAAGAAGAACAATTAATACTTTCAAGTGCAAAAGCGAAAGAGTTAGGAAAAATAAAAGAACTTTATTTTTCTCCTGACCAAAAAAAAGCTTTGGTAAAAAATACTTTGAGTAATTATTTTTTGCTTGAACTGTCTGGAACGAAAAGTAAGATTACTGTCTTAAAAGACATTGACAAAACAGCTGAAAGTATAATATGGGATGGGGATAATAATCTGAACTTTATCTCTAAAAGTAAGCTTTACTCCTTAAACATACAAACGAGCAAAAAAGAATTATTAAAAGAAGAGCCTGTGTCTGCATTTGCAAAACATGGCGATGGATTATATACAATGGAGGACGGAATCCTAAACCGAATGAACACTTTTACCAAAGGAATTGAAATCCTAACCAAAGACACTTTCCCCTTTAAGAAGGATTCAACATATCAATTAAAAATAATTGAAGGACGAATATTTTTGGTTGAAGACGATAAAACATATTATTTTTATGAGGGTAAAGCAAAATTATTTATAAAGGTACTTGATTCTACGACAAAAATAAGCTATCGCACCCTTTCGGATAAAGTGATATTTATTACCGATTATGGAGTATGGTTAATGCTTCTAAAAGATTATGAAAGCCCTTTCTTCAAAAAGACTGATTCATTTATCTTGCTATCAAATTTTTCACAAAAAATAACGGATATTGTGTGGGTAGCTGATGATTATTTTGCTGCTATTATAGATGGTAAGATAAGGATTAATGAGATAGATAATAGAGATAAGATAAACTCATTTGAACTAACTGGCGATGGTTACTCAAAAATCTGGTTTGACAATAATAGCAAAACATTAATCGCATTAAAAGATAGTCAATTACTAGTATCAACTAGACTTATTCCATAAAACTACTCATTGTAGTAGTTTTTTGTTTACAAAATAGTGTGCTAATTACTTGACAATAAGCCTAATTATATTATTATAGCACTGATGCTTTCAGAGAAAGCAGAGCTCATTTCAAAGAGGTGTAAAAAATGAAGAAAGTGCTATTAGTTTTAGTTGTTTTGATTTTCGGCATCAACGGATTTGTTTTTGCCGATGAGTACTCAAGCCAGTATTCAGGTGATGTAAGTGTTAATCATTTTGAAAACAACCATTGCCCTACTGTAAGTGCAGGTTCGGATAAAGTTGTAAATAGTGGAGAGTCTGTTGATATCATTGGTTCTGCTGTTGATCAAGATGGCGACCAAGTATCAGTATCGTGGAGTGCAAGTCGTGGTTCCTTTGGAAATGCGAGGAGTTTATCTACTAGATATATTGCGCCAAGGGTGACAAAAAATACGATGGTCACTTTAACATTTACCGGTACTGACAACAAAGGAGGAATTGGATCTGATAAAATGGCAATAAATATTGTCGCCAATGAACCCTCTCCAGTACCAACGGTCAATCCGTATCCAACACCAGTACCAACATATGTACCAATTCCCGTACCGACATTGCCACCATATCCAGTACCAACTACAACAATAAATCATAATCCAACAGTTTATATTGCTGGTCAACGATATGCTTATTCCGAAAATATAATTTATGTTAATGCAATAGCCAATGACATAGATGGTGATCAGTTATCATATAGGTGGACTGCATCCGAAGGATATGTAAATACTCCAAGTGGAGTAAGTACTACGATAAAAATGCCTTTAGTAAAGGCAACAATCCAGGTTTCAGTAATGATTTATGTGACTGATGGTAAGGGAGGACAAGCATTTGCAACACTACCAGTCACAGTTATGCCAAAACCAACACCCGTACCGACATATAAGCCGACTCCGATACCAACGAGTTCTCCGACTCCGATACCAACAACAGGACCAACTAATAATCCGCCTACGGCGACGATTTCTGGGACTACGGTGGTAAATTCTGGCGATTTGATTACGGCAAGCGTGTCGGCATATGATCCAGATGGAGACCAACTGTATTACTTCTGGTCAGCAAGTGAAGGAGCGGTGACGGTAGATCCTTCTGGTTTAAGTGTGACGGTGACTTCACCGAATCATATTTCAAGTATTCAATATATGACAGTTTCGGTGAGAGTAAGTGATAACCGTGGAGGAGAAGTGATAGAGACAATGAACGTACAGGTCAACCCAATAGGCACTCCGACTCCGATACCAACAACAGGACCAACTAATAATCCGCCTACGGCGACGATTTCTGGGACTACGGTGGTAAATTCTGGCGATTTGATTACGGCAAGCGTGTCGGCATATGATCCAGATGGAGACCAACTGTATTACTTCTGGTCAGCAAGTGAAGGAGCGGTGACGGTAGATCCTTCTGGTTTAAGTGTGACGGTGACTTCACCGAATCATATTTCAAGTATTCAATATATGACAGTTTCGGTGAGAGTAAGTGATAACCGTGGAGGAGAAGTGATAGAGACAATGAACGTACAGGTCAACCCAATAGGAAATGGACCTTCGTCTTATTCAAGTGCTCAGATAAGTATACCAGAAAATCAATATCAGGAGACCGTATATTCGGCTCCTAGCGCATATTCAGAAGTAGATAATTATGTAAGTAATACTTATTCAAGTCCAACCTACTCTGATGTTGAAGTATACTCTAGTCCAGAATCAAATACTGAATATTATTCCAACCCCGAAGTATCTAAAAGCATAGACACAACAATATCTACTACCCCTCAGTCAAGTAGTTCAATAAGCACCCCTACGATAAATAGAATAGGAAATGTAGGAGATGTTTCAATAAAAGGCATCATATAAAAGATGCCATTTTTTTATATATAAAAAGCGTCTAAAATATTTAGACGCTATATTATTTTTAGCAAGTACATCCACACATATTTGGTCTGCGCGAACTGTAATTGAATATAGTATTTAACCCTCCTGTATTATCGTTGATTGATGTCTGATAGGTATAGTATATTATTCCTATTATGAACGCATATACGATTATTGAATGTAATGGATCGGTTATTTGTTTGACTGATAAACAAAAAAGAAATGTTCCTGTTATTAATCCAGAAAAAACTGATCTGGTTTTATATATTGAATCAACAAGTTCTAATTCTTTTTCTTCGTATCTTTGTATATTTTTTATATTGTTAAAGTGCATATAATACTCTCTTATTTCCGGAAGGAAATTATAGATTAATCCGAAAATAATCATTATTGTTGCCATACTTGAAGTAAAAACAACGTATTCAAATATTGAAGCTACTCGTAATCCGATAATAGATATTGTGAATAACAATAGTGTTTCCCAGCGAGTATAATTGAACTTTTCTATATACGCTTCGTGAACATCAAAACCCACGATATCATTTAAAAAACAAGTGTTTATATTGTTATCTATAAAATGCTCTTTGAAAATAAAGCAGAGAGATAATCCAATCATCACTATGATACTGGAAATATTATCAAGGATACTGAAAGCAGTAATACTCCAAACAATGATCAACATCGATACAAATACCTTCCATTCGGAAGTTTTTACTTTCTTACTCTCGTTTGTCATCAAAATCACCTTTACGTGATAATACCATTATAAACTACTAAAAATATTTGTCAATACCCAGCTCCTCATTAAAAAAGAGACTTTTGTCTCTAGATTCTTGAAAGACCAACAAGGTGAAATACTTGTGGCTTTTCTTGATACTCTTCGTATCCTTTTACTTTTTTTACCTTCCAAAAATTCTTAATTTCTTCTTTTGTCTTGAAGAATAGACAGCCAAAGATTGTATCGTAATAAAGACTTGGTATATTATAATAACTTTCCACAAACATCCAGGATCCATTGGGATTATAGGTTAAAAACCCTAAATAGACCAAGAGATTAACCAAATCACAATAAGCCTCATCTATCTCTGGTATTTCTCGCCGCTTGAAGTCATTTCTCAGTTTAAAGAATTGCTTCCAATTCATTTTAAGTGTACCATTTTTTACATGGATTAATTGATCAAGATTAAACTTTTCCCTTTTAATTAATTGATCAAGGTTAGAATGGTAACACTTCTCACAAAGAACAAAAATATCGTCAAATCCTGGAGCTACTTGATAATGCCCGCCAAGGATATCGGCGTAATAATTTTTATTCTCAATTTCTTCTCCGCAGTGAATACATTTTGTCATCTTACACCTCTCAAAGGTCCTTTAGAAAAATAGCATACTTAGTTTAAATTGTAAACAAAAACACGCCCTAGTGGGCGTGCTTTGTTTTGAAAAAGTAATATAACGATAAGATTAACGTTTTGACCATTGTGGAGCTCTTCTAGCCCTTTTAAGACCGAATTTCTTTCTCTCCTTCATTCTCTGATCTCTAGTTAGGTATCCAGACCTTCTAAGCCTCTTTCTGTATTCTGGGTTGAAGATAGTTAATGCTCTTGCAATTCCATGTCTTACTGCCTCTGCTTGAGAGCGGATTCCTCCACCTTTTACAACAACAGTAATTTTGAATTTACCAACAGATTTCATTCTTTCTAGAGATGACATAACAATTCTTTGTAGGTCATCACTGGTGAAATATTCTTTGAATTTTTTTTCGTTGACAGAAATGGTTTTATCCCCTTTTGTGTAAAGCCTTACACGTGCTACTGAGGTCTTTCTTCTACCTGTTCCTACGAAGTAATCATTGCTTGATTCGTCGTAATTAATATCGGTAGGAAGATCTGATTCATCATCAAAGTCATAAGAAACTAGACCGAACATTTCGTTCATTGCTCTTGCGTTCTCCTTCTTTGTTTCGTCACTAACTGCAGCAACTTCGCTAGCAACAGTACCAGTAGCTTCAGTAACTTCTTCTTTCTTTTTAGCAACTTTCTTTTTTGGCTCAGCTGTCTTTTCTTTCTTAACAGTTGCTTTTGGTTCTTTTACTGCTTTAGGTTCCTTTTTTGTTGCCACCTTTTTCTCCTTTTTTTCAGTTGTTTCGGAAGATTTTTTTTCCTTTGGCATATTATTCAAACTTAATACGTTTTAATTGTTTGTCTCTAAGACGATTTTTAGGTAGCATTCCTGACACTGCCCTAATTAAAATTTCACCTGGGTTTTTTTCAAAAACGACTTTCATTGGAGTGTTCTTTTCACCACCCAAATATCCTGTGTGGCTAAAGTATGTCTTATTTTCCATTTTGTTTCCAGTGACGACAATCTTCTCAATGTTCTTAATAACCACATAGTTATTAGAATCTTTGTTTGGCATATAGTCTGGCTTGTTCTTTCCTCTCAAAATGGCAACGATTTCTGTTGCTAAGCGTCCAAGAACTTTGTCTTTGGCGTCAATGGTATATATTTCTTTTTTAACTTCTTTTTCCATATTTTTTTATTTTACTTGACTAAACCAATTCAATGACAGCCATTTTTGAACTATCAGATTTTCTTGCTCCTAATTTGACGACCCTAGTGTATCCACCACTTCTTTCTTTGTAGCGAGGTGCGATATCATCAACTAATTTCTTTACTGTCTTTTCGTTAAAAAATCTAGCTAGATATCTTCTTGCAGCAATATCGCCTTTTTTTGCTTTGGTGATCTTCTTTTCAACAAAAGGAGATAACTCTTTAGCTTTCGCTTCGGTAGTAGTTATTCTTTCTTTTGTCAAAAGAGACGTTGCCAAGGTTTTTAACAAGGCTTTCCTTGGTCCTGCTTTCCTATGAAATTTTCTGCCTTTTATTAAATTATTCATGGTCTCTTAATCGTTTATTACTTTTTCTTTACCTTTTACTTTTTCTTTTTGGTAGTTGCTTTTTTTACCTTTTCGCTTCTTTTTTTACTTCCGGTTCTCCATTACTTTCTATTACTTCTTCAACTTCACTCTCTTTTATTTCATCTTTCTTTTCTTTTGGAGCTTCTACTCCAAAAAAATCATCCTTAAGAAAAGAGAAGTGTGAAATTAAAATATTGAGAGCTTCGGCTAATGCATCCTCTGGGGTAATAGTTCCATCAGTTTCAACCTCTAGACTTACCTTGTCAAAATCTGTTCTCTTTCCAACCCTCATATTTTCAACAATATAGTTTACTCTCTTGATAGGAGTAAATGCTGCATCAAGCCCGATAACCCCAATACCCTTCTTATTCTTAGGATCATCTTGGAATTCATAACCAACCCCTTTCTCAACTTTTATTTCAATTTCCAGTTCAGTTGTTTTTTCAGTAATGGTGGCAATATGAAGATCTGGATTAGCGAGTTCTAGTTCTGGAGAAAATTTAAAATCTTTTCCTAGTGCGACTTTTTCTCCTTTTACTTTCAAAGTTGCCGTTTGTGGTTCTGTTCCATACATTTTAAATCTTAATTGTTTAAGATTCATTAAAATGTTTAAAACATCTTCTTTAACACCTGGAATTGTAGAAAATTCGTGTGGGGCGTCTTTGATCTTTGCTTCTGTGACAGCAGCACCGACAAGAGACGATAAGATTACTCTTCGGAGGGCGTTACCAATAGTAACTCCATATCCAGGATATAATGATTCTATTTCAAAAACAGAATGATTTTCCTTTATTTTTTTGTTTTTGATAGAAGTTGGTAATGAAATCATATTTTATTATTTTTTTAAGATTAAAAATCCTAAGTTTTAATTACCTTAAACTTAATATTATCTTGAATAGAATTCAAAAACAGTTGTAATATCAGCTGGCAATTGAACATCTTCGGCTAAAGGCAATCTAGTGATAGTGGCTTGCATTTTAGAAGCATCAAATGATATCCATTTTGGAGTGGTACTCTTTTTCATGAGTTCCAAAATGTCTTTCAATGTGTCTTTACCTTTTGAGCCTTCTCTAACAGTAATAATATCTCCTACTTTTAGTTGCATTGAAGGGATATCAACCTTTCTTCCATTTACTGAGAAGTGTCCATGACTTGCAAGTTGGATAGCATGACTTCTTGATCTTGCCCAACCTAATCTAAAAATTACATTGTCCAAGCGAACTTCAATTTTCGCTACGAGTGCATCAGCAACACTTTTTATCTTAGCTCTATCTTTGTAGATTTCTTTGACGTACTTTTTAAATTGAGATTCTGATAATTGGTACCATCTCTTCATTTTTTGCTTTTCTGCAAGCTCTTTTCCATATTCTGAAAGAGTTGATCTTCTTTTCTTTGCACGTTGTCCTGGGGCAAATGGTCTTTCAATCATTGCACATTTATTAGACATACACTTTTCCCCTTTAAGGAAAAGCTTTTCTCCCATTCTCCTGCAAATTTTACATTTGGCTTGTGTTTTCATAATTTAGCTTCACTCACAAATTATAATCTTCTTGGTTTTTTAGCGCGACAACCATTGTGTGGAATAGGAGTTGCGTCTTTGATTGATAAAATTTCAAATCCTTGATTAGCGATTGATCTCAAAGCAGATTCTCTGCCAGAGCCAACACCTTTTACAACCACTTGCAATCTTTTTACTCCTGTTTTTTCAGCAATTAAGCCGACAGCTTCGGCTACCTTAGATGCAGCAAAAGGACTAGATTTTTTTGTTCCTTTAAATCCAAGCTTTCCAGCTGATTTACCTGTTAAAACATTTCCATTTGCATCAGTTAAACTAATGATGGTGTTATTGTAAGAGCTAAAAATATAGACCCTACCTTCTTTTCCGAGAGGTGCTCTAGCAACAGAGGTGTTCTTTTGCATAGCTTTCTCAACGGCTTCACCCTCCTTAATCATCTCTTCTTCAGTTTTTTTGATAACATGTTTTTTACCCATAGGACTATCTTCAAATACTAATTAATATATATAAATTAAGGTTTATTTTGGTGAAGGTGGAGCTTTTCTACCAGATCCAACGGTATTTCTACGATTACCGCGAACAGTTCTGCTGTTGATTCTAGATGTTTGACCTCTTACAGGTAAACCTTTTGCGTGTCTGCTTCCTCTCCAACTACCAATATCTTTAAGACGCTTGATATTCATCATAACATCTCTTCGGAGTTCACCTTCGACCCTAAAATTCTTTTCAATAACCTGCTTTAATTTACCGATTTCATCTTGAGTTAAATCTTTAACTTTCTTTTTTAAATCAATATTGCACTCAGCTAAAACCTTCTTACTAACAGAAGGTCCAATGCCATAGATATAAGTCAAGCCGATATCAATTGTTTTTTCGTCAGGAATGTTGATTCCTATAATTCTTGCCATAGTGTCTCTTAAATTATATTAATGTTATGCACCTTGTCTTTGTTTGTGCTTTGGGTTTTTTTTACAAATCACATAAACACGTCCTTTTCGGCGAACGATTTTGCAATCCATACACATTTTTTTGACTGATGGGTTTACTTTCATATAAGTATATTATTTCTTTCTAAAAATTATTCTACCCCTTCTGGTGTCATAGGGAGTAAATTCTACGGTAATCCTGTCTCCAGGAAGTATTTTTATTTTGAAAATACGAAGCTTTCCAGCTAGGTGAGCCAGAGCTTCAGAGCCGTCATCCATGGCGACCCTAAAAAAACCATTAGGTAGGCTTTCTTCGACTACCCCTTCTCTAAGTATTTTATCGTTTTGTTTAACCATCTCAAAAGATATTTAAAACAATAGCAAAAGTTTTGATTTTGGTCAAGAGATATAATAGTAGCGACGACGCTACTCAAAACAAAAGATTCTATCTTTATAATTTGTATTTCTTAAATCTCAATCCTGAACCCAAGTCTTTCCCTATTTCGTTGTTTCTATTTTAATTATTATGTTGTTTTTATTATTAGAAAGATTTCCTTTCCAAGAAGGATTAAGGTTTATTTCAACTTTTTCAATTTCTGTATCTTCCTTGATAATATTTACTGCTTCATCCTTACTTTTCCCTGCAATTTTTTCTGTTAAAGCCTCTCCGCTTGAAGCCACAAACATATCAGAAGAAACAGAAAGATTCATTTCAAAAGCGTTGTTCTTTTCAATAATTCCAGTAGCCTTAAAGGTAGAATTTTGGAATGTAGGAGATTTTCCTTCTTCAAGATTGCCAATAATTCCGATTAAGTTTTCTAAATCTGCCTTTTTAACTGCTACAATCTTGGTTTTTATCTTACCAGAAACCTCAAAGGAGTCAACTTTGTCTCCGCTTTTTGCCTTGACCTTAAAATCAGATACATCTTGAATAGTGGCGCCATCTATTACGACATAATCCTCTGGAATATTACCTGAAAGAGAAGATACTATTGTTGATAACTGCTGTTCTTTAAATTTATCTTTCGCTGTGTTTATATCATTTTGTGAAACTGCCAAAGTATCGCTTTTCACTCCTCCTGTAATTGAGGTTGATGTTTCAGCCCATGTAGTAGAGTAGTATTCTGTTCCATTTAGTTTTGGGATAGAGAATTTTGCCGAATCAATATTGTACTCACTTCCTGGTTCATCTGCTTCAATTTCAATCTCAACCATACCTGGACCATCACTAGTTGCGGCTGGAATATTTATAACCGATAACGAATGATATGATTTTTCGCCTTTATCTGACAAGAAATGTGTTCCGGTTTTAAGGGTAAGAGGTGTTGCTGGACTAAATTTGTTATATACCTTTATTTTTCCTTTGGCTGTACCGCCACCACCAGCACTGCCAGTTGATTTGATTATGGTTGTATAGGTTTGTTCTTCGTTGAATTCCTTTCCATTTAAAATAATCCTCGTATCACCTTCGCGAAGATTATAGTTATCAACAACAGCAACCACAACAGACTTCTCTCCACTTACCTGCTGTATTCTTGGATAAATTTTTACCTCGGCTTTGGTGTCGGTTAGAAAATAAAATGCAAAAACACCAACAACAATAAAAATTATTGCTGCAATCATTATACCCTTGAATCCATTTTTCTTTTTCTTTCTTTTTTCTACTTGATAAACTGGCATATCTTCTTTTATTTGAACTTCTAATTCTTCTCTTGTTTCTATTGCTTGTTCTTGTTGTTTTATTTTATTTGGTGGGATAATATCGTAAATTTGTTTGCGCATATTTTTTTTATTTATTGTCCTTCTACCACGGGCAATTGACCCGTATTTGAAGGGCAAGTCCGTAGTGAAGCGGAGGAAATAACATAAATCACAAAATTTTACGATACTGCCGAAAGTAGTATAAATTTGTAAAATTTTGAGTCCGCTTCAGGACTATGGGGCTAGCCCATAGATTTTTATTTTATTAAAACTGCTTTTATTCTTCTAACCCCAGCACTGGAACTTTCTTCTTTAATGATTTTAAAAATTCCTAATTCGCTAGTTTTATTAACATGCGGACCAGCACAAATCTCCTTTGAAAAACATTCACCTGATGTTGGGTTATAAATTGTCCACACCTTAACAGTTTCAGGATATTTTTCTTTAAAAAACGCTAGTGCTCCTGCACTTTGGGCATCTTCCAGCCCCATTTCTTCTTTTTTAATTTCTAGATTTTCCTTGATTTTTTGGTTAACTAATTCCTCAATTTTTTTTATTTCGTCCGAAGACAATTTTTGTGTGTGGGAAAAATCAAACCTTAATCTTTCTACGTTAATATCAGATCCCATTTGTTGAACGTGACTTCCAATTACTTGTCTTAAGGCAGCGTGCAACAAATGTGTTGCTGTATGCAGTTTTGCACCCTCTTCGCCAGCATCTTTTCCAACTCCTCCGAATTTCTTTTCTGCTCCTGCGCGTGATAAGTCTTGGTGCTTTTTTAATGCTTCCAAAAAGCTAACTTTGTCTATTTTAAAACCTTTCTCACTGGCAATTTCTTCGGTCAATTCAACCGGAAAGCCATAACTCTGATAAAGATCAAAAGCGTCTTCTCCGCTAATAATATTGCTATCTATAGTTTCTAATTTTTTCTCAAGAATTGCTAATCCAGTCTTAATAGTTTTTTCAAATTTCTCTTCCTCGTTTCTTATTATTCCATATATCCTTTCTTTACTTCCATTTAGTTCATTATAAACAGAGCTATATTTTTCAAAAACATAATCACCCAAACTAAAATCATTCGTCATTCCTAGCATTTTTGAGTATCTAACGCATCTTCTGATAATTCTTCGCAGAATATATCCCTGCCCAATATTTGATGGCTCTATTCCATCTCCCACCAAAAATATCGCACTTCTTGTGTGATCAGCAATAATCCTAAAAGCTTGTTTATTATTTTCATATTTTTTCCCAGAAACTTCTTCAATTCTTTTAATCATTCCTTCAAAAATATCCGTTTCATAGGCAGATCCAGTTTCGTTTAATACCGATAAAAGCCTTTCAAAGCCGATTCCAGTATCAATATTTGTCTGATTTAAAAGCTCATAAACTCCATCTTCGTTTCGGTTGTATTGCATAAAAACAAGGTTCCATATTTCTACAACTCTCTTGCAATAGTCACAGTTCGGACCGCAGTCTGGTCTTCCGCAACCTAAATGCTCACCTCTATCATAATGAATCTCTGAACAAGGACCGCAAGGACCAATACTACTGACTGGACCCCAAAAATTATCTTTTGCACTACATTCAATAATCTTTTCTCTTGAAATTCCGTGCTTAAGCCAAATATCTATAGCTTCTTCATCTTTTGCTATTCCGTTTTCTCCCCTAAACACAGTCACATAAAATCTTTTTTTATCCAATCCTAACTCTCCTACTAAAAAATCCATTGCAAGTTGTATAGCTCCTTCTTTGAAGTATCCTATCTCATCCTGACCAATTGACCAATTACCGAGCATCTCAAAAAAAGTATGATGAGTATCATCTCCAATTTCTTCTATATCTCCTGTTCTAAAACATTTCTGACATGAAGCTAGGTGCCTACTTCCAAAGTCCTCTAAAGGGTCTTTTTTGCCCGATAAATACAAAGAAAATTGCTGCATCCCTGCGGTAGTCAGCAATACACTTGGATCTGTTGGCAATAACGATGAGGATGGTATTATCTTGTGATTCCTTTCTTTAAAAAAAGTAAGAAACTTATCTCTTAATTCCTGTGATATCATTCTGAAATTATTTAATTTTTATCTAGTGCTATTATATCAGATTTTAAAACAAATTAAAGGGTGCGTTATAAAGACAATTTAGGGACTAGTAATTCGTAATCAGTAATTAGTACTTTGTGGCTTTCTTGAACGAAAGCTTAAATACATCTTATTAGATTCCCGCCTTCGCGGGAATGACAGAACTTTAGAGATTAGTAATTCGTAATCATCCTACGCTTTCTTCTTCGCTCTACGAGCTACGATTAAAAAAGAAAGCTTCGGAATGGCACAGCTAGTAATTAGGGCTTGGAAAGTTCGCATGGCAAACCTAAAAACATCTTATTAGATTCCCTTCTTCATCCACCTGCGGCGAGACAGGAGGGAATGACAAATGTGAATTAGGGATTAGTTAAGGTTGGGTGTATTTGGGAATAAAAAAATCAACCTCCAAAAAGATTGATTATGGCATCTTAAGATGCATTAATTCGGACTGAAGTTCTATTAACTCCAGACAAACATAGTCCGCATTGGACAGATTACTCAAGAAAACTTTATTCGCTGGGTCGGTATCAATGGCTTCGCGCCAAAGCTCTTGGCATTTTTCAATTGCCTCAATAGCTGCTTCAATGTCTCCAAGCTCTTGATAAGCTTTTGCCACCCAAAACATCAGATCTGCTCGGTATTGAAAATTTTTTTCTCCATAGCGAGCATAAGCTCTACCGAAATAATCAATTGCTGCCTCAGGATCACTGCTCTCAAAATATAACCGTCCCATGTTATACAGCATATGAACGGCAAATATATTGTCCGCATTCTTATTCCTGAGAATACAACTTAGGGCTTGCCCAATATAAATACTGGGATCGGTCTGGCTTCGGGCTGAGACAATAAAGGCATTGCAAATATATGGATCGTTTACTCCGCCAAAATCAAAAACCTCAAAGGCAATATCAATTTTGTTCAAAATACAATCTCCGATATGAGACCGAACCGATGGAAGTTCATGTCCAAAACCTTCGGACAGTTTTATTATTTCCATTGCTGACTCATATCTAGCTTGGTTAAAATATGACCAAGCCAATTTTTCCAAGATTTCTGAAGGTGCACAACTAAGGTCAGGAAAATTGTTGGCAACAAACAGAACTACTTGAGTGTATTCTCCAGCCCCATAGAGCTGAAAAATTTCTTTGAGGAGCACATCTTCTGTGTCCATAAATACTTTATAAAATACTAATGAATATATGTCAATATTTGTAATAAAAAACACCAGATGGTGTTAGATTATATCGGATTAAAAAAGGCAATGTTTTAACGTCACATTGCCGCAGACGATGTCTCTCATTAATACTTGGGCTACCCAATAGGATCCTCCTTGGATTCGTTTGATCTCATCTGGATCAAATATCTCTGAAATTTCATCTTCTGAAACTTCAACCTCATAGAGGAGTCTATCTTTGGGAGTTATTCTTGCTGTTCTGTAGGTAGCAGCAAGATACCTTGCCTCAATTAAATGATAAAGTCCGATTTTCATTTTTTTCACCTCTTTAGCAACCTTACTTAATTATCCTTGCCCGACTTGTCCACCGAAGCTTTAGCGAAGATGGAATGCTAGTAAAATTAAGGATAATTCAGCAGGATTGCTAACGATGATATAATATACAATCCTGAAACTTTTATATTACGTTTAAGAACGAAAATGCGTGATGCATTTGTCAAAGATAAGGGTTTTAAAAAGGATTGGATTTGCAATATTGTCGTTTCTCATATCCACTTCCCCCACTCACCTTGGCACCTTTATTATAACATACTATGTATTTTTGTCAATAGTATTATCTCCTATTGACACAGATAGATAAATATATTATTTTAAAGACTGCGGAGAGAGAAATGAAAGCCTTAATGGTAGCTTTGCTCATATTAATACTATTACCTTTTCCAGTATTTGCAGATGATAGTCTAACGGCTTATCATTTACAAAATACAACTATCAATCTTTTATCTTTAAACCAAAAGGTAATTGATTTTGGAATGGGCTTGGTATTTTCAGAAGAAGAGCAAAAAGAATTAAAAGGAATCGTAAACAATGAGACGAGTCTTGAGATTATTAAAACTCAGGAGATACTTATTGAAAGTGGAAAAGTTGAAAAACCTAAAACAGATGACTGCTATGGACAAAAGGCACTAGAGGAAAGCTATTCTAGGTGCAAAGAAGCTCAAGAATTTGTTTCAATGGAGGATACTTTTCGTCACATAGATTTCTTATTAAGGAAATGCCTTAAAATAGAAGAGTCTATTGAGCAGTTTCTAAAATAAAAAGCACTAAGAATAGTGCTTTCTTTTTTTGAAAAACTTTTTTGTTACTTTTTGAGCTTGTTCCTTAAATCTCTAACAATTTCACTGGCAACTTCTTTTCCCCCAAGACCAAACGATAAACCTAATGCTAAGCTAATTGTTGCGATTAAGCCTATTACCAATGTATTAACTATTGTCACAGCAATACCAAGTTGAATAAGTACCGCAAATATTGCAAAAGTAAAGATTGACCATTTTACAAGAGAACCTAGAAAATTAACGGATGACACCCCCATCTTTCCAACACTTGCCTTAACAAGTTTTTCTAAGATATCGGCAACAACTATGGCAACAACCATTATACCGATGGCGATAATAAGATTAGGAACCCATAGTATTATTGAATTTAGTAATTCGGTAAAAGACGTCCAACTAACTATTTCTGTTGAAATTGTTAAGAACATTATTACAAATATCCATTTAAAAATAACGCCAACAAAGTCAGATGGTCTTATGTTTATTTCAGCTTGTGCAAAAGCTTTTTCCCAACCAGTTTTTCTAAACAAACTATCAAATTTAAATACGCGAAGGACCCCTGCAACTAACGCTCCTAACCAAGATGACAAGAACCAACCTATAACAAAAATAATGATTGCCGCTAAAAGGTTTGGTATAAAATTAACTGTATTCTCAAACAATCTTTGAAAGGCACTATAAATAGCAAAGCCCCAATTTTGAGGATCAAAATCCATATTTTTTTACCATCTGTCCTTTTCCGTACTATCCTCTTTAGGAACTGATACAAAAATGGATCGACGGCTTTATTGTTATTTTTATTTTAAAACTTTCTCTAAAACTATTATATCATGCCCAAAAATGTGGGCTAATAAGTTATCAACAGTTAACTAATTGCTTTATCTTTTTTTTCTTTCTTAATTTCGTTTATAGACATTACAAAGAATACTGCCAAGATACCTATTGAGCATAATGGAATAAACCAGAATGGATATTCTTGTCCAAAGCTCTCTAAAACCATTATAGAACCAAGCACTCCGACTGCATACATTGCCCCATTCTTGAGGTATGCATACTTGCTAATTTTATCAATTCCTTTAATAGTTAAATCTCTCACAATAAAAGCACCGATTCCATTTCCAAGGATAATTAAAGGAATAGACATTGTGAATGCAAATGCCCCAATGACACCATCTATAGAAAATGACGCATCTATTGCCTCTAGGTATAATATTTTACTCCAGGCACTCATATTACTACTACCCGAAAGCATTTCTTTTTCTTTTTCCTCTGCATTCTTCTTAAAACCATCGGTGATGAAAAAGGCACTGATACCTATTGTTCCAGCTAAGGCTAAAATAGGATTAACTTTGATGGAAAAGTAGACTATTAAAACCGTGAAAATTGATGCAATGGCATAGAACCAAACTCCTTGTTTGTGGATATACTTTTCAAGAAAAAAGGCATATTTTTTTTCCTCCAAAAACAGCCAAGATATAAATATTAAAAAAAGATATGCTCCTCCACCAAGCAATAGTAAAGGTTTTGAAGACTCCAAAGATTTTGAAACCGCTTCATCACTAGAAAACGCAGCTCCAATTACTTGAAAGAGAGATAATGAAGGATCGGTCATCCAAACTATTACAAACGGCAAAAAACCTCTAACGATAAAGACTGCAAATATTATTCCCCAGAATAGGAATATTTTTCTAAATTTATTTGGAAGTGTTTTTAATACGTGAGCGTTGATTATTGCATTATCAATACTACTCACTATTTCAAAAACACATAGACCAAATACAACAACAATTATTTCAATAATACCCATAAAATAAATTAAGAATTATTATATTAAAAAAGCAAAATACTAATAATCTGAATCATAAACATATTCAGAATTATCTGCCATCCAACACTTAATAGTAAAACTATTTCCATTTGATTTATATCTGTAATAGTTTTCTCCTCCTTTTGGATCTTTTGGAATTTCGTCAAGCTTTTGTTTTCGTAATGCTTCATCAAGATTATAACAATTTTTTCCAACATCACATTCCGATTCTTCTACAGGAAAAGTGCCACTATTTATCCTTACTGCCAATAGGATTTTCATAATTTGAGCAATATTGCTTTTCCTCTCTGCATCATTCGCCGCATTCACAACATTCATAGTGGCAATCATTATAACCCCCATCAATAAAAACATTATAATTACTACTAAAATTATTTCTATTGATGATATGCCCCTTTTTATTTTTTTCATTTTGCTAAATTCTTTTGAAGAATTATATAAAGTCCTGAAACCATAATATCAAAAACTATAAAAAATATAAACGTAATACTAACAAACTATTTTTTATTTTTAACTGCCAGAATAATTAAGATCTATTGTCCCTTGTCCTCCTTCGGTGTAGCCATAGCCCCCACCATATCCTTGAACTGATTGGTTTCGTGTATTAATGACAGTTGTTCCATTCGCTGCCTTTCCGTTAGCAATAGTTCCCGAAAAAGTTCCTACCCTGTATATAGTGCCATTAGTACCACCGGTACCCCCGTTTCCATTGCCATAATACCCATAACCATAATTTGTCAAATAACCTCCACCACCATAAGATGTTGTACTTCCATCAACCTGTCCATTTCCACCAGCGCTACCATTGGTACCTGCAATACCAGATGTATATCCAGTTCCTCCTCCGCCACCACCGCTATATCCTCCTCCACCATCTGATCTCCAACCAGCACCACCGCCGCCAGCACCACCGCCGCCAATACCTGCTCCTGGATAACCACCGCCACCTCCCGATCCATTATTATAAGAACTACTTCCTCCTGCGCCTCCGTTTCCGCCATTTCCTCCATATGAATTTACATTTTGTGCAAATATATATACACTCCCCGAGTTTTCGCCTGCACTACCACTAAAAACCGTATATGTTGTTGCAACGTGACCATTTCCAGCTCCACTTGCGCCTCCGTTTCCTCCAATGCCTGCTCCTGCACCACCGCCACCTGAACCTCCAGAACCTTCGCAGCTTGTTCCTCCAATGCCTCCTGTTCCACCATTACCAGCATTTCCTCCTTGAGTAGTTAAATTTCCTGATCCATATATTTTTAGTGTCGCTGTTGAAGGGACATTTATTCCAGCATATCCACCAGCGACCGGAGCTGTATCTGCTCCATTATTACTCCCCCCTGTTATTCCATTCGCTGCGTTTCCTCCTGTTAAAGAAACTGTAATACCGCTTGATAGAATAATATTTAAACTAGAATTTGAGCCCAATGAAATTGCTGGTTTGCTTTGACTAGCCATATTAACCGTCGTCGCACCATCAAAGATAATTGTTGTTGAAATATTTGGATTGATAGCAATGTTATTGGTCCCACTTGCTGTTCCCGATACGCAATAGATTAAATCATTACTACTAATAGTCAGTATACCAGAATTCATATCGTGCGTATTTGTACATCCCAAAGCTTGATTTCTACTTGCCGAGCAAGAAACATTTTCTTCTACACTTGAACCATTACAAACCCAGCTAGATGTTCCATCTGGAGATGGAAAAGATGGAGTCACGCTTAAAAATCCAGAGGAACAGAATGTATCAGATCCAAAACTTGTGTCAGAATAATAATATGATTTATTTGCAGTACCACATTCACCCACAACAGCACTAGTAGAATATTGGCTAGTTAATGAATTATATTGATAAAGTCTTTTTTCTGATGTGATGGCTCCAATAATAAAACTATTTCCGTCAGAAGAAGAATAGGAATAATAATTACCTGGTGTTGGGTCTTTTGAATTAACTAAATTTCCAAGCGCATTATTAACTTCCGAAGGACAGTTTTGTCCGATATTGCAGCTTGCTATCGGATAAACAAGATTTGATACGTTATAAACTAATAAGGCATTGACGATTTGCCTAATGTCTGCCTTTCTTTTTGTATCGTCGGCATTTTTTATTGCATTTGAAACTGATATAATTAAAAATCCTGTAAGAATACCAACAATGGCAATCACTACTAAAAGTTCAATTAGGGTAAATGATTTTTGAGACATTTTTTGATAAAAATATTATAAATTTATTTTACCAGATATAATTATTATTGGAAAGATTTTTTAATAGAAAATTTTAATTGAATTCTAGTTTTTGAAGTAATTTTTTTATAAAAATAAAAACCCTAAATAATTTTATTAGAGTTTTCTTTTTTTTACTATAATCATTTTTCTTTCCCCATCTTGACTGTGCGATAATTAATTGTTCACTCTCAATAAACGCTCTTATTTGTTTCTTGTTTAGACCAATCTTTTTTAGTCTTGTTAAAAGCTCGCTGTAATATGGGCTTTTTTTCTTTGATTCGCCGATAATAGCCATCAATACATCAACGGATTGATAAGAGAATGACCGATGATTTTCTTCAATAATACAATAAACTTCGTCAATTACTATCATAAGTTCGGAAAGAGTAAGTTTTTTTGGTTTTAAAAGTGCCAAGGGGTCAGTTATATTAGAAATAATACATCTTGAACCCCATGACTTGTTTGTCCTTCTTAAAAGTTCTAGTATTACTTCCTCTCCTTTAATCATTTTTGCTTTTTGCTTTTCGGTAAGAGATAGTAGATTAAGTCTGCGATTTAATTCTTGCATACATTCATTGCGATTTTTTGCAAAAATTAATCCACTAATTAAGTAATCATCCATTTCTTATCCTATCTTACAACTAAATGATATATTATCATTTAAAAATGTCAAATGAGAGGAATTGTTGAATGTTTTTGATATAATAGAAGGAGTTTGTCTTTCGGTTGTTTTCTGGTGAAATCGCCTAAGGGTCGGGACTCTAATTATTTTATACCCAAGGAGATTCGTCTTCGCATCAGTTTTTGCTAAAACTGGCTCAGGCTGGCTTTTGTCTCAGTCAGACCAAAAGCCTTCTCATCTCCTTTCGGTCTCACAAAATTAAAAGAAGAGCTAAAAGCTCTTCATCTGATACGGTAGGAGATTCGTCTTTCGGTCGCTTCCTGTTGGAATCGCCTCAAGGTCGGGACTCTTTGATTATTTTTATACCCAAGGAGATTCGCCCTCGCATCAGTTTTTGCTAAAACTGGCTCAGGCTGGCTTTTGTCTCAGTCAGACCAAAAGCCTTCTCATCTCCTTGAATCTAACAAAATTAAAAGAAGAGCCATAAAAGCTCTTCTTAATTTTGTGGACCCAAGGAGATTCGAACTCCTGACCTCCTCTTTGCAAAAGAGGCGCGCTACCAACTGCGCTATGGGCCCATATTCATTTTTTAAATTACCCTATAATGGTAATATTAACTCTTATTTCTGTCAAATTGTATTTCTGTCTTCTAGTCCAGGCATACCAAAATATATTTCATTTAGTATTCGTAGAATATTAAATTAAATATGTGGGTATGCCTGGACTCGAACCAGGGACCTCGTCATTATCAGTGACGCGCTCTAACCAGCTGAGCTACACACCCATAAAGTTCCTTTTCCCTCTTATATAACTAAAGAGCCAATAGTAATAAGGCTCTTTAGTAGTGTTTGAAAATTAAGTTCCTTAGAGTTGTTCCGTCTAGTCACTGCTTTAAGGCACAGCGACCAAGACCTAATGATTAATTCAGTGATCACTCGCGAATTAATCAATACCGACTCTTTCAAAAATAAAATAAATAGTCCACGAGCAGCTTCCGCTACCCGTGCCTTGTTACGACTTCGTCCCTCTTACTGAGCCTGCCTTAGGTCCATAAAATGGAACTTCGGGCATTCCCAACTCGCTTGACGTGACGGGCGGTGAGTACAAGACCCAGGGACATATTCACCGCAGCGTGGCTGATCTGCGGTTACTAGCGATTCCGGCTTCATGAGGTCGGGTTGCAGACCTCAATCCGAACTGAGGGGCCGTTTGATGAGATTGGCTCCGCCTTGCGGCTTGGCTACTCATTGTCGGCTCCATTGTATCACGTGTGCAGCCCAGAGCATCAAAAGGCCATGCTGATTTGGCATCATCCTCACCTTCCTCCCGGTTGTCCCGGGCAGTCCCCTATGACATATAAAACATAGGGCAAGGGTTGCGCAGGTTAACCCATTTAAGGGAGCAACTCAAGCCACCTGCTGACGACAACCATGCAGCACCTGGTCTACTGTCCTTGCGGTGGGCTATTGTTTCCAATAGCTTTCAGTAGAACTTCAAGCCCTGGTAAGGTTCCTCGCTTACTGTCGAATTAAGCCACGTGATCCACCGCTTGTGTAGGTCCCCGTCTATTCCTTTGAGTTTTAACCTTGCGGTCGTACTTCCCAGGCGGAACACTTAACGCGTTAGCTTCGCCACTGCAAGGGTCGACACTTGCAATAGCTAGTGTTCATCGTTTAGGGCGTGGAATACAAGGGTATCTAATCCTTTTCTCTCCCCACGCTTTCGTTTCTCAGTGTCAGGACTGCCCCAGCTAATTGCCTTCGCTTTTGGTATTCCACTTGATATCAACGGATTTCACCCCTCCACCAAGTGTTCTATTAGCCTCTAACATCCTCTAGTTTATCAGTTTTCCCCGCAGCTCCAAGGTTGAGCCCCAGAGATTTAACGAAGAACTTAATAAACCACCTACAAACGCTTTACGCCCAGTAAATCCGGATAACGCTCGGGACACTCGTATTACCGCTACTGCTGGCACGAGTTTAGTCATCCCTTATTCCTATGGTACAATCAGAAAATTTTTCCCATAGAAAAGAAGTTTACAATCCGAAGATCTTAATCCTTCACGCGACGTCGCTGCATCAGGCTTTCGCCCATTGTGCAATATTCTCGACTGCTGCCTCCCGTAGGAGTATGGCCCGTGTCTCAGTGCCATTGTTGGCGGCCAAGCTCTCACTCCGCCTACCTGTCATTGCCTTGGTGAGCCATTACCTCACCAACTAGCTGATAGGACGCAGACTCATCCTCTACCGGAGTAAACCTTTACCGTTTCCGGACCATCGGGAATTAGCCTGGATTTCTCCAAGTTATGCCCGTGTAGAGGGTTGATATCTACGCGTTACTAACCCTTACGCCGCTGCCCTTGCGGGCCGCTCGACTTGCATGCCTTATCCACGTCGCCAGCGTTCATCCTGAGCTAGGATCAAACTCTCAAAAAAAATTTAAGACGGAACAACTCTAAAAAACTTAATATACGGTTGTTCAAAATTTATACTATGCTTAACTATTTCTATTATGTTTTCAATGACCTATTCGCAAATTAACAAAGACATCTTAACGTTCTTCGCAACATTTGTCAAGTTTTCAAAAACTTAATTATTTTGGCAAAAGTATGGAAAAAATCTTTATTAAATCTTAAAAAAATATTGTTAAAAAATAATTTTTAACAATAACCTATTTATATCAAAGTGATGAGAAAAAGTCAAATTTTATTGTAGAATAAAAACTTGGTTATTTTTCCAAGTTTTTGGTCCTTTTGCCTAGAATAACGTTCAGCAACATAATTTCGGCTTTTGCTCTTTCGTCTGAGAATTTCACCTCTTGGTTTATAATTTCCATTGCTTCATAAAAATTAATGCTACTTTTTCCATTAACCAAAGTATCAAGAGCTGAGGACTCTAAGTTTATAATTTCTGCAAAATCACATACGTGAATAGCCCCACTTAATTTTTTACTATTCATAAATGAACCTTATTAAGTCTATCACATCCTTGAAGACTTATAAATGATTAAATACTGATTTAAAATTTTTATATCTGATGAAATTAATTTCATTCTTATTATCTGTACAATAAAATTTAACACATTATAGATTTGGATTTGATAACATAAGATTTCCCGAAAATATTTTTAATGGAAAATTTTTCTAATCCTTCTGTAATATTTCAAATCACCATCGTTGGGTAATCTACGCTGATGGGCAGACGGATTTGCCAGAAAATATTTTTCTACTGAAAAATTTTTCCAATCCCCGCTCGGACCCAGTTACCTTTGAATTGACGGGCAGACGGATTTGCCTTTCGGTCGCTTTTTTACTAAAAGCGCCTCAAGGCCTGGCTCGGCACCAGTCGTGCCTCCGCCTTCAAATCCTGTGCCGCAGGCACTCCAATAAAAAATCCACCCGAAAGGGTGGATTGTTTATTGGAGCCGGCAGACGGATTTGAACCCCCGACCTACTGTTTACAAAACAGTTGCTCTACCACTGAGCTATGCCGGCAGAAAGTGGTCACTACTTGACCTACTTTTTGCTTCTTTTAACTGGTAATGTTATTCTTAAGTCCTTCCAATGATCTTCCATGTCAATCTTTCTTTTTTCTGATCTTTCTCTTAGTTTTCCTATCCAATCCGTTGCTCTATTATCCGCACGCAAGAACAATAGTCGCATTTTGTGCAATCTTTTCTGAAGATCACTTTCAAGTAAATGCAATCTATGTTTTAAAATTATCTTTAATTTTTCTTCGGTATCATGTTTGATTCGTCCTATTGGTAGAATTTCTCGTTCTGGTAATCCAGACAACACTGGCATTTTTTTATAAATGAAAAAGGTTAAGCTTAAAAAGCTAATACCACATACTACTAAAGAAAATATTTCAAAATTAAAATTCATACATTACAAACCTTCTTACAACGATATTTTCGCCTGTTTTAGCTATATATTCGTTTATTAGGGCTTGGATATTTTTAGTATTATCTTTTACCCATGGTTGAGATAAAAGACAAATCTCCTTCTTAAACTTTTCTAATTTCCCCTTAATAATGCCATCCATTAATTCTTTTGGCTTATTAAGTTCATTTGCCTGTGCTTCATAAATCTCTCTTTCTTTTGCCATCCTTTCTTCGGAAATATCTTCCTCTTTTATATACTGAGGCTTCATAGAAGCAATCTGCAAACAGATTTCGTGTGCTAACGCATTAAAGTCGTCTCCTCGTGCAACAAAATCAGTTTCACATGCTATATCAATCATCACACCAACCCTCTTGTTTGAGTGGACATAAGTCTCAATTAGTCCGCATCCGGCTTCTCTATCACTCTTTTTTTGAGCGACAGCTTGACCTCTCTTTTTAAGATACTCTTTTGCTTTTTCTATGTCATTACCAGATTCGTCTAAAGCCTTTTTGCAATCACCTAGAGATATTCCAGTTTCTTCACGAAGCTTTTTTACTAATTCTAGATCTGCCATTTTATTTTTAAATTAATTTTTAATCGCTATAATTAAGCGGCAAAAACTTCTTCTATCTTTTTCAAAATATATTGAACAGAGCTGTAAGCATCATCATTTGCTGGGATAGGATAATCTGCAAGCATTGGGTTTGTATTGGTATCTGCAATAGCAATAATCTTTACTCCTACCTCCCTTGCCTCTTTCACTGCCATTGACTCCTTATCCATATCAACTATAAATACTATATCTGGCAATGCTTCCATTGTCTTTATACCACCAAATTTTACTTCCATTCTTTCAAGGTCTTTTGCCATTTTAAATCTCTCTTTCTTAACATATTTTTTGGCAACTTCTGGGTCGTTTAGCTTTGATTCAATTTCTTTGAATAATGCGATCCTCTTTCTGATTTCTTTAAAATTTGTAAATGTTCCTCCAATCCATCTTTCGGTTACGTACGAACATTTGCATTTTTTAGCTGTTTCAAGCACCAAACCCTTAGTAGCGATTTTTGTTCCAACAAAAAGGACTGTTTTTCCTTCCATTTTTGCCTGCTTGACAAAATCGAGGGCTTTATTGAATTTCTCTATAGTCTGCTCAAGATCAATAAGGTAAACTTTATCTTTTGGCTTCGTCACATAGTTCTTCATTTTTGGATGAAGCTTTGACTTCTGATGTCCAAAAGCAAGTCCCGCATTAATCATCTCATCTAGAGAAAGATTATATGTATTTTTTATTTCTTCCATAATTTACTTTACTTTTTATCAACAAAAAAAATTGAAGAACAATTTTCTGTTGTTTTGTATAACAAATATATAGCACATGAAAAGATTTATGTCAAAACTTAATTAATTTATTCATCCCCTTGCATTATTGTTTATTTTTTGTTATTATTTTTTCATAAATTGAAATCCAAAATTATAAAGAAAAATTTTATGCAGAAAGAACTTCATCCGAAATACTTTGACAAGGCTACTGTAAAGTGCGCTTGCGGGGCTACATTTGAAACTGGATCAACCATTGAAAAAATGGAAATTGAGATATGTTCAAAGTGCCATCCTTTCTATACTGGAAAAGAAAGACCATCTAATCAGGTTGGAAGAGTACAAAAATTTAAAGAAAGATTGTCAAAGAAAAAACAATAATAATATCAAACTTGGAAAAGCCCACTACAAAATAGAAGGGCTTTCTTATTAAAAAGATAATTATTGAATAAAAATTAGTATGGCAGACAAAAGTACAATTATTATAGAAATAAGGGCTGGCGTAGGCGGAGAAGAAGCTGCCCTATTTGCTAACGATCTACTTAGAATGTATTCTAGATATTCTATGAATCAAGGCTGGAAAGTTGAAATTTTTAGCATGAACAAGACCGACATAGAAGGAATAAAAGAAGCTATCGTAGAGATAACTGGAGAAGGTGCTTATGACAAATTAAAAAACGAAGCGGGTGTTCATAGAGTGCAACGAATTCCAAAGACCGAAAAATCTGGCAGAGTCCACACATCAACTGCAACTGTCGCTGTTATGTTTAAACCATCAAAAACAGAAGCTGTTGAAATAAGACCTCAGGATATTAGAATGGAAACCTGTAAAGCAAGTGGGGCTGGCGGACAGAATGTAAACAAAAGAATGACCGCAATTAGAATTGTTCACATTCCTACAGGAATGGTTGCAGAATCAAGCTCGGAAAGAGGTCTTGAACAAAATAAGGAAAGTGCAATGGGATTACTTGCCGCAAGATTATACAATGAACAACAAAAAAAACTTGAAGCAGAAATAGGCGGAGCTAGACGATCTCAAATCGGAACAGCGGGAAGAGAAGAAAAAATAAGGACATATAATTTTCCTCAAGACAGGATTACCGATCACCGAATAAACAAGAACTTCCACGATATTGAAAACATATTGGATGGTAAGGTTGAAAAAATGTTTGATAAGATCGCTGAAGAATTGAATAAATAAAAGAGTCTAATAGGCTCTTTTTTTAATTGTAAAAAAAGGAAATTATAAATTTAAAAATAGTACTTGAATTGACTTTTAAAAATATTTGTTATAGTATTGCCTAAATTAAGTCAAAGCTTAATAGGGTTAATAGTCTAGCTAGGTCATGGCGCGTCCCTGACACGGATCGAGATCCTCGGTTCAATTCCGAGTTAACCCATATAAGAACCAAATGGTTCTTTTTTGTATATAAAAACCTAGTCAAAAGACTAGGTTCGTATTATTTTAGTATTCCTGCTTCTACTAGAATATCAAGGTCTTGCTGGTATTGTTTCATTCTAGTCGTCACACTATTTGCATAACCTTTTCCTGCTGTATTACACTGTCCAGCATAATACCTACAGGCAGCTGTATATGGATCAGATATTCCTCCATTTTTTTTCAATAGTACTGCTGATGCTAGGAATGCATCTTTAATTGCCCATGGATTTGCCGCCTTTCCTAATATTGAATCCACATCAGATCGAACCAATTTCCATGTTGAGGCAATAAATTGTGCTGGTCCCATGGCTCCCCCCCAACCATATGGTTTTCCACTTGTGTACATTGGAATCCAACATGATACTGGTGTTTTCTTAGGATCTTTTCCAATTGCTTTTACAATATCCAAAAATACTGGAACATCTCTTGTTGGACTCATTACCCTTGCTTTATATGCACCAGATAAACTAGTTCCATTTCCGGTGTTAAAGTCTGTTAAATAACACTGACCAACATTTCCTCCATAAAGCCCATTTCTAAACGATTCTTGATGAATAATCGCAAGTATTAATGCCGCCTTAACCCCAGTAGCCTTTTCAGCAAATTTAGCTAATTTTGCCGCTTCTCCAAAGGCGATACCACCCCCTTCGGTATCAGCTAATTCAAACAATGCACTGCTAATTTTTGCCGCCTTAGCATCTAGGTCTTTTTTTTCTGCTAGTTTTGCTTGATATTCTTTTTCGGTAGAATTCAGATATTCTTGTCTTTCTTTTTTTACTATATCTGTTTCCGCCTTTTGCTCTCCTTGTATAATAACTAAATTCTTAAGTTGATCGGTCTGCTCTTCAAGTGTAGACTTTTTATCAATCAATGATGTATTTAAGCTTTCTAAGTTCTCCAAGATGTCTTTATTTTTTTGGCCCAATGTTTCCATATAAAGCATATCATCAAAGAAGTCGGCTAAACTATTACTAGTAACCAAAATTTCAAAAAAAGATTTTTCGTCTTCCTGTTTTGCAGCTCTTAATATGTCAGCTATTTTCTGTTGTTGCCCACTAATACTTACAGTGGTTTCGTCAATTGATTTTGACGTATCTTCTATTTGATCTCCAAAAACTTTAATTGCAATTTTTGATTGTGATATCTGGTTCTCTAAATCTTTCAGTCTCTTATTAAGAGAATTTACCTGATTCTGTAGTGTTTTCTTTTTTGATCCAGTTTCGGATATTTCAGCTTGAATCTTTTTCCCTTTTTCGTTTAGGTATGTTAAGCAATCATTACAAAGTTTTTCACATTCTTCTTTTGAAATTTGCTTACATTCAGTTTCCCATTTTCCAGAATCACACATCGCTCCCATATCATACGCCGCTGAGACTTGAAAGATTGGAGTGACTGAAAGTAAAAGTGAAAGGAGTATAGTCTTTTTAAATAAATTCATTCTTAAACTTAAAAAATAATTATTCTAATATTTTGATTATACAACGATTGTATAAAAAAAAGAAGTACTGATGTACCTCTTTTTTTAATCAGGATTATTCACCTTCTTTCTTTTCTACTGGAGCTTCGGTTGTAGCGACAGGAGAAGGGGGAGTTAGTTCAATATCCACATTTGCTGGAGTGACAATCTGGACGATTACCTCATCGCTATGACTAACAGCAGTGACACCTTTTGGGAGCTCTAGATCTTTTACCATAATGTGACTTCCGAATACATCTAGCCCAGAAACATCTACTTCAATCTTTACTGGTAAATCCTTTGGCAAGGCTTTTACTGTTAATTCGTGCATATTGGTAATGATTGTTCCGCCAAGTCCAACAGCAGGAGCTGTTCCAATTATTTCTAATGGAATCTGAGTTTCTACCTCATGTTTTAAATCTGGTTGATAAAAATCGGCATGAATTATTTCCATAGTCATGGGGTCATGTTGAGTATCATAAATCATAACAGAAAACTTCTTTCCATCAAGATCTAGTTCAATTAACGATTCACCTGCTGCTTTATGGACTTTTTCTAATTCTTTCCCATTAACTTCAATTTTAGTATTTTCAATACTTGGACCATACAAAACTGCAGGAATAGTCTCTATGCTACTGCATCTGTCTGCCCTTTTATTGGCTTTCAATGAAATCATACTATGTTTACTTAACTAATTATTTTCTAAATTCCAATAAGAAATATCGGAAAATTAATTTTCTTAAATATAAAAAGACAATAACCTATTTTATGCTTTTTTGCAAGACTAAACTTTGCAAACACTTTCGTTAGAGATTGAGTACTTTTATACTTATATTCTCCTTTTCTGCTAATTTATTTTCTTTTCTGGAGAGTAGACCATTAGTTGAACCCATCTCAGTTAAGCATTTCTTTGCATTAGTAATGCCAAGCCTAATCGCATACTCAATGTCATCGTTCTTTCTTATTAATGCAGAAATAAAAGCAGATGAAAAAGCATCTCCAGCTCCAGTAGTATCTACTGGGATTACTTTTTTAGAAGTAGCTTTATATAACTTATCCTTATGAATTACTGAAACTCCATATTCCCCGTCTGTTATAACTGCTATCCCCTTAAATATCTTGCGAATATTTTCAATAATCTTTTTTTCGTTATTATAATTTGTCTTTGTTAATATGGACGCTTCTTCCATATTTAAAATTAGAACGTTTGTTTTATCTAATATTTGCTGTATTTTTGCTTTTGAAAAAGATAACTGAGTAGAACCGAGATTAACAGCCGTTTTAATTCCTTTCTTTTTTGCAAATATTAATATTTCTTCGGTTAGTAGACTTAATTTTCCTGATAATGGAGCTAAATAAAACCATTTTGAAGTGAACTTTTTCCACTTTATATCACTTTGGTGTAGACACTCTGAAGCTCCTCTGTATACAAGAATGGTCCTATCTTTATTTGGTGGGATCATTATTATTGAGGTGTTTGTCTTTTTTTCATCCGTTGATTTTACTAAAGACGTATCTATTTTTTTCTCTTTAAGGTAGTTCAATGTTTCTCTACCGCCAATATCTTTACCAATAGCACCACAATAAGCCGTCTTAAAACCTTGAAGAGCGAAGGTTGTTGCTGTATTGATTCCACCACCCCCAAAATTAGTATTAATATTAGAGATATCTATCTTTGACCCAAGATTAAAAAGTATTCCCTTGTCAACAATCAAGTTTACTTCTTTTTTTATTTTTGCTTTAGGAAGATTAAGAGCAATATCCCATGTAGCAGAACCGAAGGTTATTATATCAAACATATGTTATTGATTAGATGTAATTAATGACCAAAAAGGGTTACTAGAGTGACAACAAGCAAAAAAATTATAAAGATTATATCTAGTATTAATGCGACTATATTGCCTGATTCTTTATTCATAGATCTTTAATTAATTTTTTTATTGATTTTACAGCTCTTTTTAGATCGGGATAGTTGGGAATATTATTTTTCTCAAGAAGCTTAATAGCATCTGAAACCAGTTCTCCTCCCAAAAAACAACAAACGATAGGTTTTTTAGGGTATTTCTTTTTCATCTCAATAATTATTTTGGCATTTTCTAATGGCTCGGTCATTATTTGAGTGGTCTCTATTATTATCAATCCTTTTACTCTTTCTTGGGATAAAAACGCATTCACCCCTGCTAAGTACCTGTCAGGAAGAGCATCTCCTAATAGATCTAGAGGATTTCTTTTTGCTGGAATAACGGATAGTGTCCCCTTCTTATCAACTTGATCAATATCCTTGTCTTTTATTTCAACTAGCTTCACTCCTTCGGCTTCACAATAATCCACGGTCAAGACTCCAGCCCCTCCTCCGTTTGTGACAACTCCAATTCCATTAGAACATTTAGGCTGCATCAGTAAGGATTTAGCCGAATCAAAAAGTTCTTCAAGTGTATCAACCAGAACAACTCCAGATTGTTTGAATGCCGTCGCATAAACTTCATAGTCACCAGCGATACTTCCAGTGTGAGTTGCGGCAGCTTTTTGTCCAGCATTACTTCTTCCAGACTTGATAACGATTATTGGTTTCTTTTTTGACACCTCACTAGCCACATCCATAAAACCTCTTCCGTTCTTTATTCCTTCTATGTACATACATATTACTTTGGTATCTTTATCCTCGCCTAAATAGTGTAAAAAATCCGAAAGACTTAAGTCAGCTTCGTTTCCATATGATACAAGTTTTGAGAAGCCAATGTTTTTTTCATTCATAGAATCCATCAGAGAATTAAGTAATGCTCCCGATTGCGACAAGAATCCAATATTGCCTTTTAGCGGAGAAATAGGAGCAAATGATGCGTTGAAATTGACTCTTGGATTAATAATACCAAGACAGTTTGGTCCAATTAAGGGTATTTTTGCTTCTCTCAAATATGAAACTATTTCATCTTCTCTTTTCTTCCCTTCTTCTCCTAATTCTCCAAATCCAGCTGATACTATAATTACACCACTAACTTTCTTGCTTATACATTCTTTTACGATTTGCAAGACTATCTTTGATGGCACAGCGATTATGGCTAAATCTACTTTTTCTTTTATGTCTTTAATACTTGAGTAGGTTTCTTCTCCAAAAACTTCTTTATCAAAAGGATTAACCAAGAAGACTTTTCTCTTTTTTGCCCCACTTAGTAAGTTTTTGACCAAACCAAACCCAACTGTACCTTTTTCATCACTAGCACCAATAATCGCTACAGAACTAGGATCAAATATTTTATCTAATTTTAGAGATATTAACATAATTAAACTAAATTATTATCCTAAAATCTGCTAATTTTGCATACTTCTCATTAACGATAACGGGGTTAAAATCCATTCCGATAATATTGCCCTCTTTCATTGACATCTTGGATAAACTTACCATAATTTCGGCTACTTTAACGATATTTATATCCTCGCCCGTTCTATAGCCTTCAAGTATTTTATAACCCTTTATTTCTTTGATCATTCTTAAGGCTTCGTCCTTATTTACGGGTGCAATTCTAAAAGAAACATCTTTTAATACTTCTATAAATATTCCGCCTAGACCAAACATCATTACAGGACCAAACTGATTATCTCTTTTCATTCCCATAGCTATTTCTTTACCAATCAACATTTTTTGGACAAGGATTCCTTCTATATTCCTGCCTTTAGTATTTTCGTTAATCTGGTTCCATGCTTCAATGAATTCATCTTCGTTTTTGATGTTTGCCCTTACACCACCGATTTCGGATTTGTGAAAAATTGTTCTTGAGTGAATCTTGAGTACGACTGGAAAACCAATTTTTTTAGCGAAAGCTAGCGCCTTGTCCTGGAAATTAAAAATTTCCGTTTCGCAGTACGGTACTTTGTATTTATTTAGTAGTTTTCTTGTTTCTTCAAAGCTTAATATTTCCATATAAAGAACATTGTTTTTTTGTTTATTATATCAAATTAAAACTTTTGATGCAAAAATAAAATTAGGGATTAGCAACTCGTCCGCCTTCGGTTCGCCGAAGCGAACCTTTGGCGGATAAATCCGCTGAAGGGTTGTGAAGGTGACCTACGCCCTTCGGGCTTCTGCGAGATAAATAATTAGTACTCTGTTGCTTGCTTCGCAAGATTAAAAACATCTTTAGCAATTTTGGAGGTCGGACCTTTTGGAGGTCGGACCTCGTTTTTGGTTTGGAAAATAAAAAAAGCAATTTAAATTATTGCTTTATTTCCTATAATGAAATCTACTAGCACGATAATTCTAGCTAAGACGATTATCATTGTAAGAGTGGCAAAATTGCCGATAACGGAGTTAATGCAAACCCCTGCGACAAAGAGCATACAGATTAACGAAAGGTGATCCATTTTTAATCCTCTTTTATTAGAATAAAATATTATTACTTTTCTGTCAACCCTTTTGTAATCAAAGAAAATATTTTATACTGTATTTATGTTTATTATTGTGGGACTTGGAAATCCTGGAAAAGAATATGAATACACCAGACATAATATCGGCTTCAGAGTTGTTGATTTTTTTGCTTATCAAAACGGCTTCTCCGAGTTCAAGCTGTCAAAAAAATACAATGCCCTCTTATCGGAAGGAACTATTGATGGAATGGATGCAATACTAATAAAGCCTCAGACTTTTATGAATTTGTCGGGAAAATCTGTTCGCTCTATTCTTGATTTCTACAAGCTTGATCCAAAAAAAGATTTGATTGTTATAAGTGATGATGCCGATGTCACTATCGGACAGATAAAAATACAAAGAGGAAAAAGTTCGGCTGGACACAAGGGTGTTAAATCTATAATTGACGAAACAGGCACAAAGGATTTCTTACGCCTCCGTATAGGTATAGATTCTGAAGACCCAGCATACAAATTACCTGCTGAAGAAAGCGGGTTAGAAGCTGTTGTTCTTAAAAATTTTACTGCAACCGAAGAGGAAATATTAGATAATACTATAAGCGAGGCTAGCGAGCATATCAAAAATATACTATTAAATGGATTTTGAAATCAAAACCGTTTCAATAGATAACAAAGATTACCCAAAAAAACTAAAAACTATTAAAACAGCACCGAAGCTGCTTTATTATTGTGGAGTATTACCGAGTGATGCTGAAATCGGCATTGCAATTGTTGGTTCAAGAATTGCAAGTATCTACGGAGTAAGGGTTTGTAAGGAAATAGGAAATGATATTGCTAATTCTAATGCAACTATAATTTCTGGACTTGCAAAAGGGATTGATTCTATAGCACACGAGTGCGCTGTTTCTAAAGGCAAACGAACTATTGCTGTTTTGGGGTCTGGTATTGATAAAAGCAGTCTATACCCAAAAGAAAATATCAGATTAGCTCAAGAAATAATCGCTAACGGTGGCTTGATTATTTCTGAATATCCTCCTCAATCCAAACCGACTAGATATAGTTTTCCCGATAGAAATCGGATTATCGCTGGATTGTCCGAAGCAGTATTAGTGATTGAGGCAAGAATGAAATCAGGATCACTTATAACAGCTGATTATGCTAAGAATCAGGGTAAAAAATTATTTGCAGTTCCTAATTCTATCCACGATAAGAATTCGGAAGGAACAAATAGCTTAATAAAAAATGGTGCAAATCTAACAACTTGCGCCCAAGATATATTTGAAATTTTAAAGAGAAATGATTTGCCCTTAATCTATAAAAGTGATAAAAAGATAGAAGTTGATGGAGATAATGAGAATGAAAACCATATACTAAAAATACTGAAAGAAGCACAATCCCCCGTTGCGATGGAAAGAATAATCAAGGTTTCAAAATTATCGCCATCTGATACTATTGCGACAATAACTATCCTAGAAATAAAAGACAAAATAATTGACATAAAAGATCATAATTATTTGATCAAGTAGAAAATTATGAAGCTAATAATCGTAGAAAGTCCTACAAAGGCAGGAACTATAAAGAAATTTCTTGGAAAGGAATACAATGTTATGTCTTCGTACGGACATATACGAGACTTGCCTAAAAGTGAATTAGGCGTTGATCCAGAAAAGGACTTTAAAGTAAAGTATGTTGTTCCGATGAAGGCAAAAAAGAATGTTACCGCTTTAAAAAAAGAGGTAGATAAGTCTGACATCATATTTCTTGCAACCGACCCCGACCGTGAAGGAGAAGCTATATCCTGGCATTTAATAGAAGCGTTAAAATTGGAAGGACGTCCGTATAAAAGAATAACCTTTCACGAAATTACCAAAGAAGCGATTGATAGCTCCTTAAAACATCCTTCTGCCCTAGATCTTAATCTAGTAAACGCCCAGCAAGCTAGGCGTGTTTTGGATAGGATTGTCGGTTATAAACTATCGCCCTTTTTGTGGAAAAAAGTAGCGAAGAAATTGTCTGCGGGAAGAGTACAGTCAATTGCCGTTAGACTAATAGTTGATCGCGAAAGAGAAATCCAAAAATTTATTCCTGAAGAATACTGGAGTATTGCCGCCGAATTGAAGCAAAGCGATGAAAATTTTGTTGCCGAACTAGTAAAATATAAAGGCAAAAGCATAGGAAAACTAGAAATAAAATCCAAAGAAGATGCTGGAAAGATAAAGGCTGGATTGGAAAAAACAAAATATACTGTGACGAGTATTGAAAACAAAGACTTATTAAGACATCCACTTCCACCTTTTACTACTTCTACGATGCAACAGGAAGCATCAAAAAAGTTAGGATACCCTTCAAAGTTTACGATGTCCACAGCTCAAGGTTTGTATGAGAAAGGTGCTATCACTTACCACAGAACAGACTCCTTGAATCTTTCGGAACAATCACTAGCTAGTGCCAAAGCATTTATTGAATCAAGTTATGGTTCAGAATATTTGGAAACTAGAAGATTTAAGACAAAAGGAAGAGCACAGGAAGCCCATGAAGCAATAAGACCAACCAATGTAGAAATGACTCCTGATAAATTTACCGGGGACGAAAAACAGAAAAAACTTTATAAACTTATCTGGACTAGGTTTGTAGCTTGTCAGATGAAGGATGCAATTTTTGCTTCAACAAAAGCAGTAATTGACACGGAGAATGAATACACCTTGCAAGCTAGTGGATTACATCTAAAGTTTGATGGGTTTTTAAAAGTATATCCAATGAAATCAACGGAAAAGAATATTCCAAACCTAAAGGAGGGCGACAATCCTGACTTGATAAAAATAATTGACGAACAGCATTTTACGCAGCCACCTGCAAGGTACAATGAGGCGTCTCTGATAAAAGAAATGGAGGAAAATGAAATCGGGCGTCCTGCAACCTATGCTGCAATAATTTCAACTATCCAAGAAAGAAACTATACTAATAAAAATGAAGATAAAAGATTTGTCCCGACCGATATCGGTTTTGCAGTGACTGATTTGCTGATGGAACACTTCCCCAATATTGTGGATATAAAATTCACTGCGAAGATGGAGAAAGATTTGGATCAGATCGCGAGAGGAAAGAGAGATTGGATAGATATTCTTAGAGGTTTTTATGATCCCTTCGCTGAGAATTTGGCAAAAAAATATGATGAAGTAAAAAAAGCCGAAGTTCCCGATGAAGTATCCGAAAGGACTTGTCCAAAATGTGGAAAAAACCTAGTCGTCAAAATGGGAAGGTTCGGGAAATTCCTTGCCTGCCCTGGTTATCCAGATTGTAAGCATATAGAATCAGTTGAAAAATCTCCAGCACAAAAAACTGGAATCACTTGTCCAAAATGTGGACAAGCAGAGATAACACAAAAGAGGACTAAAAAAGGTAAGATATTTTATGGATGCCCTAACTGGCCTGATTGTGATTTTGCCTTATGGGACAAACCAATCAATGAGAAATGTCCGAAGTGTGGAGCAATAATGGTTGAAAAAGGGAAAAAGAAAAAATGCTCCGATCCAAAATGTAAATAGGTTTTGCAAGGCAAAGAAGTGCCGTTTATCATTGCGGTTGATTCTTTAATAAGAATCAACGGCGGAGCTTTGACTGAAAGCGAGCCCCGCCTTGAGGTGGTTTCACCAGAAACCAACCGAAAGGCCCTAGCGAAGCAATCTCTTAACTTCTAATTGTTAATTTTTTTGTTTGTCATTGCGAGGAGCGAAGCGACGAAGCAATCTCTGTTTTTGTTCTTATATACGTAAAACAATTACATAAAAGCATGTACTACATCTATATCATAACCAACAAAATGAATACTGTACTATATGTAGGCATTACAAACAATCTTGAGCGAAGAATACTAGAACATAGAAATAAAATTTGTTCTAGTTTTAGTAATAAATACAATCTCAATAAGTTGGTTTACTATGAAGAGTATGAAGATGTTCGCAATGCTATTGAAAGAGAAAAGCAAATAAAAGGAGGCTCTAGAAAAAGAAAAATTGATTTAATAAATAGCTTTAATAAAAATTGGCAAGATTTATTTTTATAAAAATAAAGGAAACCGAGATTGCTTCACCCTCTGCTGAGGGATTCGCAATGACAGATGAAAAGAGATTACTAGATATAAAGACTTCCTATATTTTCTGATTCACAATTATAAGTAAAGAAATCAATTTTAAAATTACCATATATTAATCAGGCCTGTCATTGCGAGGAGCGAAGTGACGAAGCAATCTCTAGAACTGTTTTGGTTATCCTAAATTTGAATTAAAGGAAACCGAGATTGCTTCACCCTCTGCTGAGGGGCTCGCAATGACAGAAGAAAACTCACCGAGATGGTGAGTTTTTAGTTTATTTGTTAAAGTTTTTCGTCCAATTCTTGAATTCGTTCTCGGAATCAAAATCAACAACAAGTTGGATTTTTCCTTTTTTATTATTAATCTTTAATTTCTCGTAGCCAAGAATTGCTCTAGCTTTTTTCTCAAAATTATCTTTATTTTCAAATTGATTAGCAATTATCTTAACTCCTTTTTGTCTTGGTTTTTCACCACGCGAAATTTTCTCAACATCTCTAACGCTATAACTATTGGATAAAATATCTTCAAAAACTTTTTTCTGGATATCTACTTCTTTTATTGAGAGTAGTGCTCTTGCATGCCCTTCTGTAATCTTTTCTTCTCTTAAAGCTTGGATGATCTCCTCGGGAAGACTTAATACCCTAATACTATTTGCGACAGATTCCCTACTTATTCCGGCGATTTGAGCAATCTCTTTTTCACTTAAAGTAAACTCTTCTTTAAGTTGATTTAAGGCTTCGGCTTTATCAATCGGATTAAGATTCTTTCTCTGGATATTTTCTATTAAAGCAATTTCCAGTTTTTCTTGGCTGTTTCTTTCTTTGATGATTACTGGTATCTGTTTTAATCCAACTATTTTAGAAGCTCTAAAACGACGTTCTCCAGCGATTATCTGATATTCTGTTGTTATTCCCATTTCAGTTTTCCTTTCAACTCTGGTGACGATTATGGGCTGTAATACGCCATACTTTTTAATTGACTCGGCTAAAGAATTAAGCGCTTCTTGATTAAATTCTTTTCTGGGTTGATATGGGTTGGGATGAATTTTATTTATATCTACCCAAAAGATGAAGTCCTTTTGAACTGCATCTTCTTTTCTGGCGACCGAGCCATCATTATTTCTTTTTGGTATCAGGGATTCTAATCCTGCCATATTTTTGTTTTTATTTTGTTTTTTCTATTACTTCTCTTGCAAGAGCCCTGAAAGCGTGAATTGCAATGGAATTTGGGGCTGAACGCAAAATTGTTCGACCAGAAATAGGAGCTTCAGCTAAATCAATTGTTCTGGGAATAATAGCATCAAATACATATCCAGGAAATGATCTCCTCACATCTTTAGCGATTGTCTGACAAAGCATACTTTTGCGAGCGTACATTGTTAGAACTGCTCCCATGATTTTTATATCCAAATTTAAGTTCTCATTTATAAGCTTCACATTATCTAGTAGTTGTCCAAGTCCTTCTAGTGACAAATATTCACATTGCATTGGAACCAGAACTTCATCGCAAGCTATAAGAGCATTAAGAGTAAGGATTCCTAAACTTGGAGGACAATCAATAAAGACATAATCGTAATTATCTTTGACCATATCTATTACTTCTCTTAATCGGAATTCCCTGTTTTCCATATCAATAAGTTCAACAGTAGCGCCTGCCAAATCGTGAGATGTCGGCATAATATCGTAAGCCAAAAAAGAAGTTTTTTTAATAACCTCTCTTGGAGATATCTGACCAATTAAAGCATCGTATACGGAGCTAGAAAGTTTTTTAGGATCTAGCCCTAGAGAAAAAGTTGCATTCGCTTGAGGATCCATATCTACCAAAAGAACTTTCTTTCCAAATGCTGTCAGAAACACCGGCAGGTTAACAGCAACGGCTGTCTTTCCAACACCCCCTTTTTGATTGGCAATAGCTATAACTTTACTCATTATGATAATTTTATCATAACGAATTATATTTTACAAATTGAAAAAACTGTGTTAAATATTAGTAATGTAGCTTGCCGAAGTGGCGGAATCCGGCAGACGCGTAGCACTCAAAATGCTATGGGAGCAATCCCGTGTGGGTTCAATTCCCACCTTCGGCACATGCAACAAAATAATACCCTAAAGGGTATTTTTTGTTGCACATATCTCGCAAGGTGGGAATTGAAGGAAGGCTTGACTGAAGCCGCACCGGGCTTTTGAAGCTTTAGTAAAAGCTTCAAAAGAATTCCCACCGTAAAATGTCGGAATTGAAGACTAAAACCCAACTGGGGTTTTAAGTTTGTTTTTATCTATTGTTTTTAATTTCCAATATGACAGCAGAATGATCGCTTAATTTTTCCTTTTTTGTGTCATGAAAATAATAGCACTTTTCGATTACTGAAAGTAAATTCCTTGAAGTAAAAAAATGATCGTATCGATAACCATTACCAGTTCGCCCAACCCAGCTATATTCTTTTTGATCAGGATTTAGATGGCGAAAAGAATCAGAAAGCCCATAATTTTGTAAAAATGAATAAAAATCATATTCCCATGCCTCGAAAAAGGAATAATGAGGTATGTGATTTGGTTCTAAGATGTTAAAATCACCACAAAGAATTGTATGAGTGCCTTCTTTTTTTGAAATAAGTGCTTTTTGTACTTTTTCAATAAAATATTTCTTTCTAGCAATCTTTCCTGGACTTCTATCTCGCGAAGGCACATATATCCCGATAATATCTATGCTCTTGCCGTTTAATACTATTTTTACCGAAGCTACCCTAGAGCTTAGATTGTCTTCGGAGTTATAAAAGGAGATCGGCATTATTGAATGCTTACTTATTATCATTACTCCGTATTCGTTATTCTTTGGTTTTTCAAAAATAACGTTGTAGTGATTTTTTTTGAAATATTCTTCTATAAAAAGACAACCCCTACTGTTTTTGGTTTCAGTTAAGATAAAAACATCATCATCTAATCGATGAGCCAACCAATCTGCCTGTTTCTCTGCTCTTTCAATAGACGGATTTGCTATATTCCAACAAAAAAGCGAGAGGTTATTATTTTTTAATTTCATTTTTGATAGAACCTTTCCTAATTATAAATGTTTATTTAATAAAAAATCTAAAACTTCCATATATTGAATTAAGGGCGAAATATACAAGAATTATTGAGAAGACTTTAAAAACTATGGAGACATAGTTCTTTTTGATAAGGATTGACCTAAAACGAGAAAAAATAAATACCAAAGCTACTGTTGCAATAAGCCAACCTAATTCAAAAACTCCTAAGAATATAAATTGTCCAAATTGAATACTATTTTTAAGTAGAAATGCCTGAGGAATACATACAGTAATCCAAAATATCCAAAACGAACCATTAAATATCATTAAAAGAAATATTTTTTTGAAATCAAAAATATCTCCCTCTCCTCCAATAGTTTTAATCTTCCAGATTTTTGTAGCTAGCCAAATTAAAATTCCAGCTCCAATTAGAGAGATACTATAAAAAACTGACTCTGGGATTGGGATAGAAAAAAATGCTAATAAAATCAGCAGTGCGATTGAAATCTCCGAAGTCATTGCCATAAAAACAACTGGTAAACTTTTTTTAAAACCCTTCCTTAAACTTTCAGTAAAAGAAGCAGTTAATATAGGACCAGGTGTCATACCACCAATAAAACCTAATGTAAATATTCCGAGAAGTTGACCCAATAAATCCATAAATAGTTTTAATTTATTTCTTTTAGTTATTGTATCATAATCAAGATAAAATATTAAAATAGTGTAGATGCAAAAAAGAACCTTAGGGGTTCTTTTTATTTAATATCCTCACTCACTTTTGAGCCTGGTTCAGTGATCACACCTGCCCAAATCTTTCTTCCTGGATAAATCATTGTATTGATTCCTATTTTTGCGTTGTCACCAATAATAGTTCCGAATTTTCTCCTACCAGTATCAATTAGCTTATCTTTGATTTTCGTTTTAACATTTTCGTTGTCGTGCCTCAAATTAGCAGTAATTGTCCCTGCTCCAATATTGCAATTTTCTCCAATTATTGAATCTCCTATGTAAGATAAATGTTGGATTTTGCTTCCTTTTCCGATAATTGAGTTTTTAATTTCTACTGATTGCCCTATTTTTACATTGTCCTCAATAGCACAGTTGTTGTGTATATAACAGTTTGGACCGATGACACAATTTTTACCGATATACACTGGTCCTTCAATATAGGCGCCGTTTTTAATAATCGTGTTTTCTCCAACAAAAACGTCTCCTTTTATCGTCGCTCTATCTTCTACTATGCATTCGCTTTTTTCTTTTTCTACTAAGTTGAATAATGATTCAAATGCATTAAAAACATCCCATGGATATGAAGATGGAAACCATTTTTGAGCAACTGAAAAGTAAACCTTCTCTCTAGCAATAAGATTTTTTACATAATCAGTAAATTCATATTCCCCCCTTGGAGATTTGTCTATTTTTTGAGTAAAGATGTCTTTTGGTAAGTAATATAATCCAGTATTAACAAGGTTGGATGTTGGATTCTCTGGTTTTTCAACTATTTCAGTGATAAAATCGTCTTTGATCATAATTACTCCGAATGAAGAAGGATTGGGATGCTCTTGGACTAATACCCCCGGGAATTTTTCAACAAGCCTTTCAATATCTTCCTTAAAATAAAAATCGTCTCCGTAAAGAATCAGAAATCTATCCCTTAAATTTGGTTTACACAACTCAGCAGCAGCTCCAGTACCATCTATTTTTTCTTGAAATACATAATTAATTTTGATTCCTTTGTATCCTTCACCGAAATACTCTTTGATCATTTCGGCTTTGTAATTGACTACAAAAAAAACTTCATCAACTATTCCGACCAGTTGATTAAGATTGTGTTCCAGTATAGATTTTCCAAATATTGAAAATAAGGGCTTAGGTCTTGTCACCGAAAGAGGCATAAATCTAATTCCATTTCCAGCTGTTAAGATTATTGCTTGCATATTTTTATATTAAATCCATTATTGTTTTTACCAATGCTTTTGGATTATGAATAGGATTATTTTCTGCTAATAGAAGATTCTTACCTATATATTTCCTTTGGTCCAAATTATCATCAATTTCTACAAAAGACAATAATTCAGGATGTTTTCTTTTAAATTCGGCAAACTTACTATTTGCAACAAACTTATTATTATATACTACAAAATCCGTTTTTCCTTTTAGATATTTTTCTATTTTTTCATTAAAATCATGAACACTGAGATTATTGGACTCTCCATTTTTGGTCATTATGTTGCAGACATATATTTTTTTTGCTTTGCTTTTCCTAATAGCTTGACTAAGACCATCTACTATTAGAACTTGTATGAGCGAAGAGTATAAATCACCTGGTCCAATAATAATTGCATCTGCCGATAAAATTGCATCTCTTGCGTGGGGACAAATATTAGCCTTTGGCTTAATGTAAACGTCTTCAATTTTTAGTTCTGGGTTATGTTTTGGGATATCAATATTTGTTTCCCCCATTATTTCTTTTCCATTTTCTAATTTTGCTATTAATTCGGAATTTGAAAATGTGGTTGATGGATATACTTTGTATCCATCTTTGAGCAAGTCATTAAGTTTCCTAAACATTTCTCCATAGCTTCTATCTAGACCCAAAAACATACCCAATAGGAAAAGATTTCCTAGATTATGTCCACTAAATTTACCTTCCTTAAACCTATAATTCAAGATTTCTTGGACAATAGGATTAAAATTAGATAGTTCCAAAAATGCCCTCCTAATATCTCCCAAAGCAATCATTTTATAATCTTTTCTAATATCTCCAGACGAGCCACCTGAATCAAGAACAGATGATACTACTGTAATATCAATAGGATATGTTTTTAACTGCGAAAGCAACGCCTTTGGCATAGCGTTGCCTCCTCCGATACAAACAATTCTTTTTTTGTTTTCTTTTTTTATGAATGGGTTTTTAAACATTTTTCAAAGTCTTCCTTTCTTGGAACTAATGATAGCGTTTCTGATTCAAATACTGGCCTATCAGTTTTATACATCACTCCTAATGGTATTCTGCCTTCTCCATTATAATTCCATTCACGAGCAAGTTTCAATGCAGACTCTTTTGATTCCAAATTAGGATTTTGACTATAGTAAACTCTTTCATTATAAAACTCAATAGTATTATAAAATGACACACAAGGTTGTAATATTTCTATAAATGAAAATCCTTTATGCTCTGCTCCCTCTAAGACAAGATTTTTAACGTCTTCAATCCTAGATGAATAAGCTCTTGCGATAAACGATGCATTACTAGCAATTAGTAGTTCCAAAGGATTTAGAGGTTCCTCAATACTTCCACTAGGAGTAGATCTTGTTTTTAATCCCTTAGGAGTCACTGCTGTAAATTGTCCTGTTGTTAAGGCAAAAAGCCTATTATTATGCATTATAACTGTTATATCAGTGTTTCTTTTTGCTGCATGAATCAGATGTGAAATACCTTCGTCTAAGCAACCACCATCTCCTAAAAAGGCAAACACTTTGAGATCTGGATTCCCCATCTTGATACCTTCGGCTAATGAAATTGATCTACCGTGCAATCCAATAAAACTATTTAACCCCAAATAATCAGCTATTTTTGAACTACATCCAATGTCTCCTGTGATAACGATGTTTTCTTTTGGGGTGCCAGACTCAATCATAGAGGTGACAGCTTGCTTGAAAGCCATTAGAATGCCAAAATCACCACATCCTGGACACCATGTATTGGGACAATTTGTATCTAAGTTTATTTTTTTCGTTTCCATAGTAATTTTTTATTTTTATACTTTCATTGCTTTGGTAATCCTATCTTCAAGCTCCTCAATCGTAAATGGTCTTGATGTGTACTTCAAAACTTTTTTATCAGCATATATCCCATTCATCGCCATCAATACTCCCAATTGTCCTGTAGTATTATTTTCAACTAATATTATTTCTTCCACGTCCTGAAGGGCTTTAATCATTTGTTTTACTGGAAATGGAGACATTAATATTGGCTGAACGAATTTTAAACCAAGATTTTCTGATGCTTCTCTTACAGCCCCAGCGGTAAATCCCCATGAAATAACTGCTATTTTTGATTTTTTATTCCCATAGATTTTAATTGCATCTTCACTATCAGCAATTTTTTTCATCTCTTCAAACTTCCTAATTCTTTTTTCTTGCATTGCAGTAATAATCGCTTCATTTTCTTCAACAGTTAAGCCCGACTCGTCGTGCTCATAACTGCTAGTTTTTATTAATGCGTCTTTTGTTCCAGGGAAAGACAATGGAGATATTCCACTTTCCGTAATTGAATATCTTTTATATTCTCCTTTCTTATTCCATAAAAGCTCTTTTTCTTTCCTTATACCTTTAAAAATATTCTTGCTGACTGAAAAAGTACCTTCAGAAAGTTCTTTGTCTAAAAGAAGGATTGATGGAGTTTGATATTTCCAACTCCAATTAAGAAGATTACCAGTCCAAATTGCTGATTCCTCGCTGTTTGATGGAGCGGCTACAAAATTCTCAAAGTCTCCTGGTCCCGGGTTAATACAAAACAATAAATCGGATTGCCCGCTATATGTGGGGACACCTGTCGCAGGTCCCATTCTTTGGCTATTTACAAATAAAACTGGTGTTTCTGATATTGCAGAAAGACAAATAGCTTCTGACATTAGGGCAAATCCACCACTTGAACTAGCGACCATAGTTCTTTTTCCTGCATATGCTGAACCAATAGCCTCATTAGCGACTGCGATTTCGTTTTCTGGTTGAATAGTGACTACTCCGAGATCTTTTTCATGTTCAGCAAAATAATGTAAAATCCCACTAGCTGGAGTCATTGGATATGCATAATAAATATCCAAACCAGCTTTTGTGGCTCCAAGAGCTGCAGCTTCATTACCTGTCATTAGATATTCTGGATTCTTAGCTTTGCTTTTTTCTATTTTGGTTAATGTATTTACACTATCATAAGCTTGCTTAGCAATTTCCATATTTAAATTATCTTTCTCTCCAAATTCTTTTTCTAAAACATTCTTTGCAATGGACCAATTAATCCCAATAATTTTTAAAAAACCTCCAATCATCGCAGTATTAGCCATGATAGGTTTCCCCTGTAAATGCTTAACGATAGAATCGGCGTCAATTCCAATTCCCTTTTCTTCTGGATTTTTATTCTTGTTAAATATCAAAATTCCTTTTGTATTAAGGTCCTTTTCATGCAAATCAATTGTTTTTTTATCAAAAGCAACCAGCACGTCAATTTTCTCTCTTCTACCTGCAATAAATTCGTCCGATATTCTAATTTGTGAGAAATTGTGCCCCCCTTTGATTAACGATTGATAGTCGTCATATATATATACGAAATAGCCAAGTTTTTTGAAAATTTTTGCAATAATGAGCCCTGCTTTTCTAGACCCTTGTCCCGCAGCGCCACCAACAATAATTGAATAATCTTTTTTCATTATTTGTATTTTTAACCTATTAACGACTAAATTATATTATAAAAAGTATCCCTTGTCATTCAGGAAACTCACCTAATTTTCGTTAGGTTTTGTTTCTTTAATATTTTTGTTGAATAATCCATTTGACTTGATTATACCAAAATTATACTTGAAATCAAAAAAGGGCACTACCCCTTTTATACTTTTCCTAATTTTTTAGCTAACTCTTCTGCTTCAACTAAAAGACACTCCATTTCTTTTAACCCCTCGTTCCAAAATTCTTTTTTTGTAATGTCAATTCCAGCATTCGCAAAAATATTTTTGGGACTATCTGATTCTCCTGCCGAAAGAATATCTTTAACTTTGCTTACAAAGTTTTTATCTTTTTTAACAAATCCCTGAAGAGATTGTGCAATAAGAAGTCCACTTGCATAGGAATAAACATAAAATGGAGTTCTAATATGGCTCCAATAAACCCACCAATTTTCTGCTCCTGGCGATTGTTCTACGCAATCTCCCATATAGGCATTCATATTTTTGACAAAAATATCCCCAATTTCTTTTTTTGACAGATACCCCTTTTTTCTGAATTCTGTATGTAATTCACTTTCAAATCTATAACAGGCAACTTGTCTTTGGATTGTTGAGATATCCCCTCCAATCTTATGTACTAAAATGATCAACCTTAATTCATCATCTGCTTCTTTTAATATTTCATCTAAAACAAAATTCTCCATAAAAGTACTAGCTACTTCTGCAATCGCAAGGGAGCTATCAAAATTAAGCGCGTTTTGTTTTTTTCGCATAAGCTCATTATTAATTCCATGCCCAACTTCATGAGCTATAGTTAATATGTCGTTCAGTTCACTAGTATAATTAAGTAGAATATATGTTGGCTGATTTAAAAGACCATGCGCACAATATGCCCCACCTCTTTTTCCTTTTTTAGGATAAACATCTATCTGCCCATTATTTATAAAAGATGACAAAATTTCACTAAATTCCGAATCAATCTGTTTAAAAACTTCTGATACTAATTTTATTGATTCTTCATATGAATATTTCTTACTGATACTTCCGTAGTCAACATTTCTTTCATAATAGGCTAATTTAGAAACATTTAATAAAGAGGCTTTTAGCTTATAAAATCTTGCAGAAATGTCATTCCTTTTTGATACTGAGTCAACAAGACAATCAACTATCTCACTTTCTATACCATCCCCAATGTGCCTAGATGAATCTGGTCTTTCATACCCACGCAAATCGTCATTTACTTTTTTGTCCTGCAAGATAGAATTTATTTCATGCTCCGCAACATCTGAATATTTTTCTAAGATTTCATTTAGAGCCTTAGCGGCACAATCTCTGACGTCTTTTTTTCTACTAGAAATTAATGTCATTAACTCTTCAAAACTTTTTTCCGATTTGGATTCGTCCTCATCTAAAACTATTCTTGATTCTTTTGATAAAAACGTAGAAGTCATAACTGCCCAATTTTCATAAGATGTTGAGTTTTTAAGATTTATGATTTTCTCTTCTTTTTCACTTAAGAAATATTTCGCTTGAATAAAAATCCTTTTAAGAAAATAATGGTAATCTTTAAGTCTTGTATCGTTTAGAAATTTTTTTTGATTTTCTGGTGTAATGGTTCCCAAACTTAGCGGGAAAAATTCCATTTCATTCTGTATCTTTAATGCTTCTTCGTTTGCTTGATTGCTTTTTGCACGCACCTCAGTATTGGTTTGGTCTTGGGAACTCCTACAGCTGAAATAATAGAGTTCTTTATAATTAGGTCCAAAATTCTTGTTCCAATTTTCATAATCATCTAAGGCTTCTTTCAATTTTGATGAATCTTCAAGATAACTAATATTATCTTTCCATTTCTTTATAAATCCTTTGGTTGCTTCTCTAACTTTTTCTCTTTCCTTAGTTATGTTTTCATCATTATCACTACTAAATAATGGCGATAAATCCCAGGTTGTTTTTAAATCTCTTGTATCCATAATTAAATATTGAATAAGTTTTTAGTATTCTTGGTTATAATTTTTTCTACCTCTGTTCTATTAATAGCTTTAATATCTGCGATTTTTTGAGCGATAATACTGAGACTAAAAGGATTATTTATCTCACTATCAAAACTAGGCGGTGTCAAATATGGGCAATCTGTTTCTAATAATATTTTATCCATTGGAACCCACTCTAGAAAAGTGTCCATATTTGTCCTAAATATGACTCCATTTATTCCTAGTACATACCCCATATCTAAAAATCTTTCTGCGTCCTTCCTTTCACCGATAAAGCAATGCAAAACACCTTTTAGTTTTCTTTTTTGGAGTACATCGTAAGTATCATCAAAAGACGATCTAGAATGAATAATTACTGGCAAGTCCATCTCTTCTGCTAAGTCTAATTGCTGATTAAAAATATTCATTTGTAGTTTTTTATATTCGGCTTTTTTAGACTCGCCTTTTGGTCTATGCCAATAATCAAGTCCTATCTCACCAATTGCAACTACCTTACTTGCATTTGCTATTTTCTTATATTCTTTCACATCAAACTCCTTTTCTAATTCGGATTCTTTTTCGCCGTCTTTTCCATATTTTTTTTCAGTAAAATCGGACCTTATGTTAAGTGGATGTAGTCCGACACTAGCAAAAACTCCTTTGTCATATTCTTCAGCAATTTCAACTGCCCTCTTGGAGGAATATTTGTTTACTCCAACATTAATAACCTGAATACTAGAAGACAAAAGACTAGGAATAAGCTTGTTCCTAGTATTGTCAAAGTCAGAGATATTAAGATGTGCGTGGGAATCAATGAACATCAGTAACTGGTAATTAGTAACCATCCTACGCTTTCTCCTTCGCTCTGCGAGCTACGACAAACAAGAAAGCTTCGGAATGGCACAGTTAGTAATTAGGGCTAGGAAGTTTACTTTGTAAACTTAAAGGCACCTTGATAGATTCCCGACTAAATCGGGAATGGCAACTATAGAACTGGCTCGCAATGACACTACATTATATTTTCTTTTCTGAGATTATTGGGAAGAGAGGTTCACCTTTTTTAACATTAAAGATACCATTATTTTCACTTAAATCTTGCTTCATTTTTTCTGCTGTTTTTGGTAGAAAAGGTTCTATAAGTTCGGATATGTTCTTGAGACAGTATAAAAGATTTGAAAATATTTCCTTCTTTTTTTTAATATCATTAATCGCCCATGGCTTTTCTTGTTCTATGTATTTGTCGCAAGAAGAAATCAATTCCCAAACAGTTTTTAGCGTTTCATTAAAGATATAAAAATTATCGTCGTACTTCTTTTTTGTTTCTTCCACCTCTTTAATGGTGAATTCATTGGGTGTTATTTTAAAATCTTTAAACTCTGCCCTTTCCACCATTGCAAGCGTTCTTGCAAAAAGATTTCCTAGACCTTTTACTAGATCTGAATTATATCTTTTTTTAAATTTCTCATCCGAAAAATCTCCATCTCCTAGTGCTGGTATTTCGGCAAGGAGAAAGTATCTTACCGCTTCTGATCCATACTTTTCCCCTAACTCAAATGGATCAACAACATTACCCAAACTTTTGGATATTTTATGTCCATCAACTGTAATATATCCGTGGCTAAAAATAGTTTTTGGCAAAGGGAGACCAGCCGACATCAACATTGCTGGCCAGTATATAGCATGAAATCTTGTAATACCTTTTCCGATTACATGAACCTGCCTAGCTTCGGGAGATAACCAAAAATTATCAAACTTATCTTGCTTATCACTTCCAAAACCTAATGCGGTAATGTAGTTTGCGAGAGCATCAAACCATACCCATATCTTTTGACTTTTATCACCGGGAACATCTATCCCCCACCCCTTTGCTCTTTCGTGCGAGCGTGAAATACAAAAGTCTTGAAGTCCCGAATTAATAAAACTTAGTATTTCGTTTTTTCTGACACTTGGAACAATCCTTATTTCATCTTTTTCAATCGCTTCTCTTATTCTGTCGCTGTAATCCGTTAGTTTGAAGAAATAGTTTTCTTCTTCAACATACTCTGGTGCTTTTTTATGTTCTGGGCATAATCCGTCTACTAAGTCTTCTTCTTTATAAAATTCTTCGCAACCAACACAATAAAGTCCTCCATATTTCTTCTTATATATATCATGGCGACAAAGTTCCCAAAGTTTTTGAGCACCCACAATATGTCTCTCCTCTGTTGTTCTAATAAAATCATCATAAGTAAGCTCCAAAGAGTCTTTCATTCTAGAAAATTTTGAGTAGTTTAAATCAACGTATGACTTAATCTCCATTCCTGCTTTTTCGGCACTTTGAACATTTTTTAGACTATTCTCGTCCGTTCCCGAAATAAAATAAACATCGTCTCCAAGTTGTCTATGTTTTCTTGCAAGGACATCTGCCTGTATTTTTTCTAATGCATGCCCGATATGAGGATCGCCATTCACATAATCAATAGCAGTAGTTATAAGTATTTTTTTCATTTTTTTATAATCAGTACCTTTCTTTATTTTTTTTGGCTAATACGTAATTTTTTGCAGTTTCATATATTATTCCTCCTGCTGGAATGGCTAAAAACATTCCAATTACTCCAGCTATTTGCCCTCCGATAAGAATAGAACCCAGAATTAAGAAATTTGGAAGACCAATTAGTTTTTTGGTAATCAGAGGAGTAAGGAAATTATTTTCAATTTGTTGGACTATTGTGAACATGATTACTGCTAAAACAGCAGTCTGCCATGACTCCAAAATTCCAACTCCAAAAAATAAAATACCTGCAAAAATTGGACCGGCTACGGGAACAATATTTAAAAGCCCTGCCAAAAGAGAAATAGAAACAGAAAACTTAAGTCCTAGAATTAGACATCCAATAAAAGACATTATTGCAACAGCAGTAGACGACAATATCCTTGCTCCAAACCAATATGAAACCATTGCTCTACTTTTATTCCAACTCTGAATAATGCTGCCCTCTAACTTTTTGGGCGAAAATAGTTTTATAAAGTCTAAAATTTCTTTTTCTTCAATTGAAAAAAAGAACGCGAATGTGAAAATTGTCACTACTGAAAAGACTCCGTTTGCAATAGCCATTCCTATTATCCAAAGTTCGGAAGTTATTTTTAATACCCCTTCTTGCAAACCACTTGCAAGAAAGTTTGTTGTACTAAGTCCTGCAGTGTAATCACTGATAATCGGTTCAATTTTACTAAAATAATTTGAATAATTTTGTGCAAACGATAAAAGCTCATTGAAAATAGGAGGAATCGTTAGAAAAATAAAGAGAGAGATTACTGCGACCGCACCCAAATAAACAAAGATTGTTGCAAATGATCTATGTATTTTTTTCTTTTCTAGAAAATCTACAAAAGGGTTAAGTAAAACAGAGATTACCAATCCTAAAATTATCATCATTAAGCTGTCATGAACTACATAAACAGTATAGATACCTATTAAAACTAAAAAAACACGAAAAATACCCCACCATGTGAAGTCTATCGTTATTTTATTGCTTTCTCTTTTTGCTACATCTTTTGTTGGCATATTATACTTTTAAGATTTCTTTAAATTCATTCTTACTTTTAAATGGACCCAATATAGCAAGATTTAATTTCTCGTTTACAAAGTATTCATTGGCAATATCCATAATATCATTTACCGTCACCGCTTCTATCTTAGACATAACCTCTTCTGGAGTTATTATCTTATCTGTCATCAATTCTTGTGCCCCATAGTAAGAAGCTTTAGCATCAGAACTCTCAAGCCCCAAGATCATTTTTCCTTTTATATAGTCCTTTGCTTTTCGCAATTCGTTATCGGAGACTTTTTCTTTTTTTAATCTTTTGAATTCTTTTAGAATCGCCTCAATAACTAGCATTAATTTTCCGTTTTCTACACCCGATGAAACTGCGAGATAACCAGTATCTGTATCATTATCGCTAGTGCTACGAATATAATAGGCTGCGCCCATTTTTTCTCTTATTTGCTCAAATAGTCTAGAACTCATCATACCTCCCAAAAATGCTGACAATACATTTAAAGCATAATGCTTATCATCAAAAATGCTGCAAGTTCTAAATCCAATAACCATATTCGTTTGAGTTGTTTTTTTACTACATATGTTTATATTTGGATTTTTTTGATTCTCAATTACTGGTAATTTTTTTATTGATTCTCCGCTATTCATTACCGAAAAATATTCATTAATTTTTTGAATTGTTTTATTCTCATCAAAATTTCCAGCAACACAAACCACTGTATTGCTTGGCTTATATGCCTTATTTATATATTTAAGTATCTGGGTTCGTGTGATTGCTGTCACACTTTCCTTTGTTCCACCAACGTCCCATCCAGCTGGTTGATCTCCATACAAGCCTTCTTTCCAAACCTGATCTATGTGCATTATTGGATTTTCCTTATACATTTTTAATTCCTCAATAATAACTCCTCTTTCTTTCTCCATTTCACTTGCTGGTATTTTTGAATTTAAAAATATATCTGCTACCCACTCTAAGGCAATATTAAAATGCGAAGCATCAACTTTTGCATAATAACCAGTACATTCTTCTCCAGTGAAAGCATTATAGCTACCACCTACTTTATCTAAAACCTCAGCAACATCTCTAGGTTTTTTCATTTTTTCTGTGCCCTTAAAATACATGTGCTCTAAAAAATGAGAAATACCAGAAATATCTTTAGTTTCAAATTTTGATCCTGTTTTTACTAAAACAAATACTGCTGCTGCTTGAGTTTCCTTCTGATTAACAGTGATTATACGAAGTCCATTTTTTAAAATTGTTTTTTTATACATACTATTTTTTCTTTTTTAGTAGTTTGTCACGCAATTCATCGTTTTCTTTTTTTAATTCTATCATTTTTTCTTCTCTACTTACTGTTAATTCAAAGAATCTTTCTAGTTCTTGAACCCTTTTTTCCATTTCTTTTTTTGAAGCAATAGCTTCTTGCTTTGAGGCGTATAATTTTATTGATATTTCATTTAGATTTTTTGACAAATCAACAAATTCTTTATCTAAACTTCCAGTAGAAAAAACTGTAAGTTCGTCTTTTGATACTTTTCTTATAGAATCTATAAAGTCATTAAGAGAGTTATAAAAATAAAGTAATAAAATCACACTTATAAAAATCACCATCACAATGCCTGAAAAAAATATAATACCACCGATTTGAGCTTCGCATAAAGTAGAAAGAATATAAAGCATCATTACATCCAAAAAATAAAAAAATACAAAAAATAACTTCATACTAATGCTAGAAGAATAAACTTCCGCTAATTTTAAATCTTTTAGTATTAGCACATTTCTACATTGTTTTATGACTTCAAATGACTGAAATTGAGGCCAAAAAATAGAAAATCCGATAATAAGTGTGACTGTAATAATCTCTATCATTGAGAGAATGTAAATATTGAACTGGTCTTTTAAGAAAATCAGACACCATATTAAGACCAAAACAAGATAAATTCCGCCAATTAAAAAGCTATTTTTAAGACATTTTTTTGGATAATCGCATAAAGCCTGAAAAACTTTTGCAATTTCTATATTATCAACCCCTGTAATTAATTTTCCATTTTTAATATTTTTTTCTAAAATGCTTGAAACTTCTGAGCGAAATGGTCTTATCGGAATCACTGCAAATGCAGTAATTATAAGAACAATTGAAAAATAAGCAAGTGACATTAACATGAAAATTCCCTTCGTGTTAGGTTCAAATAAAACAGTGTTTAGGACTAAAACTATATTAAATACAAAGCAAATAATTGCCCATCCTATAATAGGACTAATTAATCTAAAACGATAAGGAATTTTAAGTTTCATAGATTATAAAATTGCTTATAAAAATGACTTATTAGATGACTAATATCAATTCTCTCTTGTTGCATAGTATCTCTATCTCTAATAGTGACGGAATTATCTTTTTCAATGGTATCAAAATCAATAGTGATGCAATAAGGAGTTCCTATTTCATCTTGCCTCCTGTATCTCCTTCCTATAGTTCCAGCCTCATCGTATTCGCAATAAAAATGAGATGCCAATAAATTATAAACTTCTTTCGCTTTATCAGTAATAATTTCTTTGTTCTTTACTAGAGGTAAAATAGCAATTTTTACTGGTGACAAGTCTTTCTTGATCTTTAAGAGGATTTCCATTTCTTTTGCTGATTCTGTAGTAGTAGTTCTTCCTCCTTCTATTTCTTCATAAGACTCGCATAAAAGTGCAAGGGCTACCCTATCTACTCCACAGGATGGTTCAATAACAAATGGTAAATACGATTCGTTTTTTTCGGCGTCAAAATATTTTAGATCAGCACCAGAATATTTTTCGTGTTGACTTAAGTCAAAATCACTTCTATTTGCAATACCTTCAATTTCTTGCCAACCTATTGGAAATTTATATTCAATATCACCACAAGCTTTAGCATAATGTGCCAAATCCTCCTTACCCTGATATGAAACACGCAGATTTTCTTTTTTGATTCCTAAAACTTCCGTATACCATCTCATTCTTTCGGCTACCCAGTATTCAAAGAATTTTTCATCTTCGCCTGGTTTTACAAAAAATTCCATCTCCATTTGTTCAAACTCTCTTGTTCTGAATGTAAAATTACCTGGAGTAATCTCGTTTCTAAACCCCTTTCCAATTTGAGCTATTCCAAATGGTGGTTTTATTCTTTGTGTGTCTAGTATGTTTCTATAATTAACAAAAATTGCTTGAGCAGTTTCTGGTCTTAAATAAGCAATACTTGAGCTGTCTTCAACTGGACCAATAAATGTTTTTAACATCAAGTTAAATTGTCTTGATGGCATAAAAGAGCCTTTACAATTAGGGCATTTTAAGTCTTCTTCGCTACAATTCTGTTCCTTTATCAAGTGGTCAGTCCTAAATCTTTTATGACATTCTTTGCACTCAGCAAGAGGATCAGAAAATGTTTTAGTATGTCCAGATGCTTCCCAAATTCTAGGATTCATAATAATAGAACTATCAAGACCAACTATATTGGTTCTTTGATATACCATATAATTCCACCAAGATTTTTTTATGTTATTTTTTAGTTCTACTCCTAAGGGTCCGTAGTCGTAAAATCCTCCAAATCCACCATAAATATCAGATGATTGAAATATAAAACCTTTTCTTTTGCAGTAAGACACAATCTTATCTAAATTTTCCATAATTTCTATGTATAAAAACGGATTATGAGCTAATTCTATCACATTTTTGCGAAATTAAAAGATTTAGAAATAATCCACGTTCTCCTCCCAATTGACTAAAAAGAATGACCTGCTATATTAGATGTAATGTCAAATAAATCTTCACAAGTAAGGCTTCCTCCACAAGATATTGAAGCAGAAAAGAGCTTGCTTGGCTCACTTATGTTAGATAAAGACGCTATTATAAAAGTAGCTGATATTTTGCATCCAGAAGATTTTTATAAACCTGGTCATTCGGAGATATACAAAGCTATTGAGGATTTATTTACAAAAGGTGAACCAATTGATCTTATTTCTACTTCTTCAAAACTTAAAGAACAGGGAAATCTTGAGAAAATTGGAGGAATTGCCTATCTAACTGAGCTCATAAATTGTGTTCCTACTGCTAGCCACGTCTTAACTTATGGTAAAATTGTACAGAAAAAAAGAGTCCTGAGAGATTTGATTGATGCTGGACAAGAAATTGCTGTTATGGGATACGATGAAATACAAGATCCGGATCATTTACTAGATAGAGCTGAGGGGAAAATCTTTAGCATTACCCAGAAAAGCATGACTAATGCTTTTTTGCCCATAAAACCATACCTAGAAGGGGCATTTGAAAGAATAGACAAACTATCAAAGGAAAAAGGATCTTTGCGCGGAGTTTCTACTGGATTCCACGGATTAGATTCAATACTTTCGGGATTGCAGAAATCAGATCTAGTGATATTGGCAGCAAGACCTGCTATGGGTAAAAGTAGTCTTTCTCTGGACATTGCGAAAAATGTTGCCTTGAAAGAAGGAAAAGCGGTGGGAATATTCTCTCTTGAAATGGCAAAGGATCAATTGATTGATAGAATGATTAGCTCTGAAGCAAATATTGATTCCTGGAAAATAAGGCAAGGAATGCTTTCTCACGAAACAGATGATTTTGATAAATTACAACAAGCACTTGGTACATTGTCCGAAGCTCCGATATATATAGATGATACTTGTAATTGTACTGTACTCCAGATGAAGGCAATGGCAAGAAGACTCCAGGCTAATCATGAATTGGGACTACTAGTAATTGATTACTTGCAATTAATTGAGCCGACGAATCATACTATAAGTAGCGTACAACAAATAACAGAAATATCTCGTTCACTAAAAATTCTTGCAAGAGAGCTAAATGTTCCTGTATTAGCCCTGTCACAATTATCACGAGCAGTAGAGCAAAGAACCCCCAAAATCCCAAGATTATCAGACCTTAGAGAGTCTGGGAGCTTGGAACAAGATGCTGATATCGTAATGTTTATTTATAGAGAAGAAGCATATCACGAGGACACCCCTCGCAAAGGAATAGCTGATATTATTATTGCAAAACACCGTAATGGACCCATTGGAAGAGTTGAAGTAGGATTTGATAAACAAAAAGCGAGTTTTAGAAATTTAGAGACTAACTTTGATTATAAAGAAGGAGAAATAGATTTTTAAAAAAAAGACAGCTCATTTTCGGGGCTGTTTTTTGGAAAAACATCGTCATTATAACCAATATCTTCAAGGAATACTGTTGCTGTCTCCTTTGTAAGATTTAAATTTAAACTAACCTTATCTACCATCTCCTCAAATGAGCTAAAACCTTTTTGGCAACATTCTCTAATTTCCGAATTATTGTCAAATTTTTTCTTAATGGCACTTACAATGAATTGATTTACTACCATAAGCAACATAAGTTTAACACACTATTTTTTCATAATCAATAAAAAAACGCCTTTCTGGCGTTTTTTAAAACTAGCTTTTAATATCAACGATTTCTACTTCGGTAAACGATTGTCTGTGCCCTTTTTTTACCTTGTATCTCTTTTTTGGCTTGTACTTGAAAATAATAATCTTTTCGCCTCTGTCTTGTTTTAAAACTTTAGCAGTCACCTTAGCCCCTTCAATAACAGGAGTTCCGATATCAACTATTTTTTCGTCTCCGATGAGTAAAATATCGTCAAATGTGACCATTTCCCCTTCTTGTTTTTCTATTTTTTCTATTTTGATTTTTTGTCCAGGAGCAACTTTGTATTGCTTTCCGCCTGTTTTTATTACTGCGATCATAGTCATTGTTTTATTTAAATATAGATAATTTATAGCATCTTATGGGTACATAGTCAATAACTCCAATACTTAGAATCTTTCATCTCTTCCTACTACCATTTTATAAAGTGTGGGTATTATAAATAAAGTAAAGAAAGATGATAGAGATAATCCAAATATAATAGCTCCCCCAAGTGACATCCAAGTTTCATTTGACAAGGTGACAGGAAGAATACCTAGAATAGTACAAGTAGAAGTAATGAAAATAGCTTCAAGTCTTGATTTTCCCCCATCTATTATAGATTCATCAAATGGAATTCCACTTTTAATATTTAAATCAATTTTATCTACAAGAATAATGGCGTTTTTAACAACTATTCCGAACAAAGCCATAATACCAACAAGTCCTGGAAAGCTAAGATGAACTCCGAATATTGCCATACCAATAAATACTCCAATCAAAGCTAATGGTATTGTAATGAGAATAATTCCCACCTTTCTAAATGAATTAAACTGAATAACCAAAGTGGTAATAATCAAAAGTATTGCAATAGCCATAGCTCTAAAAATTGATTCTACAGATTCGGCATTTTGTTCGTTTTGTCCACCATAATCAATTGTATATCCTTCTGGCATTTTGTAATCTTTTATTTTCTTTTCAAATTCAGCTAACACTAGATTAGAGTTTGTTTTGGCAGTAGTATCGGCACTTAAGATAACCGTTCTTTTTTGATCTATACGAGTAATTTTATCAACTGCTGGTTTAAGGTTAATAGTGGCAATATCTTTTAAGAATACTGGCTGATTTTTCGTGTTTAATATTTGAAGATTCTGAATATCTTCTAAGGTAGGAATCTTATCTTCTTTAAACCTTGCCATTACCTTAACTTCCTCATTATTTTCTACGATAGTACTTACACTTGTTCCCGATATTGCCATACGTAATGCTGAACCAACATAGGCAGCATTAAGATTATTTTGATTCATTTTTACTGGATCCAAATCAAATGTGTAATCAGGTGTAGAATCTTTTAGTGAGATATCAATATTAACAACACCATTAATAGTAGATAATTTCTGACTTAGATCGTAAGCAATTGACTTTAGTTTTTCTAAATCATCACCCTTAATATTTGCCTCAAAAGCACTGCCCGAAGGAGGTCCTCCTGCAGGAGTAGATACTGTTAATGTTCCAGTATTTATTGCGGCTAAATCCTTACGCAATTTATCAGCAAAATCATATGATTTTATGTTATTTCTATCCTTACTATCTTTTAATATGATGGTAATTGAAGCTAGGTTAGATTTATCGCTAAAACTAGTAGAACTCCCACGACCAACTATAGTAGAAAAACTCTTTATTTCGTTATATCCAAGAAGCTTTGTTTCTACTTCTTTAATATTAGAATCTGTTTGCTCTATTTTTTGCCCCACAGGAGCCCTAAAATCAATATATACATAATTAGAATCCGAGGCTGGGAAAAATTCAGATTTTACGATACCTAAAACTGGAAGACATATTGCAAATATTAACAGCCCGAATGCTCCAAAAACAGCAGTTAGTCTGTTTTTTCTAGTTGCAAGAACCCTGCGGAGACATTTTTCGTAGAAGGGTAAAACTGCATCAAGCTTTAGAATTCCATACATAAACTTGTTTGCAAGACCACTGTCTTCTGTTTTTGATTGACTTCTTATTTTTTCTTTTATTAATTCATCATCATCTCTTTCCCTACGACTAATTTCAAAATTGCGTGCAAGTATTCCCGAACCTTTTCGGTCATACCATCTGATGAGTAAAAGCTCTAATGCAATTAATAGTCCACCAAGCGCATACCCCCAAAGGTTACCAGAGATAATGGATAATGCTGCCATAACAAGAATAATCGCTTCAATAATAAAGAATGTTTTCTTAGTGACACGCATTCTTTCTAGAAAGGCAATTAAAGGAGGATTAATGATTAAAGCTACGACTAGTGATGATATCAATGTAATGGAAACCGTCACAGGGATTGACTTCATAAACTCACCCATTATTCCAGAACAGAATAATAGTGGTAAAAATGCCCAAACTGTTGTAAGGGTTGTTGTAGCCAATACCATTTTATAATCGTTCAATACTAGCAATACAGCTTCTTCTGGAGTAAATTTTCCTGTTCGCATATATTGTTTAGTCGCCGAAACTACCACAATTGCATCATCAACCAATAATCCGAGTGAAAGGATTAATGAGAATAAAGACAAAAAGTTAAGTGATATTCCGAAAAGATAGAGACAAGTAAAAGCAATGAAAAACACTAATGGAGCAGCCATACTTGCGACTATGCCCTCTTTAAAGCCAACTGTTAAGAAAAGTATTCCAAAAACTAATACCAACGTAAGAATAAAATCATGGGTCAATCGCTCAAAATCATCTCCAATAATTTTTGCATCATCGTTGGTGATATCATATTTTATGCCAGATGGCATTGATTTTATTTTATTATCTACTTTTTTCTTTGCCTCGTTTACTGTTTCAATAATAGAACTACCTGTTCTTTTAACAATTGAAATAGTTATTGCATCTTGAGGCTCATTCTTTTCAGTTGAAAGTCTTGATAGAGATGTTTTCTTAATAGCAACTTCTCTTACTGTTGCTAAATCCTTAACATAAATAATTCCACCTGCATCGGTATGAGAAACCGGAATATTCTCAATCTCGTTCACCGTATATATTTTTGCATTCGTACTTATTGGATATACAAATTTTGTTCCATCAAAATTTCCCGAAGGAATACTAAGATTTGTTGATTTTATAGCCGAATTAGCTTGATCTGCTGACAAATTGTAAAAAATAAGTTTATCTGGATCATAGGCAATTTCATATTCTTTTTCATCTCCCCCAGATATCTGCACTTCCCTAACTCCAGCTATTTTCTCAAGTTCATCCTTAATGTCATCTCCATATTTTCTCATTGTGAAGCCATCATATGGACCAGTCACAACCATTGTCCATATTGGCTGATCGTCTAATGATATTTCTGTGACAACTGGGTCATTTGCATCATCAGGTAAATCTTTTTCAATACTAGATACCTTGTCCTTAACTTTACGAATAGAATCATCTAAGTCTTCTTTTGTGTCAAAGTTAACTTGTATAGAGGAAAAAGAATTTGACGAATTTGACGTTATTTTATCAACGCCCTTAATTCCAGAAATGCCTGTTTCTATTTTTTTGGTGACAAATTCTTCAACATCGGAGGGAGAGGCTCCTGGGTAAACTGTTGTGACTACTGCGATAGGTATTTTAACTTCTGGACTTGATTCTCTTGGTAAAATTGAAAAGCAATATACACCCGCAAGAGTTATTAATAGAATTATTAAAACTACTATTCTAAACTTTGAAACAAAAAAATTGAACCAAGATTTTTTTAAATTTGGATCAAATTCTAGGTTTTGTAAGTAGCGTTGTTCAGTAGTAGCTTCTTCTTTTTTTTCTTTGATTTCGGTATTGTTTTCGTTCATATTTTTTATTATTGAGCTACAACTTTTTGACCTTTCTTAAATTCATAAACTGTTGAAACAATTTTCATATCAGAAGTTAATCCGTTTAGGATTTCTATGTTTTCGCCATTTATTGCCCCAGTAGTCACCTTCACTTCTTCTAAATTAGAATTTGAGTCCACAATATAAACATATGAGTAATCAGAACTAATTCCTACTGCCTGAAGTGGTAAAGAATAAGTATTCTTTCCGTTCGCTGATTCTTTAGTTTCTATTTTCACAGAAACGTTTTGCCCCACTATCAATTCCGATTTTTCTGGATCAATAACAAGAATATTTAATTCGGCGCTCTTAGTCTTACTATCCACGCTTGGGGATATCTTATTTACTATTCCTTTTACATTTTCAGAAATATCAACATTAGCTCCCTCTTCTATTGATTCAAGGTCCGAACCGCTAATATAAGCTTTGATTTGTAATCCTGATTTATTTACAATTGATACTACAGATTGTCCAGCTGTTATAAGTTCGCCATATTTAACAGAAATAGCAGATACTGTGCCACTTATCGGAGCAGTAATAACAGTTTTTTGCAATTGAGCATTTATTGCGTCAACACTAGCTTGAGCTTGTTCAACAGCCGCTTCTTGTGTTTTGATTTGCTCATTTGTTGCACCAGCATTTTTAAGATCAAGAGTTGCCTGTGCTGTTTCTACTGCACTCTTTGCGGCATCAATAGCCGATTGTCTTGCCTGAATTGCTGCTTCATATGCATTTTTGTTTGCATTATAACTAGCAGCTTGAGTGTTTGGTATATTTACGGTCCAATTACCAGTAGCGATCTGATTTGTTGGAAATTGTATGAATAATCCTTTCTTCCCCAATGGTTGAGCAACAGTATTTACCAAACCAGTAGTATCTTCTAGTCCACTTGTTTGGAACATTACGCCATCACCTGTGACATATATCTTTATATTATACTGTCCTTCTTCTGTCCCAGTATAAGTCCCAGTTATGGTTGGTGTTGCAGAAGTACTTGTTCCGATAACTGGAATAGCTGTTAAACCAGAATTAAAAAGACTTTTTCTTGCATTTTCAACTAAAATATCTGCTGTTTTGTGGTATTTTCTAAACTCGTTTTTGCAGCATCTAACTGATTTTCGGTAATTTTTAATTCCTCTAATCTTGTTCCTTTTTTCATTTCTTCAAGCCTTGTTTCTTGTGCTTTTAAAGCTGCCTTTGCCTGATTTAATTGAGCAGTCAAATCATTATTTTGCAACACGACTAAAACTTGCCCCTTGCTAACACTACTGCCAATTGAAGTATTTATTTTTGAAACTGGAGCCATTATTTGGCTTTTTAGTTCGGCTTGTTCTAACGACTCAATTGTTCCGTTTGCCGATATCGTGCTTTTACTACTTTGATAATCAGATACTGGTATTAACACGACTTTTTTATCAATAACTTCTGTTTCAGTATTTTCGTTGTTTTTATTTACTCCAATAAGTATGGATATCAATACGACCAAAACTACTATTACAGCCATTACATATTTATGGTTTTTTAATTTACTTAAAATATTCATTTTATTGCTTTTTAATACTGTTCTTGTATTTTTTTTAATAATTTTAGGAGAACGTCTTTTTCTTCCTGTGTAAGATTTGATACTACCTTTTCAAATGCAGCAGCACGATCTTTTTTTGCTTTTTCAAAAATTCTTCTCCCCCTTTCTGTTATACTAAGTAAAATAACTCTTCTGTCTACTTTATCAAAATGCCTTTCCAAGATATCATTTACAACCAGATTACTTATCAGTGATGTCGCTGACGGAGGTGTTATTTCCAAAAAATCTGCTATATCTTTCATTGGAACTTGTTTTTTTTCTCTTATTAAGTGAAGTATCTCCATTTGCCCGATAGTAAGGTTGTATATCTCATCGCGCAAACTTAATTTTCTTTTTAGGAGCTTAAAGGCTTTAAAAAAACCCAGCGATAGTTCTCTATTACAATTAGCACATCTCATTTTTTTAGATATTAAAATAATTAGAATGTCTAAATATTATATCCTTTTATTATTTTTGTCAATATGTATATTAGGATTTAAAAAGATACAGAATTAACTGTATCTTTTAATAATCAAGACTTTATTTAAAACTTTAATAAGTGTTGAATTACTTGAGATATTTTGAACTTATTGATTGATCTATTAGATAACTTTTTTGAAAAGATGTCTTCATGATTCCCATAGCGCCAGCACCAACTTGATACTTTTGATAATAAACAGTCACCATATCATTATCAAATGTAAAATAATTGAAATTATCAAATATTGGAGCAGCCCCACCCTCTTCTAGTTCTTTTTTGATGTCTTTGGAATTAGTTTCTCCAAAATTTGCTCTTTGGTTTACTAGGTCTTCTATGGCTAATCTTGAAATGGTTTTAAGGTTTTCTTGAGAATCACCAATAAAATTACTAAAAGTGATTTCTTTTTTTGAGGCTAGGTCATAATTGAATGTATATACCTCAGAGTCTCCATGTGCTCCACCCGAAAAGGAATATACATTAACAACCACACTAATATAGTCTTTATTTATTTGAGCTGGCTCCCAATCTGCTTTGAAATAGAATTTCCAATCTGGCATTGGCTCTCCCACAGTGATTGTTTCTTTCATAGCCTTAAGATTCTCTTGAGAACTCTTTTTAAATTCACTTAATCTTGTGTTGATTAAATCAGATATCTTTTTATTAAATGAAGGGTTAACTAATGAAAACTGCGGATATTGAGCATTGATATTAAATATTTCATCCGACTGAGAAATAGTACTAACCGTAATCGTTGGATTTGGATTAACATTTACTACTGGCTGAATCATAGTTTCTAATTTTCCAGACTCTTGCTTTGGAAAATAATACCCTATCATTGCGCCGGCAATTAATGATAACAACACCAACACTGGCAAAATTTTTTTGTCTTCCATGCTTAATTTTTTAAGATTTATTTATTTTAAATAAGGATTTTTAGCTTTAAGAACTTCCGATTTTATTTTCATATCTTGAATCTCGTTGTTTAAAAGCAAAACTTTATCAAAATAATCTTTGTTTTGCTGATTGTATTGTAAGAGTATGGTCTTGTCTTGTATGTAGTTTAAGTTCATACATGTTACTTCTATTAAAAATGTTACGACAACAAAAACAATAATACCAACCATAAGCATAAAAATAAATTTTATATCAGATGTTTGTTTTTCTGCCAATCTATCAAATTCTTCTTTTGATGGATAGCCTTTGCTTCCCCCAGCTCCTATTGAAAATCCTTTATTTTCATCTTTCATATAGATTTTAGATTTATTTTGGCATCAAGTGGTTGTTTAATATTATCTAGATAAATGTACACATTATACTTGCCATATTGCGGAAAAGAAAAATTTATAAATTTGCCGATATACTGCGCTGTATCTCCATTTCTAAAATTAATTTTCCCCTCTAGTTTTGCTATTTCAGTATCCTCGTGGCAGATAGTAATTATAAGATCATGCTCTCCCTCTCCACCACTGAAATTTGTTACTACTGAAAATGAAGGATGAATTGCGGGAACTCCTTGAGTGTTTATGTCAGAAAAAATACCCAATAAGTACAAATTATTGGTGTACTGATCAATAATGGCTGATTCACATATTATTGTAAAATTTTGTTTTATTGCTACCATGTTTTTATTTCCATCCTTGTCCAATAACTTTCCACATTACCTGTTCTTGTGGAACATTTATTGATCCTTGAAGGATTTGATTAATTTGTTTTTTATATTCTAAGGAAAGCTCAAAATAGTTTACTATTTTTTCACTTTCAATAAATGCAATTTTGTGCTTTTTTTGAATTTGAAGATTAGGACCTATTTCAATTTCTGGATTCCATATTCTATCTAATTCCATTTCTTTAGCATAATTATCATATAGTTCTGTTATGAGTTTTGCTAATTCTGGTTTTGCTTCAATAATAGTTTCAACCCCTAAATCCTCTTTAGCCTCTTTTTTACCAATAATATATTGATGTGAATAAAGTTTTTCTGTAAAATAATTAACGATTTTTAGGCTCTTATTTTTTTGGATTGGAATGTTGTGACTTTTTAACAATCGTTCCGCCAAGCGTCTTATTAAATTATGCGTTCTATTTATATTACCTAAAGCTAATGGGTGGATTTGAGGATTTGACTCTATGAATTTATTGAATATTTTTGTTAAATCTTCGCTATTTTTTATTCCAACTTTATTCTTTGCTAAATCAAAATATGCCATAACATCTTCAACTGAGATTGGGATCTTGTTTTGAGGGTTGATTGAATCTGGCGGATTAAAGGCGTTTGTAGTTGATGGATCTATTGGAGAGAGTTCTGACAAGTCTGTCATTACTATCTCATCGGCTCCCAAAGAAATCATCGTAGCTGCTGAATGAGCTTTATATGGCACAATGACGGAAAATTTATTGCAATATTCCCTAATCATAGAAACTAAACGCCATGGCACCATTGTGTCTCCTCCCGTACTATAAAGGAACAAGTCAATATTTTCTACTCTTTTAATTTGTCTGAGTTGCTTGCTAATGATCGGTATAATATCTATGGCAATACGGGCATTAACTGGTCCCTGTCTATCGCTAGTTAAATAAGTTATTAGCTTAGAATTTCTTGCTTCCTCTATTTTTTGTATAAGTTGTTTTTTATTCATGTTTTAAAAAACATATTTATCTCACTACATTTTGATTATATCACTTTATACTAAAAAATAAAGTTTAAATTTGCAACTTTATAGATATTTTAAAAATCATTCCCTTCGCAAAAAAACTGTCTAAATGATAGTCTTGTTTTTGTGTGAGTTTAAGATAATTGACTCGTGGATTATTATTTTTTAAGAATCTTTTTGAGCTGATCAATCACTGCTTTTTCCCAGTATTTCATTGAATACCAACGCAATAGTGGTACAGCGATTATACGTAGCCATTTTTTATGGATAGTGACACGATAGGTATAGTCTACTAAAGTCCCATCGGCGCATTCAGAAAGCAATAGCTCTTCATGTCCAGAAGTTCCAAACTGATAACTGTCGTTATCCGAAATAAAACCCCTTCCCGGAATGATTTGAGTCTTCATCTTTACTCGAAACGTTTTACCGAATGATCTTAGTGTTGCCTCCATTTCCAGACAATTCCCTTCTCGTTTATTGATTTGTATTGATTCGGCAACCTTTGGAAAATGCTCTGGAAATTTTTCAAAATCTGTAATTATTCTAAATACATCGCTCAGAGGAGCTTTGACAATCCATTGATTGTGAAGTGTTATTTCATTCATAACTCTATTTTAACATTTTTTATTTTTAAAATACAATTAAAAATACACTTTTTTTCGCTGTAGATGTAGCCCTGACTTCTTATTCAAGTCTATAACTAAAAACTAAAGCACCCCAAAAAGGAGTGCTAAGTTTCTATGTTGTGGGACCTGGATTCGAACCAAGATTGATGGCTTCAAAGGCCACTGTCCTACCATTAGACGATCCCACAGTATTAATCGCCAAGAGATTCAATAATAGCTAATTCCATTGGTAATTGTGGAATAGAAGAATATTTTGTCTTATTCTCGGCATCCATTAACAATTCTAATGTCTTTGCTAGTCTCTTTTCTTCAAATAATTCTGACTGCTCTATCGCCTTTTCTTTTGCTTCCTTTGTTTCGCTGGGCATTACTATATCAATTAATTCGGCACCTATCTTTAATAACATAATCTTCCTTAGATAGTCAATTGTCATGCTTAAAAAGTCGGATATATCCAATCCTTTCTCCATATTATCACTAATGAATTTAATTGCTTTTACTTTCTCTTTTTTAGCCAACATATCAACCAGTTCAATTGCAAGATTAATATCTGATAGTCCTAGTATTTCACGTACATCTCCAGAAGTAAAAGCAACATCCGTAACAAAATTAATAAGCTGGTTCATTTTGGCTTCCGCGTCACGAAGTGATCCATCGGCTGATGAAATAAGAAGATCTAATGCATCCTTTTCTATTTTTATTTTTTCGGCTTTGCAAATAATTTTAAGCTTTTCTTCTATGATGTCGTGATTTAATTTGTGAAAATTAAATTTCTGACACCTAGAAGAAATAGTAGGAATCATTTTGTTCGCTTCGGTAGTGGCTAAAATAAAGACAACGTATGCAGGCGGTTCTTCCATTATCTTCAATAGTGCGTTTGTGGCATCCTTTGATAATTGATGAGCTTCGTCCAATATTAAAACTTTATACTTCAAAAAAGTTGGAGCAAATCTTATACTTTCGCGTAGTGATTTTATTTCTTCTATTCCCCTATTGGATGCAGCATCAACTTCAATTAAGTCTATAGCTCTTCCTTCGTTGATTTCTTTACACGAGGGACATTCGTTGCAAGGCTCGGCACCCTGTCTGTTTTGACAATTGATAGCTTTAGCAAAAATTCTTGCCATAGTGGTTTTTCCTGTTCCACGATGTCCAGAAAACAAATAAGCATGGCTAATAGAACCAGTTGATATCTCGTTCATGATAACTTTCGTGACCTGTTCCTGACCGACAAAATCCTTAAAACTTTTTGGTCTATACTTCCTGTATAATACTAGATTGTTTTCTGCCATATGTACCCATTCTATTATTTTTGAGGATAAAAATCAACTTGTATGACTTAGTAATTAGTGGTTCGTAACCATCCTACACTTTCTCCTGAAAACAGAAAGTTTCGGAATGGCACGGCTAGTAATTAGGGCTATGAAGTTTACTTCCAGTAAACTTTAAGGCATTTTTATAGATTCCCGCCTTCGTCCGCCTGCGGCGAGACAAGCGGGAATGACAAAGTTGAAGGTCGGACCTCGCTCAAGGTCGGACCTCGTGATATGGATTTCTTGACACTAAAACAATAAAGAGATACCATAAATTCAATGATTACAACGAAAACTCATAAAATCTGTTGTTGCTGCGTTTGTCCTTAGCTAAAAGGGATTTGTTTTTGTCATCATTAACACTTTAAAAATCGAATCCCTTTGTCCAGGGATTTTTTATTTAGTAAAAATATATTAAGATATAATTAAAAAATATGAAAACATTTTTAGAGCTTATAGGTAATACCCCTATGGTAATGGTTGAGGAATTACCTGCAAAAATATATGCAAAACTTGAAGCCTTTAATCCTGGAGGGTCAATAAAAGATAGGACTGCCCTTGCAATGATAGAATCGGCTGAAAAAAAAGGCATACTCAAAAAGGGAGATTGCCTAATTGAATCCACTAGCGGAAATACTGGTATTGCAATGGCGATGATTGCTGCTGCAAAGGGGTACGGAATGAAAATAGTGACTACTTCTAATATTGCGAAAGGAAAAGTAAGAATACTTGAAAAATTCGGAGCTGAAGTTATCTTTGACGACAGACTAAGGCAAGAAGTGATTCCTAGTATAAAAGAAATGGTAGCTAATTCGGATAATTTGGTGTATTTAAATCAATACGAAAACGAAGCTAATGTTATCGCTCATTTTGAGGGAACTGGAAAAGAAATTCTGGAACAAATTGAAGAACCAAAAATAGATTTTTTTGTAGCTGGAATAGGTACTGGAGGAACCATAACTGGAATTGCCAAAAGACTTAAAGAAAAGCATCCAGATTTAAAAGTAATTGGAGTAATGCCTCAAGTGGGACATGAAATAATTGAAGGAATCAAGTCAATAAAAGAAGGATTTGTTCCTCCTGTGATGGACCAAAAAATTATTGATGAAATGTATGAATTAACAGAAGAACAGTCTCTAATCGGAAGGGATTATTTAGCCAGTACTAAGGGCATCCTAGCTGGTCCAAGTTCTGGAGCTTCTATGTATGCGGCATTAGAAGTGGCAAAGAAGAATCCTGGAACTGTTATTGTGACTGTATTTCCTGATCGGGGAGAAAGATATCTATAACTATTGACCCTATAAATATATGATCAAGTTCTATAATACCCTTACAAAAAAGAAAGAAGAATTCAAATCCATAGAGCCTCAAAAAGCTGGAATATATACTTGTGGACCAACTGTTTATTGGTTTGCTCATGTCGGCAACCTAAGAACATACATATTTGAGGATATCTTAAAAAGAGTTCTTTCTTACAATGGATACAGTGTAAAACATATAATGAATATTACTGATGTTGGACACCTTACATCCGACTCTGATTCGGGTGAAGACAAATTAGAAAAAGGGGCAAGACAAGAGAAAAAAAGTGTTTGGGATATTGCGAATTTCTACACCGAATGCTTCTTGAAAGATTTGAAGCTTTTAAATATTTTAGATCCAACAGTTTTAGTGAAAGCTACCGACACCATAAAGGAACAGATTGAACTTATTGAACTACTAGAGAAAAAAGGTTTTACTTATACTATATCTGATGGTGTATATTTTGACACTTCAAAATTAGAAAAATATGGGAAATTATGGGGCGAAAAAGAAAAAACTGAACTCCGAGGCAGAATTGAAGAAGTTGCAGAAAAGAAAAATCCGACTGATTTTGCCTTATGGAAATTTAGCCCAAAGAATGAACAAAGGCAAATGGAATGGAACTCTCCTTGGGGAGTAGGATTTCCTGGATGGCATACAGAGTGCGTAGTTATGAGTATTGAAAACTTAGGAATACCTTTTGATATTCATTGTGGAGGAATTGATCACGTATCTATACATCACACTAATGAAATAGCCCAAGCTGAAGCGGCTTATGAAAAAATAATGTCAAATTATTGGATGCACGGGGAGTTCTTGAACGTAAAAGAAGGAAAGATGAGTAAGTCTCTTGGTAATATTACTACTATTTCCGATTTAAAAAACAAAGGTATTAGTCCTTTGGCTTATAGATATCAATGTTTAAATACTCATTATAGGCAAAAAATGAACTTTAGTGACGAAAGTATTGAGTTTTCACAGAATACCTTAGAAAAGTTATATGAAAGGGCTAGTGAACTAAAAATAGCCCCAAAAACACCTTTAACAAAAGCAAGTGAGGAATACGAAAAACAATTTTTGGATTTTATAAACGATGATCTTAATATACCTAGTGCTCTTGCCTTAACTTGGGATATATTGAAAGATAAGGAATTGAGTGATTATGAAAAATATTCCCTACTAATAGAATTTGATAAAGTATTCGGACTCAGAATTACTGATATTGATTTCAATAAAAAGGATTTGGGTGAATATATTTTAAAAACTATTAATGAAGAGGGTTTGCCAATTCTCACCAATAATATAGATATTGTCCCAGAAGAAATAATCGCAATGATAAAAGAAAGAGTTAATGCTAGAAACGATAAACAATGGGGTCTCGCTGATGAGCTAAGAGAGAGAATAAAACAAAAAGGATGGCTAGTTGAAGACAGTGAAAACCAAACAATTATAAAACAAATAAAAAAAGAAGACGCTTAATTGCGTCTTTTTTAGTATCTGTAATTAAGAAGATTATCTTACAATAAATAAATTGGAGCCGTTTATTTTTAATTCATACAACGCCCCACCCCCTGAGTGCAAGCAGTTCCATCGTTTCCTAAATATCCAGTATCGTCAATGCAAAAAACTTTGTCCCCTTTCATTGCCTTAATGCAGTATTTTGAATAACTTTCATCATGATGTATCTCGGCTGGATTTCCTGTAATAGCGGCCAAATCAATTTTTAGTACTTTGATTTCCACATCATCACTAAATCCTTTAAGACTACCATTTTTCATTCTGTAAACTTCTGCCCATGATTCCAGTTGCCTTAAATCGTACTTTATCTTTTTTTCATTATCTATGTTTTGCATTTGCATAATTGTAAATACGGGGATTGAAAAAAAGAACAAAAATACTAAACAGAAAATTATGAGTTTTGCGGGGCTAAATACTTCTTGCATAGGCTTATTTACTGTATATTGGATCAGTATTAGTTGTTAAATTATTATTGGTCCAAAGATCAGTTCCTGATAATTGGGTTGAGCCGATAAGTAAAACGTCTGTATCAATTGTTTCTGGATTTATAGATAATTGAAATGCACAATTTTTAACGTCATTAAAGACACCTGTCCCTGCTTCTATTGAACCGATATCCCATGTTAATTGTCTTGTACCCTCATCGTAGGAAATTTTTGTCCCTTCAGGAGTTCTTGTCTGCCCATCTATAAAACGCACTCCACTTGGAAGAACTGTAGTCATCTTAGCATTACTAACATCATTATAAGTATTCTTTGCAGTCCATTCTACAGTAAAAGTAGTTTTTTCTCCGGATTGAACAGGCATAGGACCAGAATCACTAAATATTTTACTATCTGTTCTGATATTTTGAGTAGCTGAAAGTGATGAATTTATCTTGTTTAAAAATTCTTGTTTTATTTGCCCTAAAGTCATGCTTGTTTTAATGAAAGGATTCTTATCTCCTTGGTTTCGCATAGCCCATTTCTTATTGGTAGAAATCCAGAATTCAACTTTTCCCTCTGTGTTGACTGAAAAGTCTTGCAATTCGGAAATCACATTACCATCCCAGACCAAAGAATTATCCCCTTTTTGATAAACTCCATCTGGAGCTTGGATAGAGTTAAAATCTAAACCACTCCCCTCAAGCTTAACTATAAGTGCAATATTTTTCATATCTTCGTCACCAACATTTCTAAAAGAGATTTCATAGTGTAGCCTATCACCCATAGTAACGGCATACCCTTCTTTGTTGTTTATTTTTTCGGTAAATTGAACAGAAGGAGCGATTATTGCAACTCCTCTATTTGACTCTTTCAGAACAATAAAATTTCCGTCTTGCCAAACACCAATTTTTGCCTTAAAAACTTTTTGATCTTGAGGGTTTCCATTTAGTATTCCCGAAATTTCTATTTTTCCACTATCTGATTCATTGAGAATAGGAATATCCCATTGTTTATTGTCCATGCCTTTCGGTTTTGAAGAAACAAACTGAAAATCAGACGGGTACTCAATTGAACATGACAAGTCTTTTAAGGGGTATGGAACACTGGACGAGTAAGATATTCTTACAGTTATCGGTCTGCCTGCTCCAGATTTTTGTGGTAAGTCCATACTTAAATCAAGTGGTAATTTACCTAATATAGTTGAGAATGAACTCGTAGTTTCGGTTTTTACTTTTAAATCTTGGGGCTGAAAACTAACTCTTACTTCTGCCTTCTTCAAATCTCCCTCCTTGCCCAAAAGCCTAGTAATAAATTTCATAGTCCTTTCTTGTCCTGGATAAATAGTTCCCCCCAACTCATCAGCTAGTACTTTTTTTGTTTTGGCTCCATCATCGGTAATAGCTCCATCGGGATACGTAAATATCATTTCTGGATTTTCTAGATTTATTGAACCATTGTTTTTATATTTTACAACATATTCAAATTCCTCTCCCACATCAACTTTATCTGGTCCAATGATCTCCAATTTCAAAATCCCTCTATCAAATGCCATTTTTTGCCAGAAAAAAAAGAAAACAAGGATTACTACTATTAAAGATATGAAAAATATCAGTTTTTTGTTCATAAGCTATTTTTTTCCTTTTATGCTGTTTTTTAAACTTGCTAGTGCGTTTCCGTATTGTGTTTGTGAGGGATCTCCTTTTACAACATTAAAATCCCAAGGCTTAACAACGCTCTCATATTTCTTGCTATTTATCCCACTAGTTTTATTTTTAATTCCAAGTAAAACATTCCTATATTTGTTATCTTGCTTTTGTTGTTCATCTTTTGGTTTTGGGGTGACATTATAATTCCAACCAAATCTTCTTTCTTTTTTTTCTTCTACCTTTTTTTTGCCATGGTCAAAAGATCCACCATCTGATCGATGACCTCCGATACTTCCACTTTTACCGGGTTTTTCTATTGGAAACATTTGAATATTAGAAGTTATTTTTTATGTATTATACAACTTTTATATTAAAATTAATAGTATTGCTTTCTAGATTAATTGATTTAGATTCCTCTAATTTGGTTTCATAAATAAATTCGTTTGCTAATACTTCTTTAACTAAATAATTCTTGTTGTCTTCTATAAGTGTTTTTAGCTTTTCTTCAGTATTATAATAGACATTGATTGTGTCTTGAGGGCTTAAATGCATTTCTTTTCGCAACTGTTGAATATGGCGAATAATATCTCTAATATTACCTTCATTTTTTAATTCTTCAGTAAGTGTTGTGTCAAAAATAATCTCTTTTGCGTCCTCTTCGCTAATTAATATCTTTTTAACATTTACTTCTTCTTTTATTATATCAAAAATAGCTTCTTGGTCACTTCCAAAAACCCTTCCATCTTTTCTTGGATTAATATTTACTGACAATAATGGCTGACGAACTTTTATTCCAATTTCTGATCTCTTGGCTAATGCACGAGCAACAAAATCTCTAGCATAAATCATATCACTGTAAATAATATAGAATTCGCTTTGAAGAACTAATGTGTCTGGTTCTGGATAATCGCAAAGATGTACGCTTATAGGATCGTTCGTTGTTTTTAGTTTTTGGTATAAATCTTCTGCTATAAAAGGAGTAAATGGAGCGATAAGTTTAACTAACTTTAAAAGTACATATCGCAACGTTTGCATTGCTTCAATTATTTCTTGCTCACTTTCTGGTTTTTGAAATCTCCTCCTAGACCTCCTGATGTACCAATTAGAAAAATCATCTATGAAGGCTCCTATTGAATAATCTTCCCAACGAATATCACCGTTTGGTGCATCTAGTCCTCCTTCTGATTGCCCGCCACCAAATAATCTAGTAGCTTTTGTAAGATCATAATCTGCCATAAACTTATTAATCCCATAATTTAGTGTCTCTATTCTTGCGATTATCCATTTATCTAATATGTTTGTTGAAGAAGTTGAAGGAGATATGTCTTTATCTTTAGGAATATAAGTTTCATAAAAACGAAAACAATTATCAATTCCAAGAATCACATTTCGCCAAACTTCTTTTACTTTATCCTCCGAAAAACGATACTCTTCTCCAATATTTGTTGAAGCCAATAAAAAATAACGAATAGAGTCAGCTCCATACTTATCAAAAATATCTTTTGGGTCTGGATAGTTCTTTAACTTTTTACTTAATTTCCTACCTCTGTCGTCTAAAACTAATCCATTTGTTATAACATTTTTAAAAGCAGGCTTACCTACCCCTAAGCCGATATCGTCCAAAGTAAGGGCTGTAGCCAAAACATCTAAAGTATAAAACCATCCCCTTGTTTGATCTAATCCTTCGGCAATAAAATCAGCTGGAAAAGTTTTCTCAACAAGTTCTTTGTTTTCAAAGGGGTAATGCCATTGTGCATAAGGCATTGAGCCAGACTCAAACCAACAATCAAACACTTCATCTACTATAATCATCTCCTTACCACATTTAGGACATTTTAATTTAACTTCATCAATAAAGGGACGATGAAGATCACTTAGATTATATTCTTTTATTTGATTCGCCTTTATTTCTTCAATACTCCCGATGCAAAGATGCTCGCTACATTCACTGCACTGCCAAATTGGTATGGGAGCACCCCAATACCTTCTTCTACAAAAGTCCCAATCTCTTGCTCCCTCTAGCCATTTTCCAAAACGACCATCCTTTAGATGTTCTGGCACCCAATGTGTTTGCTGATTATTACTAATCAATCTTTCTTTTAATTTGGTGACAGTGATGTACCAACTATCAACGGCATAATAAAGCAAAGGGGAATCGCATCTCCAACAATGAGGATATTCATGAACAATTAATTCGTCTTTGTAAAAATGATTAGTGGTCTTAAGATAATCTATAACATTTTGATCTGCACTTTTAACAAATTCTCCTGCAAAATCTTTGGCTTCGGACTTAAAAATACCCGATTCATCTACTAAATGAAAAAATGTAAGATCATTGTTTTTTGAAAGTTGAAAATCATCTTCCCCATGCATAGGATTGATGTGCACTATGCCTGTTCCATCTTCATCGGTCACAAAAGTATTTCCAGCAAAAATCTTAAAACATCTATCAATGTTTTTCAGATTCTGATTTAGAAGGTAGTCAAACATTGGTTCGTATTCAAAGCCGATTAAATCTTTTCCTTTGAATTCTTCGATTATGGATACTTCTCCTTCTAGTATAGAAATTCTATTCTTTGCTAAGATTATTTTTTCACCATTATTATTAACTAAGCAGTAATCCAAATTCTCGTTTACAGCCAAAGCAATATTGCCTGGCAGAGTCCACGGAGTAGTTGTCCAAACAAGAAAATTAGAACCCTCAAAATCCCCTCCTTTTATTTTGAACTTAACGTAGATTGATTTATCTCTAGTTTCTTTATATCCTTGATTAACTTCAAAATTAGAAATTGTAGTAGCACATCTTGGACAATATGGAGAAACTCTATAGTTTTTTTCTACAAGATTCTTGTCCCATAATTGTTTTAGAACCCACCAAACTGACTCAATATAATTGTTATCCATTGTTGAATAGCTTTCTGAATAATCTGCCCATCGTCCAACCCTTTTTAGTACTTCTTGAAAATCAGAAACACAAGAAAACACCGAACTTCGGCAAGCGGAATTAAACTTTTCTATTCCTAATTCTTCAATCTCTTTTTTGCTTTTGATATTAAGTTCTTTTTCAATTAAGTTTTCCACTGGTAAACCATGACAATCCCACCCAACACGACGAGGGATTTGATATCCTTTCATTGTCCAATAGCGTAAAACACTATCTTTGATAGTTGTTGCTAAAATATGCCCATAGTGTGGTTTTCCAGTCGCAAAGGGAGGTCCATCATAAAAACTATAATAAGGAGCTCCTTCTCTATTTTTAATGGATTTATGGAAAATGTCCTCTTTTTCCCAAAACTCTAATATCTTTTCTTCTTTGTTCATTTTTTTCAATTTAATTCTCTTATCTCTCCAGTTTTAATTATATCACTATAATGATCAAGCATCTCTTGATTGTTTGTACTATTTAAATAACCTTCAAGAAGCCACAATGGATTACTGTGCGATATCACAAGAATGTTTTTTTTGGTATATTTGTTTTCTAATTCATTGAAAACCTCAACTACTCTGAATTGACAATCCTGCCACGATTCTCCTCCATCGGGAGCTATTTCAAAAGCTTTTATTCTTTCTCCTCCATAAAAATCCCATAACTCCTGTTTTAATCTTTTTGCAAATACGCCCCAATTATTATCACGAAGTCTTTTATCAAAAATAATATTATTGATATTATAATTTATTATTTCTGAAACGATCTCTGCGGTATGTCTAGTTCTTAGAATGTCAGAGCAAACTATTAAATCTATGTTTTTGTCTTTTAATAACTCTCCCGCTCTTTTAATTTCCCTCACGCCTTCTTCATTTAGGTCACAAGGAGGATTATCGTCTGGATATCCATAGATAATATGTTTTTTCTCCTCCTGATGAGCATTCTTTCCGTGCCTCAATAAAAAATATCTATTATTATACATATTCTAAATTATTTTTATTTCTCCAGTTCTAATAGTTCTATTCTTTTTCTCGGCATCAATAAGATCATCGTCACTAATCCCTAATATATATCCCTCAAGAAGCCACAATGGATCACCATGAGAAATAATCAGTATGTTTTTATTATTAAATTCATTTTCAAGTTCATTCAGTACTTCAATAACTCTAGCCCTACAATCCTGCCAAGTTTCTCCGCCCTCTGGAGCAATATAGAATCTTTTTTTCATGTCGTTTTTATAAAAAGCCCATCCCTCATCTATTGTTTTGCCTCCAAATATCCCCCAGTTTATATCTCTTAATCTTTCATCAAATCTTATCTTATTTTTATCATATCCAATAATATTAGAAATGATATCAGATGTCTGTCTTGTTCTTAAAATATCTGAAGATATGATAAAATCAATTTCTTTGTTCTTTAAATAAAAACCAGCCTTTTCAATTTGTTCTATTCCTTCTTCAATTAATTCACAGGGAGGATTATCGTCTGGATAACAATAAAGAATATTGCTCTTTACCGTTTGGTGTATATTCTTTCCGTGCCTCAATAAAAAATATCTATTCTTGAGCGTTTTTTTCATGACTTAAAAATAACATTTTTTAGGTCTTTATTCAACATTAAAAACAAAAAACAGCTATTAACTGTTTTAAAAATTATTCTGAGCAACCTTGCTAAATATTTCTGAGAAATACTTAACGAGATTGCTCAACCGAGCAAACTCGCAAATAAATAATAAGCAAAAAAACAAAAAATGCTTATTTAACAGGAATTTCACAATTCCTTATGTATTATCATAATAAAAAACTACTATTTTGTCAATAAAAAAACAAGGCAATGCCTTAGTAATTTTAGGTCAAAGTGAAGGATTAAGACTAGGATTGCAATGGAAATAATTTCTCTTCCTATTCCCCCGCTCACCTTGGCATTTTATATTATCTTATAATCCTTTATTGTTGTCAAAACAAAAAAGAGCACAAGGCTCATAAAATTAGTTTTGTTTGAGGTATCCCCTAGAAGCCAATGACTGTCTTCTACTATTGGATGATAGCGACATCCAGTGTTTCTTGTGCATTTTTCACATCTAACTGGAATAAACCCAATACGTTTTCCCGAAAGAGTAATCTCTTTGATTTCTCCACCTGGATAATTGCATTTTTTTTCACACGATCTATCGTCCTTTTTGGACGTCTTGTCGTTGTTCATGGATTTCCTCAGTGGGACCCGCTTAGTAGCCCCTTTAAATCTTTGACTTAAAGGGACCACCAAGTGAAATAACTTTTTAAAAGGTACTATTAATTTTACTATCTGTCAATTAAGACCATTTTTCCCTTAAGTAAGAAATTATTAATTCTTGCAAGTAGCTTCTATCAACAATATCAATATTACTAGTTTTAGCTTTTTCAAGAGCTTTTTTAGATATTCTAGATATGCAAACGTAAATGCCTTTTTGGCAAACATTTTCTTTTATCCCAGTTTTAATTTGATTTATAAATTTTAAATCGTCTTGGCTATTACTACAATCAAACATTACAAAAGCTTTGGTTCTATTTTTGTATAAAATAAAAGCTTTAATGTTTTCAATATCAGTACATTCCACGATATATCCCATAGCTCCGAATAATCTAATTAAGAGATTCTCAAACGATTCCATTTCAAGATTAGAGAATTTTTGATTTTTCTTGATATCCACGTCGCCTATTTTTTGTCCATTTAGATCACTTATTTTAAAAATTACTAAGATTAACCCAATAATTGCTGAAAAAGATATTCCGTATAAGAGACCTGACATAAAATTAGGATTATCTGTAAACCATAAAAAGATCAAATAACAAAAAGTAAGCAACCAAAAAATATAACTAAAAAAACTTGCTGCTTGAAATTTCTTATTATTCTCCATTTTTTTGATTACTTAAATTATTTTAATACTTTCTTTTTAGTAACCTTGTAGCCATGATCTTCTAGATACTGCTTCATAACTTCTTCCGACCATTCGGTAGTAATGTCTTCAAACTTCATCATTGTTGGGTCGTCGCATTCTTCATCAACAAAATTTATTTTGCGAGAACCAACTTCAAAAAAATCATTTTCTGCCCACTTTAAAGTAACACAAAAGATAATAATCTCTCCTTGTTCGGTAGCGACTTCAGCGGCCTCTTCATTCATTACTTTTATTTTCTCTTTTTTAATCATCTTTTTGTTATTTATTACATTCTCTCAGGAGCAGAAATTCCCATAATATCTAGTGTGTTTTTAAGAGTAATCTTGGTTGCAAGTAATAATTGTAATCTAGATTTTCTGATCTTTTCGTCTTCCACTAAGCAATGACATTCGTTATAAAATTGATGAAAAGCTGCTGATAATTCTAATGAATATTGTGGTATTCTATGAATCTGATAATCAATTGCGGTGTCTTCAATAATGTCTTCAAATCTTACTATTTGCCTCATAAGTGCTATTTCTTTGTCATGTGAAAAATTAAAAGGGGCATTCTTATCAATGTTTTTTAATTCTCCGTTCCTTAAAATACTGCAAATCCTGGCATAAGCATATTGGACATAAAAGATAGGATTCTTGTCAGATTGTTCTTTTGCAAGTTCAATATCAAAATTTAAATGTGTATTCGCTGATTTTTGAAGGAAGAAAAACCTTATGACATCTGATGGTAATTCGTCTAGTAGGTCGTCCATAGCTACTGCTGTTCCTAATCTTTTGGACATTTTTACAGGCTTTCCGTCGCGGAGTACCGAAACAAATTGCAATAAAACTATTTCCAGCCCTTCATATCCCAAAGCTTTTACTCCGCCAGTCAATCCTTTTACATCTCCATAGTGATCAGCGCCCCAAACATTTATAACCTTATTAAATTTCTTTTTTTCAAACTTATTTAAGTGGTAGGCTAAATCTCCTGCTAAATATGTCTTTGTTCCGTCTGATTTAACAATAACTCTATCTCTCTCATCTCCAAAATCGGTTGACCTAAACCAAATCGCACCTTCTTTTTCATAAGTATAACCCTTTTTAGTTAATATATCTACAACCTTATCTACCTCACCTTTCTTGTGAAGGGTCTTTTCCGAAAACCATTCATCATATTTTATATTGAGACCATCAGTGGTTTTTTTGATATCATTAAGTATACTGACAGATGCTTCTTCACCAATTGTATAAATATCATTTCTGTCTTTAAACTTTTTTGCTAATTCGTCTATATACTCACCAGTATATTTTGCATCAGCATCCTTAAGGATAGAATGCCCCAAGACTAATATCTGTTTGCCATAATCGTTAACGTAATAGCATTTTTCAACTTTGTACCCAGCTTTTATGAGGACATTCGCAAGAGTGTCTCCAAATGGTCCTCCCCTACCATTTCCGACAGTCAAAGGTCCCGTGGGATTCGCTGATACAAACTCAACCTGAGCTTTTTGGTTCTTACCTAAGAACAAATTCCCAAATTTTTCTTTTTCATCTAATATATTGCCGATCTTTTTTTCCAAAAATTCTGGATTCAGATAAAAATTAATGAAGCCGGGATTCACAGCCTCAATCCGTGAAAATATTTTGCTTACCCCTTTTATTACCTGAATCTCTTCTTTTATACTTTGAGCAACGTCAATAGGATTCTCTTTTTCTATTTTGGCAATTTCCATTGCAATACCTAAGGCATAATCTCCATTTGATACTTCTTTTGGTTTGAGAATATGTATTTCTGGTATTTTAAATTTTGAAAAAACAGCCTTTTCTTGCAAGTTTTCAAGGGCAACTCTAGTATGATTTTTTAGTTCGTTTCGTATATTCATATTTAAACTACGGGATATCTCGTCCACGTTAGTAATATTCTAGCAGAAAATAGCGGAAAATGAAATATATTTCTTAGGGGTTAGTAATTAGTAACCATTCTTCGCTTTCTCCTGAAAACAGAAAGCTTCGGAATGGCACAGCTCGTAATTAGTACTTTGTAGTTTGCTTTGCAAGCTTGAAGGCATTTTTATTAGATTCCCTTCGGTTGGTTTCTGGTGAAACCCCCTCAGGGCGGGACTCGCCGCCTGTCTGTTTCGCATAAAAATCTGCTGATTTTTTACTCAACTCCCGACTCGCTGTCAGCCACAGCTCCGTCCTTGATTATTATTAAATAATCAAGCCGTCATTAATTTCTTTGAGATTCCCGCCTTCGCGGGAATGACAAACAAAAAGAAATTAATCACCTTCGTCCGCCTGCGGCGAGACAAGCGGGAATGACAAGAGGAAAAGATTGCTTCGCCTTCGCTCACAATGACAGACTTGAGGCTTGTTTTTTTAGTGATAAGGCACTATTCTTAAATGGATGAAAATACTGGCAGAAAATAGAAAAGCCAGCTTTGATTATGAATTCCTTGAAAAGTTTGAAGTTGGACTTTCCCTTGTGGGGCAAGAAGTCAAATCGCTGCGAATACGCGGGGGGCAACTTACAGGAAGCTATATCATGGCAAAAAATGACGATAAAACTGGAAAACCAGAGCTTTTTTGGATTGGCGGAACAATTACCCCTTATCAGGGATTAAATCTACATAATAAGTATGATCCAAAAAGGGACAGAAAACTGCTTTTACATCGTGAGCAAATAAGCTATTTGATAAGTAGGATAAAGGAACGGGGCTTGACTTTAGTGCCAATAATGGTCTATACTAAAAAACACAAAATCAAGTTGGAGTTAGCGTTGGCGCGCGGTAAAAAATCGCACGACAAACGTGAGTCCATAAAGAAGAAAGATATAGATAGGAAGATAAGAGAAGAATTGAAAGCACGGGGGTGACTTGCTTCGACAGAAGTTTGAAAATAATATTGCAAGCCGAGTATTCTGTAATCTCGTAAAACTTAGAGAAAAACTATAAGTGCAAACTTATTCAAAGAACCTGCATTAGCATACGCTTAATGCTGCCTAATCTACGAACTCCCACCTAGTAGATACGGGTATCATTTTTGTGGGATAAGTCAAAACCCTTTGATTTGAGGGGTTATGACCGACAACAATATTAAATCCGTACTGTTGAATTGCGTCTGGCTAATTAAAACAGATACGAAAATAAGCCAGAATAAGCTTGTAGATGTATTATTGGAAAAATTTTTGGACGCGAGTTCATTACTCGCCACCTCCACATTTTATCTATCGTATATTTTAGTAAAATATAAATATAATCAAAGTTTTGAATAAAAAGCCGTTATACAACAATCAAATATTAGCAAAAGAAGTAAGGTTAGTTAATGAAGACGGAGAGCAAATGGGTATCGTACCTAAAGACGAAGCATTAAATATGGCTCGCGAAAAAAGTCTTGACCTAATACAGGTGACTGAAAAAGTTGATCCTCCCGTCTGTAGGATTGGCGACTATGGAAAATATTTATATTCCCAACAGAAGAAGGAGAGAAAAATGGGCGGAAGCAAGAAGCACGCTGGAGAATTAAAGATGATCAGACTTACTTATAATATTTCTGATAATGATATAGAAACCAGAGCAATTGCAGCTGAAAAATTTTTGGTAAAGGGAGATAAGGTAAAAATTGATTTGATACTCAGAGGAAGACAGAATTCCCTTGCAGAATTCGGAAAACAAAAAATTAACAAACTAGTAGAATCATTGCAATCTAAAATGGAAATCAAGATTGAAAAACCTTTGACCAAAGAACCAAAAGGACTATCTATGATTATTTCAAAAAAATAATATGAAAACTTCAACAAAACCTAAAACAAGAAAATCAATATCAAAAAGATTTAAGATTACTAAGAATGGAAAGGTTCTTAGAAGAGCGGTTGGACAAGACCACCTCTTATCTAAACAAACTGGACACAAGAGGAGAAGATTGAGAAAAATGGTTGAAATGTCTGAGGCAGAAGCAAAAAAAGTAAAAAAATTATTAGCTAAATAAGTTTACGCAAAAAAATGGTAAGAGTTAAAAGAGGTGTTGCCGCCCACAAAAGAAGAAAAAATATTTTAAGGCAAGCAAAAGGATACAGATGGGGCAGAAAATCTAAATTCACTGCCGCAAAGCAGGCTTTGATGAAAGCTTGGTCATATGCATACAGAGACCGAAAAGTAAATAAAAGAAACAGAAGATCATTATGGCAAATCAGAATATCTTCAGTGTGTAAAGCAAATGACATTTCCTACAGCAAGTTCATTGCAGGATTAAAAAAGCAAAAGATTGAAATTGATAGAAAAATCTTGGCTGACCTAGCTGAAAATAATCCAGAGATGTTTGCAAGAATACTGGAAAAAGTAAAGGCTTAATAAAAACTACCCATTCGGGTAGTTTTTAGTTTTAAGAATAATTAGGGATTAGTAATTCGTCCGCCTACGCCCTTCGGGCTTCTGCGAGATAAATAACTAGTCCGCCTTCGCCAAGGCTACGGCGAGATAAATAACTAGGGCTTTGTAGCTTGCCTTCGGCAAACCTGAAGACATCTTATTGGATTCCCATCTTCAGAGGAATGACAAGTCTGCAGTTTTATTTGACTAATTCAATAGCGAAATCATCTGGAACGTTTTTTGAGTACTTTAAGATATATTCTATGCCTTTTTCTATTAATTCCTCTTTAGGGTTTTTTGTAAACGACCTTACGATCACTGTAGGTCCTGGAAAGTCTGGCTTTAAGACAATATCTCCTCGCTTCATTAGTAATTCTAGAGCAGTGCATTCTTCGTGATTCCTTGCCACAACAATTAAAACATTTCCTTCAAAAAAAACTCTACCCCTCCTTACTATCAAACAATCATTCCCATTCGCGTTAGGTTTTATTCTGAAAAGATTTGATAGTATTTTTCCATAATTATTTTCTGTTAAGATGCAACCCCCAGCGGGTGATGGATAATCCTTTATACCGAATTCCTTTGCGAGCTCTATTTGTATCGTTCTTGAACGCCCTGAAATATCATAAAACCCTTCCCTATTTATTAATCCTCTTTTTTCGGCTTCTATTTCTGGTAGTAATTTGAGACTTAAGGGTCTTATTATTTTTCCTTTTAAACCAGCCTTCTTTTCTATTAGTTCAAGTGCATTTCTGTTTTGTGACATTGGACGCTGCCCAATCACTTCACCAGTTGCAATAAAATCATACCCTTCTTTGTTCATGATTCTTTTTGTTTCTATAAGCATCATCTTGTGGCAATCTATACAGGGATTATAAGCATTACCATGTCCGTGTTTAGGATTTTTTACTATTCTCAAGTGCTTTTCAGAGATATCTTCTATTCTTAGTTTTATTCCCAACTGTTTACATGCCCTCTTCGCTGCTTCTGCGTCAAAGAAATAAGAAACGAAAGATATTGGCTGGACCCTGATGCCATTTTTTTCCAGGATTTTGATTGCTAAGATAGAGTCTAACCCACCAGAGCATAGAGATAAACATTTGATTTTTTTCATGCTTTTAATTTGTTTTTAATTGCCAATACTTTTTCAATTTGTCCAAGCTTATTGTGTTTATTAAATCCTTTTTTTCTACCCACCCCCTTCGTGCTTGAAAAACTCCATACGTCATATCGTTAAACTCTATTTTTGTGTGAGCATCACTCCCTATAGTAAGTTTTATGCCCATTTCCTTTGCTTTCTTTGCACTCTGGCTGTCTAAATCAGATCTATAAGAATTAATTTCTAAAGATATGCTTCTTTTTTGTGCATAATTAAATATCGCATCTAAATCTATTTCACACTCTTCTCTTTTTCCAAGTATTCTGGTTGTGGGATGATTAAGTATTTTGACATATGGATTACTCATTGCTTTTAGTATTCTTTGTGTCATTTGTTCTTTGGTCATTTTGAGATTATTGTGTATGCTAATTGATACATAATCAAGTGTTTTTAATACTCTATCTTCTATATCTAGCGAACCATCTTTAAGAATATCTACTTCTGATCCTTTGAGTAATCTGAATGCAATATTATTTTCTGCAAATTCTCTGTTTATTTTATCTATCTCTTTTCCCTGTCTCAAAAGAGCATCCTCATCTAGTCCATTTTCTATTTTAAGAGACTTTGTATGGTCGTTTATTCCTAAATACTCATATCCCCTTAAAATAGCATCTTGTGCCATATCTTTAAGCGACATATCTCCTCCATCCCAAGCACTATGACAATGAAAGTCTCCTTTTATGTCTGATAATTCCACAAGCTTTGGTATTTTTTTGCTTTTTGCAACTTCTATTTCAATGCTTCCTTCCCGCAATTCAGGGGGGATCCACTCCATCCCAAGACGTTCATAGATTTCTTCTTCTGTCTCCCCTTTTATTTTAGTTTTGTTTTTGAATAGTCCATATTCATTAAGCTTTAACCCCTCCTTAATTGCGATTTTTCTTAATTCAATATTGTGCTCTTTGGATCCAGTAAAGTATTGCAAAGCAGCTCCAAAAGAGCCTAATCTGATTAAACGTAAATCCATATCTAATCCCCACTTAGTTTTTATTGACGATCTTGTATCTCCTTTGCTTACAACTTTTATAACCTCATCCATTGAAACAAAAGTATTCATTATCCGCTCAACTGAATAACGCTCAATATCTTCTGACACCCCCACCAAAAAATCTACATCTCCGATTGTTTCTTTTCTTCTACGTACAGATCCAGCAATTGAAACTTTTTTAACTCCTCTTATTTTTTTAAGTCTATTTTCTATCTTTTCAATATCCGGTAATACTTCGCGTAATAAAAACCTGCCTTTTGATTGTTTCAAAAAATCAATCGCTTCCCTAATATTTTGTTCAGTTTTTTCTCCAAATCCAAAAACTGGAGAAACTTTGTGCTTCTTTATGGCTTCTTCTAGATCCTTGAGATTTCTTATCCCTAATTGCTCATAAAGCTTTTTAATTTTTTTGACTCCCAAACCCTCTACTTTATTTAATTCTTCAAAAGCTATCGGAGACTCAGCTTTAAGTTCTTCGTAATATGCTATTTTTCCAGTAATTAAATACTCTTCTATTTTTTCCGCGATACTTTTGCCAACTCCCGATATATTCTCTAGTCCTTTTAATCCGCTCTGAGAATAAATTTTCCTAATATCTTCTGCAAGACTATCTATTGTAATGGCGGCTTGTTGATAGGCTTTAGGCTTAAAAGGAACTTCTTGAAGTTCCAAAAAATCTCCTATTTCAAATAGTAATTTTGCTAATTCGCGATTAGTCATAATTATTTTACCTCTTTCTTAGTGTCTTTTGTTGTACGTCCATTGAGAGCATTTTTAATCTTTAGTGCTATATTTTCGTCAAAGACCCCTTTAATATCTCTCTTTAGATTTAAGACTAAAAACACACTCACAATACCCAGTCCGCTAGCTAATAGAAACGTGGCAGTAAAACCAAAAAGAAAAACGAAAAGACCGCTTAGAATACCAAAAACTCCTTGACCTATCGCTAAAAGCGAATCATCCAAACTCCATTGACTAGCTTCTTTTCCCTCATCAATACTTCGTGTGAATAGCGCTCTCCAGCCTGCAATATTCATAGCCATACTTATTCCATAAAAGAATTGGATTGTATAAATATGCCAAGCTGTTTGAGCGAGAGTATAAAGTAATGGAATCGTTGAAGCTAAGCATAAACCCAACACAAGAAAGAAATAATCGTCTTTATCTCCCTTTTGATTATCAAGAAAATATCCTACTGGGTATTGAAACAAAGCTTTCGTAATCCAGTATATTCCAGCAGCAGTACTAGCAATAACTATACTACCACCAATTATACCTTCAGTAGAAATATTCTGTTGGATAAATAACGGAAACACTGGACTGACTAGTCCCCACCCACTATAAAAAGCGAGGTCAGCTAGTATTAAGTACTTAACAATTCTATTTAATTTTGCCATTTTGTTTTAAATTATGAATATAAGATAATTTTATTATAAAAAAGACCCTCAGGCAAGCGGTATATCTAGGGGCTAGTAACTCGTAATTAGTAATTAGTACTTTGTAGCTTTCTTACAGAAAGCTTAAAAACATTTCTATAAGTAATGTCAAAAAAATAAAACCTAGTTATTTAAACTAGGTATTACTTTTTAATTTACTAAAAGAATTTTATTTTTAAGCATCTTCATAATTTATTTCAAGGATTTGATATGTGGCCTGCGCTGGACCAACCGAAACGACTTCGCCTACCGTTTTTCCGAGAAATGCTTTTCCGGCAGGAGATTCATCACTTATTTTTCCTTCAAAAGGATTTGCCTCTAGTGTTCCGACAATCTTGTATTCTGTCTTGTGTTTGTCATTTCTTAGGACGACATTCGCACCCAGAAAGATTTTATCCCTTTCTTCCTTTGGAGGCTTTTTAATAATTTGATGATTTTTGAGGATATTTTCTATTTCTTCAAGACGATTTTGGTTTTGCTCTAGGACCTCTTCATAACTTGTAAAATCAGGATTAAGATCACCACTCTCCAATAAAGATGGTACCTCTTTAGCAATTTCATCCTTGATCATCTTTTTTAGATGCTCGTACTCAATTTCCAATTCTTTTAGTTTTTGCTTTGTTATGAAATACTGCATATATTTTAGTTTAAGACCTGCAAATAATTAGAAATTCTTAGCGCTAATTAGAATCAATAATTATTGCAATCGCTTATTATAAACTTAAAAGCCCCCTCCTCTGGGGGCTTCTTTAGTTTTTTGTTTTATAAAAACTTTATACTAAATGCCCCCTAATACCCCCTGTGATAACCAAAGTGAATACGGCCCAAGTTGATTGGGATGTAAATTTTGCGTATCTAGTTGTATTAGGTAGATATAGCATAAGTAGTTCTTACGCCTTAATTATATCCCTCTATATATATTTGTCAACTATATCTTATTCACATCAAAAGCAAGATTTGACTTGTATCGTAGGTTAAAGATAGAATGAGCTATATGAAAAAAATATTAATATATGCAACTGTTTTTTTGGGAATAATTTTTGTAGTGCTTTTATTTATGGTAGGTCATTACTTCTCTACCCTAAAAGCTGTGAATCCCAACGACAGTGAACAAAAAATATTTATTGTTTTGAAGGGAGAAAGAGCAAAAGAAATTTCGGAAAAACTTAAAGATGAAAAAATAATTGCGAATGATTTTACCTTTTTAATAAATCTATATTTAGAAAATAAGCAAAACGATATTCAAAGCGGAGATTATTTACTTAGTCCTAGTATGAGTGCAAATGAAATAGTGGAAATTATTACTAGTGGAAAATCTTCGGCAAGAAAATTGACAATAGTTGAAGGATGGACACTCAAAGATATTGCCGAAAAAGTAAGCGAAATGGGAATAGCTAGTAAAGATAATTTTTATCTTATTGCTGGATACCCCGCTATGAATTATTCTAATAAAAATAATAAACCAAAAGATTTTTCTAATGAATTTTCTTTTTTGTCCGACAAGCCTAAAAATTTGGGGATTGAGGGGTATTTATACCCAGATACATACAATGTAGTCAGTAATGATACCGCAGAAACTATCATAAGAAAATCACTGGAAAATTTTGATCAAAAACTTACTCAGGATTTAAGAAATGAAATAAAAAGACAAAAAAAGACAGTATTTGAAATAATAACAATTGCATCAATTATTGAAAAAGAAGTTAAAGGGATAGATGATAGAAAAATAGTTGCAGGGATATTAGAGAATAGAATAAAAATCGGAATGGCTCTACAGGTAGATGCTACTACTCTATACGGACAACCAGATGGAACAAAAATTGATAATAAAAAAGATTCTCCGTACAATACCTATCTCAATAGAGGATTACCATTGGGACCGATATGTAATCCATCTATTGATAGTATAAAAGCAGCGATATACCCGACAAAAAATGATTATCTTTTTTATTTATCTGCAGAAAATGGAAAAACTATTTTTAGTAAAACATTTGAAGAACATAAAAGAGCGATTCAAAATCATTTATAGTAAAACCCCCTTTTGGGGGTTTTGTTTTTGTACTTTTTACTTATTCAATGCCTATTTTTTTTAATATATACTCTGGGTTATTAATAAATGTCTTATAGAAATCGTAGCATTCGGTGTCTTTATAAGAAACTTCTTCAAATCCATTTTCAGTAATTTGAATTATTTTTGCTTTTGGATATGAAAGAATTATCGGCGAATGGGTAGCAATGATAAATTGGCTTTTTTGTTTTACTAATTCGTCCATCCTAGCAAGAAATGCAAACTGCCTCTGAGGAGACAAAGCAGCTTCTGGTTCGTCAAAAATATAAATACCATTGCCCCGAAGACGACTCCGAAAAAGAGAAAAAAATGACTCCCCATGTGATTGCTGATGTAATGATTTCCCCCCATAAGAACCACTAACTCCAATATCGTCAACATTAGAAGCAAGATTGTAAAAACTTTCTGCTCTCAAAAAAAAAATTATCTTTTGCTTTTTTAATTCCTTTTGACAAGCGAATAAAATCACTTAGACTAGAATGAGTTTGTTTAGTTTCAAAATTAAAATTTGTTGAACCTCCTTCTGGATTAAATCCATATTTAATAGCTATTGCTTCAAGAAGAGTTGACTTACCTGTTCCGTTTTCTCCTGTTAAAAATGTTATTGATTTATCAAAATTAATCTTTCTAAAATTTCTTACAACTGGAAGAGAAAAAGGATAATCTTTATTATCCTTTATTTTTTCTGTTAGTAGTTCTATTGAAGTAATATATTGATCAATCATATCCTATTGAATCAATTTATAAACCCAATACCCCGCTCTGACTTTTTCTTTTACCTTAAAACCAATACCTTGATTTTTTTTAGCTTTTTTGATTTTTTGACCATTAATCTCAATTGAGGTAATTTTTTGCTTAAAATCGGTGTCCTGCCCTCCTTTTATCCTTATTGTATCGCCAACAGATAACTCGTCCTTTAGTTTGATTGCAACAACTTTTATTTTTTCAAAGTAATTAAGAACTCTTCCAAGTTTTTTTTCTTTTATTTCTTTCTTCTTTATGATGATCTTCTTGACTACCTTTTTTAGTGTTGGTTTTTTATTTTTCTTTGTGGTGGGCTTCTTAATGGCTACTTTTTTAGAAGAAATCTTTTTACTATTAGTGGTTCTTGTCTTAGAAGATACTACTTTTGCTATTTTTTTAGCTGTATTTATTTTTTTCCCAATATTCTTCTTAATCATATATTTACAAGATTAAATTTTTTTTGTTTTAATCTCTTTACTAGCTAAGATTTTATTTGCTTTTTTATCCTCAGTCTCAAGTATTTTTAACAGCTTTTCTACTAATACTTTCGGATTTCTATCAAACACAATAGGAGATTTTATTTTGGTATTATCTTGAAGTATAAATTTTATCTTATCTGAAATACCTCCCGATCTTTCTAATACTGCGATAGGTTTTCCACACTCAATTGCTGTTGTAAATTCGTGCAAAGTTCCTATCCTTCCACAAACAATTATGACTCCATCGGCAGCTTTTGTCATAGTAATATCTCTTCCCGCATAATCTGATCCAGTATATATCATTAGGTCAAATGGTTTTGTCGGCAGTCTATATCTTCTTACGTGGTCAATTTTTGATTCAGCTGGAGAAAAGCCAATATTTTCTCCTCCAGCTTCGTGACACCCCAGAGCTGTAAAATATGGAACACCAGTGGTGGCACCCGTGACTAAAGTATGCCCTTTTCTAGCAATCTCTGCACCAACGTCTTTTGAAAGTTCTCTTATATTATCACAACAAACATCAACAACTGCTGCTCCCGAAACAACAATATTAAATTTATCTCTTGGTTCTTTATTGTTTATATTTACTTTTTTTGGCATTTTAATTGTTTTATCTTATTTTTTCTTAGCAACTATATATAAGTTCTTATATGGCTTCTTTCCTATTAATATTTCTCCATGGTCTACGATTGCAAAACCAGAATCATCAACTAATCTTCTGAATGTTTCCATAGTAAATGAATGAAAATAGCAGTCTTGTGCTCCATACCACGGTATAAATATATCGGTTTTATCAATTCTTTGCCTAAAAAGATCAAAGATATTAAAGCCTTTCTTTTTTTCTTCTTGTTCTTGTTTTTCTTTTAAATCCCAAATAGTCAAAACTAGATATCCTCCTTTTTTCAACACTCTTTTTGCCTCTTCCATAAATATTTTTCTCATACCCTCTGATGGAATGTGATGGAGTATGGCAATTCCATAAACGGCATCAAATTCCTCGCTACTAAAAGGTAAATTAAGTGCTGATGCCAATAGAAACTCTCCTTCTGAATGGTCTTTTTTTGCGATTTCTATTAAGTTTTCGGAATTATCTATTCCAGTATAAAAAACTCCGTTTTTAATAAATGAATCGTAAAACCTTCCGTTTCCGCAACCTAAGTCTAAAACCTTATCACCACTTTTAAGATATTTGCCAAACAAAAAATCCATTTCTTCCCAGGGTTCATCTCTAACAGATGCGTACCTTTCTGCTATTTTATTGTAGATTTCTTTGTTGGCATCTATTATTTTTTGCGCCTTGTTATTATTCATGCTAAAACAAAATTATGAACTCAAAAGAATTAATTATAAAAGAAATTTCCTCTAGTGTTAATATTTCTCCACGCGAACTTTCTGATGCAAAAAGAAGAATATCCAAACGTCTGAAGATTTCTTGTCCAAGTAATATTGAGCTACTAAAAGTTTACCATAATTTAGTTGAGAAAAAAAGCATAGAAAAGAACGAAAGACTTGAGATAATACTTAGAACTAGACCAATAAGATCGCTGGCTGGAGTAGTTAATGTTTCTGTTCTAACTAAGCCTTACGAATGTCCTGGAAAGTGCATATATTGTCCTAGTGAGAAAAATCTTCCCAAAAGTTATCTTTCGGGAGAACCAGCAGTGGAAAGAGCCAAAAGATTAAATTTTGATCCATATGAACAAACAATAAAAAGAATTGAAGTTTTGGAAATAAGTGGACACCCAACTGACAAGATTGAAATGAGAATGATTGGGGGTACATGGTCGTTTTATGATGAAAAATATAAAGTTTGGTTTGTTAAAAAATGCTTTGATGCCTGTAATGGAACTTTAGACACAAAGGAAGAAGATGATTTACCAATTGAAAGTTTATGGAAAAAGCTTAAAGATGCTCAAAAGAAAAATGAAAAAGCCAAACACAGAATTGTAGGAATGTCTTTTGAAACTCGTCCCGATTTTATTACCCTTCATGAGGCAGAAGAAATGAAAAAATTAGGAGCAACAAAAATAGAAATAGGGGTACAATCAATTGATGATAAAGTATTAAGGTTTAATAAACGTGGACATGATACTAACCAAACGATAAAGGCAACTCGCATACTGAAGGATGCTGGTTTTAAGGTAGCCTATCAAATAATGCTTAATCTGCCTGGTTCTGATACTGAAAGAGATATCAATACCTTTAAAGAACTATTTGAAAATTCTGATTTTCAGCCAGACTATCTTAAAATATATCCTTGTGCCCTTGTACGTGAAGCCCCTATGTTTAGGCTTTATAAAAAAGGAGAATATAAACCTTATGATGCAAAAACACTGATTGAAACAATAAAAGCGATCAAGAAATTATTGCCCAGATACACGAGAGTAGAAAGGATAATTCGGGATATTCCTGCAAATTTAATAGTTGAAGGAGGAGCAAAAATTTCTAACCTGAGGCAAGTAATTGAACAGGAGATGAAAAAAGAAAACTGGGAATGTAATTGTATAAGATGCCGAGAAGCAAAGAGTACAGAAAAAAAGGAAAACATAAAAATAGTTAGACGTGATTATGATGCTTCGAGAGGAAAAGAAATCTTTTTAAGTTTTGAAGATGAAAGAAATGAACATCTTTACAGCTTGCTCCGATTAAGAATCCCCTCTCAATTTTTTGGAAAAGAAAAAGAAGAAATTCTATCGGTACTAAAAAATTGTGCGATTATAAGAGAACTACATACATATGGACAAGCAGCAGGAATATCAAAAAACGATTCTTCTACACAACACAAAGGGCTTGGAAAAAAATTAGTTAGAGAGGCAGAAAAGATAGCTAAAGAAGAATTCGGTATACATAGGATAGCTATAATATCGGGAGTAGGAGTAAGGAGTTATTATAGAGAAAAATTCGGATATAAATTAAGAAGTGACTATATGGTAAGAAAGATTTAAATGCAAGAAAAGCCTTTATTTTCGTTGAAAAAATCCTTTACTTTTAGAATAAAATATCATAGCTTAAATCTATATGGAGAGATATCAAAATATAAAAAACAGCATAAATAATGCAAAATACATAAAGATTATTTTCCCCGAAAATCCTAGTAATGACATTGTTGGATCTGTTTTAGCGTTGCATTCAATGTTTAAGCAATTAGATAAGGATGTTTTTTTATTAGAAGAAAGACTTCCTCAAAGAGCAAAAAATTTTCTAACCGAAAATAAAAGGAAAATAATGATTACCCTTAATGAAGATATTGATGAAATTTATTACGAGAAAAAAGGAAGTCATGTTGACTTAAACATAGTTCCCAAAAATAGAAATTTTGATACAAAAAACTTTTCCTGGGAAATAGTATCTGAAAAAACAAATAACCAACAAAAAATAAATCAGATGCCAGACTTAATACTGATAATAGGCATTGCAAGATTTAATGAAGTAGAAAAATTTCTCCCTACTGACGAGGAAGAATTATTTGCCTGCACTATTGTAAATATTGACAATAATCCTAATAACGAAAACTATGGTGATATAAATGTAATTGAAAAAAGCTCGTTGTCAAAAATAATTTCATTTTTAGTTAGGGAAACAAAAAATCATAACTTAAAAGATGTATTTGATTTCTTGCTTTTTGGTTTTTTTTCTCAAGATAAGATTTCTCTTAAAGACTTGTCGGCAATAAAATGGTTAATTAATAATGGAGCGAGTCTTAATATCTGGTTTGAATATCAAAAAGAAAAAAGACCTTTATGGGCAGATTATCTTGAATTTGCGATTAAGAATATATCAATTAGAGAGGATGTTGGAATAATATTTTCGCATCTTAAATATAACGAAGAGATAAAAGATAATGAAAAAGTAAAAAACATACTTCAGGTGAGTAAGATTTTTCGGGAATGGATTGGACAAACTTTTTTCCTGTCTTTTAGAGACGAGGAAAAAACTAAAACTATTTTTTATTCGCCATTATCTTCCACTGTAAATGAGATTCGCGAAAAATATAACGGAAGCTTTAAAGATACTGGTGGAATAATAGTGACTCCACACGAAGATCCAGTGAAAGCAATAGAAGAATTAAAAAAATTTAATTATAAAACCACTCAATGAGTGGTTTTTATTAGCAACCTTGCTTAATTATCCTTTCCCGACTTGTCCACCGAAGCTTTAGAGAAGGTGGAATGCTAGTAAAATTAAGGATAATTCAGCAGGATTGCTAACGATGATATAATATACAATCCTGAAACTTTTATATTACGTTTAAGAACGGAAATGCGTGATGCATTTGTCAAAGATAAGGGTTTTAAAAAGGATTGGATTTGCAATATTGTCGTTTCTCATATCCACTTCCCCCACTCACCTTGGCACTTTTATTATAACATACTATGTATTTTTGTCAATAGTGATTATTCCCTCTAATCGTTTATCAAGGGTTTCTTTTATCTTATTTTTACCATATAATATGAGTTAAGAATAACGATAATGAACCCAAAAATATGGAAGAACAAATTACAGGTAAGGTAGTAGCAGGACAAGAATTTTTTGAACAGCCATTAATAGGAAATTTCAAAAATATCCATACTTATAAATTAGCTATTGAAGAAGCTACAAAGGAAGAAATGTCGCTAGTTATGAAAAATATGATGACGGGATCAATACTTCTCGGTTTTTCTGACCTTCATTTGGAGATAGAAGAAAAAGAAAGTACCCTAAGGGTTCGTATTGATGGAGCCCTCCGTCCAGCTTGTAATTTTACTCCAAAAATACATAAGGCAATAGTATCCAGAATAAAACTACTATCTGGATTAAAACTAAATATTGAGAAAGTGCCTCAAGATGGTCGTTTTACTGTTGTTCTTGAGAAACCAGAAGGTCTTGAAGAAATAGAGATTAGAGTATCCACTATTCCAACTGCCTATGGAGAAAATATCGTTATGAGAGTCTTGAATCCAAAAAGCTTGATTAGTTTGGAAGAATTAGGTTTACGTAGTGATTTATTAAAACTATTTGAGGAGCAAGCAGGAAAACCTAACGGTATGATTATCGTCACTGGTCCTACTGGATCTGGTAAAACTACTACACTTTATGCTTTTCTTAAAAAAATTAGAAATCCAGAAATAAAAGTCATTACTATTGAAGATCCTATTGAGTATCATTTGGATGGAATAACTCAAACGCAAATTGATCACGCACGCGGATATGATTTTGCATCGGGATTACGATCTATTGTAAGACAGGATCCCGACGCTATTCTTGTTGGTGAAATCAGAGATCTTGAAACTGCAAGTGTTGCTCTTCAGGCAGCATTGACTGGTCACTTAGTTTTGAGTACTCTACACACCAATAATGCAGCAGGTACCATTGCTAGACTTCAGGCACTTGGAGAAATTCCAGTAAATATAGCTCCGGCATTAAATATGGTAGTAGCACAAAGACTTGTTAGAAGAGTATGTAAACATTGCGGAAAACCACAAAAAATATCGCCAGAACTATACCAAGAAATGCTAGAAGGTTTTAAAACAATATCTCCTAAAGTTCCTTTACCAAAATTATCCGAAGATTCAGAAATATTAATACAAAATGAAAAAGGATGTGAATTCTGTAATTTTACTGGATTCAAAGGACGTATAGCTCTCTTTGAAGCTATTGAAATAGATGATGAAATGGAAGATTTTATATTAACTTGCCCATCTATCCCCGCCCTTGAAAGAATGGCTATACAAAAAGGAGCAACACTAATGAAACAGGATGGATATATGAAAATATTAGAAGGAATTACAACGATTGAAGAAGTTAGAGCAGTGGCAGGATAGAAGGAACGTATAAAATTTAAAACGGAGACGTAATTCTTTCTTAATATTATCTTTTTCTCCGACATAAATTCTTTGCTAAGAATTTAACTGCTTGCTTTCAGTCAAAGCAAGAGGCGGAGAAAAAGAAATATTAAGACGAATTACTTAGCATGAAATTTTAACATGCCAAGGGGTGAAGAGATTGAAGGTGGAGAAATAAATATATTAAGCTTGAAACTTTAATGGACGAAGGAGGGAGAAAGGAAATAAGGTTGATTGCTTCGCAATCTTTTAAATGTATTTTTTGCAGAGCAAGAGGCGGAGAAAAAGAAATATTAAGACGAATTACTTAGCATGAAATTTTAACATGCCAAGGGGTGAAGAGATTGAAATATGGTTGATTGCTTCGCACCCTCCATTTAATATTTAGAGGTATCCCCATTTAGGAACAAAAAATCACCCGAGTGGGCGATTCTTATGTCAAATCATTCCTGAATTGGGGGGTGAAACTTCGAGCATTCGGGCTTAAAGCTAAGAATTCTTTCGAGGAGTAATCCCGTCGAAACCGAACTATCCAGCACTAGAAGAGAATCCCTTCCCCCAATTCAAGAATTATTTGTATTGGTTTACATTTAGAATATAACACACTTTAAAATGTTTGTCAATAGTTTAACGGAAACTAATAATATGGATGAATTCGCTGAATCATTACGTCCCACAAAGTGGGATAATTATGTTGGACAAGAAAGAATAAAAAAACACTTAAAGATAATTATTGGAGCGGCAAGACAAAGAAATGAAACTCCAGATCATATGCTTTTTTATGGTCCACCTGGACTAGGAAAAACTACTTTAGCGAATATAGTTGCACAAGAAGCTAACGCAAATATTAGAGCAACTTCTGGACCTGTAATAGAAAAATCTGGGGACCTTGTTGCTCTTCTTACAAACTTAAACGAAGGAGATATATTATTTATTGATGAGTGCCACAGAATAAATCGGTTTGTTGAAGAGTACTTATATTCGGCAATGGAGGATTTTAAATTAAATTTGATATTAGGAAAAGGACCTATGGCAAAAACCATTGATATTAATATCCCCCACTTTACTTTAATAGGAGCAACTACACGAATTGATATGATATCCTCTCCTCTTCGTAGCCGTTTTGGATCTATTCTCCAATTAAATTATTATAGTCCTGATGAAATAGAAAAGATAATAGATAGATCTTCTAAAATATTAAACATAGAGTTGGATGACGAGGCAAGAACGGAAATAGCCAAAAGATCACGATTTACGCCAAGGATAGCGAACAAGTTATTAAAACGTGTTCGTGATTTCTCGCAAATGGAAAGTAATCAAAAATACGTGACAAAAGAAATTGCCTCAAAGGCGTTAGACTTTTTGGAAGTTGATGACTTAGGATTAGAGCCAAGCGATCGCAGAATACTTGAAACTATTATCAAAAAGTTTAATGGAGGTCCAGCTGGATTGCAAGCCTTATCAGCATCAACTTCAGAAGAAAAAAATGCTATTCTAGAAATTTATGAACCATATTTAATGCAAATGGGGCTTATACGAAGAACTCACAAAGGAAGAAGTGCAACAAAGCTAGCTTACAATCACTTGCATATAGATTACCCAGAAAAAAATTAAGATGAAAAGAACATTCTTATTACTGTTTGTTTTTTTATTTTCCCCCTCTTTTATCCTTGCTAATAATGAAGTTGTAATAAATGAGGTTTGCTGGATGGGACAAAAAGATTCTTATAGTAAAGAATGGATAGAACTTTATAACAATACCGACAACGATATCAATCTTTCCAATTGGAAGCTAAAAATATCTAAAACAGAAATAGTTCTCAATGGCATAATTGCTAAAAATTCCTTTTATCTTTTAGAGCATAAAAATGATCAATCGGTTAAGGATATAGACGGTAATTTATTTTATAAAAAAGCATTAAATAATAAAGGAGAATTATTACTGCTTGTTGATAGAAATGGAAAAGAAGTTGATAAGATTGATTGTTCGGCTGGGTGGTTTTCGGGAGACAATAAAACAAAGCAAACAATGGAGAGAACTGACAGCTTAGAAAATGGAAACGATAAGGCAAACTGGCAAAAAAGTAAAAGTGAAGGCGGAACGCCTGGAGAAGAAAATAGCAAACAAGAAAAAATCGCTAATCAAGTTGATGATAAAAACCTAAAAACAATTCCAATAGAATTCGCCAAAAAATCAAGTGAAGAAAATATTCCTCTGACAACATATTTCATTGCAGGAGTGGTGGCGACATTTTCGGCAGCTTCAGTTCTTATAATTAAGCAGTTATCAATATAAATATTGAATTTTTAGCTTGTTCAGTGTATTATCAAAGCAAATAATTTTAAGAAAAAACCTATGAGCGGACATTCTCACTGGAGTACAATCAAATATAAAAAGGAAGTAATGGATTCTAAGAGAAGTAAAATTTTCTCTAAATTAGCGAAAGAAATAACCATTGCAGCAAGAGACGGAGGGTCGGATATGACCTTTAATCCAAGACTTAGAACTGTTGTAGACAAGGCTAAAGATGCCAATATGCCTGCTGATAATATTGATAAAGCGATAAAAAAGGGTGCTGGAGAGCTTGAAGGGTGTACATATGAAGAATTTAGCGTTGAAGCTTATGGACCAGATGGGACAGCCCTTATAATTGATGGTATTACCGATAAAAAAACTAGATCTCTTGGCGAGATAAAAATCATTTTAAATCAAAAAGGCGGAAAAATGGTTGATGGAGGTGGTATTAAATGGATGTTTGATAAAAAGGGCGTAATACTTATTGATAAAAATGCAAAAAGTAAAGAGGACCTAGAAATTCTCGCTATTGAATCTGGTGCAGAAAATTTTGATTTTGATGATGAATATATGAATATTTATACAAAACCAGATGAACTTGATAAGGTAAGAGGATTTTTTATTGATAATGGAATTAAGCCAAAAGAAGCAAATCTAGAATGGGTAGCAAAGGAACCCATGGATGGTACTCCAGAAACCCAAGAAAAATTCCAAAAGCTATATGAAGCTCTTGATGATCATGATGATGTTCAAAATATTTATACAAACTTACAATAGCTTATGATCATATTAGGGATTGACCCTGGTACAGCTACGACTGGTTTTGGAGTAATAGACTACACTCAAACAGCTCAACAACAATTGAGCTGTTTAAAATATGGGACAATTGACACCCCTGCTGGCATGGATACTGCCGATAGGCTCTGTATTTTGCACGACGAACTTTTAAACCTTATATCTGAATACAGGCCCCAAATGGCTGCAGTAGAAAGTTTATATTTTTTTAAAAATGTAAAAACAGTGATGCCAGTAAGTCAAGCCAGAGGAGTAATACTTTTAACGATAAATAAAAAGAAGGTACCAATTGTGGAATATACCCCACTTCAAGCAAAAACTGCTGTGACAGGATATGGCAGGGCGACTAAAAACCAAGTACAACAAATGGTAAAAAATTTATTGCAACTAGAAAAAATACCAAAGCCAGACGATGCTGCCGATGCTCTCGCACTTGCAATATGTTGTGCAAACCATACTAGGTTTAAAATATAGACTGGATATTAAAAAGTGCTAAAATAAAAAAGTACGGAATAAATCCGTGCTTTTATTATCTGATTTTCATAATATCTTTTTGTCTTTATGAAAAACTTATCCTATTCTTTTGAAGAATCGCTTGCCAGACTGGATAATCATTCCTTTTTCTATTTTTATTGTTTCCTGCCAATCGTTCTTAACTTCTGTATTGCCATCTCTAATAATTTTTACTCCCCCTTGCTCCACTACTCTTCTTGCCTCTCCCTTTGATTTTGATAATCCGATTTCAACCAATAAATCCAAGATATTTTTTTCATTTTCACTAACAACGACCTCCTCAATTTCACTTGGCAGTTCTTTTTCTTCAAATTGATTTTCCCATTCTTTTTCAGCACTTTGGGCAATTTCACTAGGATGAAAGTTTTCAATAATAGCTTTAGCTAATATTTTTTTGATCTCTTTAGGATTAACATCCTTGTTATCTAGCTTTTCTTTATATTCGTCTATTTCTTCCATTGGTAAGCGAGTACAACATGTAAAGTAATCCAGGATTAGTTCGTCTCGTAAGGACATTAGTTTTCCAAACATATCGTTTGGTTCATCAGAAATATTAATAACATTTCCCCAGCTGGTGGACATTTTTCTGCCATCTAATCCGTAAATCATTTTGAGAGTCATAACATCTTGAGGCTCTTGTCCATATAATTTTTGCATATCCCTACCTGTTTTAAGATTAAATAACTGATCAAATCCTCCGATTTCAACATCAGATTTAATAACAGTAGAGTCGTATCCCTGAAGCATTGGATATAATAATTCGTGTAGTCCGATTTCCTTTCCCTCTTCCCATCTTTCTTTGAAATTCCTTCTTTGAATCATCTGTTGAGCGGTAAAATTCATTGATATTTTAAGAATTTCTTCTAGTTTCATTTTCCCAAACCACTCTTTATTGTAGTAGATTTCAATATCTTCAAGATTTAATATTTTTCCTATTTGAGAAAGATAATCCCTTAGGTTTTCTTCTATTTTTTCTTCGGTTATAACTGGACGCCTAGAGTCCTTATCTGAAGCATCACCAACGAGAGCAGTAAAATTTCCGATTATTAAAACTATCTTGTGTCCAAGTCTTTGAAAATCCCTTAATTTAAAAAGAACGGTTGACCTTCCAAGATGTATTTTGGGACCAGTAGGATCTATCCCTAGTTTTATTCTTAATTGCTTACCAGAAAGGAGTGCGCTTTTTAAATGTTCCCTATCAATAATGTCTTCACTACCCCTATTTAGTAATTCATCAATTTTTTTAACATCTGTATCAATTTTCATAAACGATAATAAATTAAAATCTTATGATTATATTAGTGTGAAAATGAAAAAATAACAAGTTTTACTAGTCAATAAAAGGTTTTTAATTTAGAAAAAATATGTTAGTATTTAGTTATAAAATTATGAAAAATCACATTGAAAAAATCAAAATTAAAGTCCGTCAAGGAGCGGATACGTTTTTTAATAAGAAGAAAAAACCTATACAAGAAAAGTATAGTGACCATAATTACAAAACTGATAAGCCATCATTTCCTACAGCCCCTAAAAAAAAGAAAAAGAAAAATTGGATATTTAGAATAATAAGTGGGCTTTTTTTGTTGTTTGTTTTGTGTGTCCTACTTGGAATTATCGGATTCTTTTATATGACAAAAGATCTTCCGAGACCAAAAGACTTTACAGATACCGAATTTAATCAATCAACAAAAATATACGACTATAAGGGTGAAGTGTTATTATCTAGTGTCTATGGAGAAGAAAAAAGAACTTACGTACCTTTGTCTAGGATTCCCAAATTAATGCAGAAAGCAGTAATAGCTACTGAAGACGCCAATTTTTATGAACACCACGGCTTTGATGTGAAAGCAATTTTGCGAGCAATAAGGGCTGATTTTATTACTCGTTCAGCAAACCAAGGAGCTTCAACAATTACCCAACAATTAATAAGAGCGACTTTCTTAACAAATGAAAAAACTATCACTAGAAAGGTAAAGGAGATATTACTTGCAACAGAGCTTGATAGAAAATACTCAAAAGATCAGATACTTGAATGGTACTTAAATAAAGTTCCTTTTGGGGTAAACCTTTACGGAGTTGAAGAAACATCGTTAACTTATTTTGAGAAACCAGCACAAGATTTAAATTTAGCTGAATGCGCCTTACTAGCTGCTTCAATACAATCCCCTAGCTATTACTCTCCTTATGGTTCACATTTGGACGACTTAATGGCTAGAAAGAACTACGTGCTAAAAAGAATGGAACAAGAAGGATATATAAATAGTAAGGAGAAAGAAGAGGCTGAAAAGTATGAATTTAAATTTGCAAAGGTGCAAAAAAATGTTGCTTATCATTTTGTAGAGTATGTAAAAAGTATTCTTGCAGACAAATACGGTCCTGATGCCTTAGAAACAAAAGGATTAAAAATATACACAACCCTTGATTGGGATATGCAGAAAGCTGCAGAACAAATCGTAAAAGATGGATCGCAAAATAATAGAAAATCTTATGGAGCCTATAACGCAGCAATGGTAGTAATGGATCCAAAAACAGGTGAAATAAGAGCGTTGGTTGGGTCAGCCGATCCTTTTTCTGACTCCCTTCCTGCAGGCTGCACTCCTGGCAAAAACTGCCGATTTGAACCGTGGATGAATATTCCTGTACAGTCCGAAAGACAGCCTGGATCATCATTTAAGCCAATTGTTTATGCGCAAGCTTTTGAAAAAGGAGCGACCGATCAGACTATCGTAGTTGATGAACCAACGGATTTTGGTGGAGGATATAGACCGAATAACTTTGACATGTCGTTTAGGGGACCAATTACTATGAGAAATGCTTTAGCTCAATCACTAAATATTCCTGCGATTAAAACTTTGAGGGATTATGCTGGATTACAAGATACAATGGACCTTGCAAAAAAAATGGGAATATCTACTATAACACGAAGTGCAAGCTTTTATGGACTACCTTTTGCCCTTGGAGGAGCTGATGTAAAGATGGTAGATATGGCTAGTGCATTTAGTGTGTTTGCAAATGGAGGATATGCAATTCCTTCGTCGGCTATTATAAAAATTGTTGACTCTAAGGGTGAGGTAATATATAAAAACGACAAGACACCCAGAAAAATATTGAGTGAAAACACATGCAATATGATAACGAGTATCCTGTCGGATAATGCAGCTAGAGCTCCAGTATTCGGAGCAAATTCAGTATTGCGATTTGATGACTACAGAGTTTCGGTAAAGACTGGAACTACTCAAGACAGTATTGATGGATGGACTATTGGTTTTACATCGGATGCCGTAGTGGTCGTATGGGCAGGAAATAACGATAGGACTCCTATTAAAGGTGCCATTGGTGAAATGACAGCTGCTCCGATGTGGAGAAAAGCAATAGAAAAAAGTATTCAAATTTATGGAACAAAGCCCATATATGCGGAAGAAGAAAATCCGTGGGAAAATCTGGATGAAGAAGAAAAGAATCAGAAAATACGAGAGCTATTAGAAGAGCTACAAAAGAAACAACAATCAGGAACTCAAGCCCCAGCCCAATAATTAAAACTCCCCTAGAAGGGGAGTTTTAATTTCTTTTAAAATAAAGAAATAAATAGACTATAAAATTTCTACGCAATTTCTTAGAAGAATGCAAGCCTTATTGTTATGTATTTCTATAACTCCTTGTTCATTTTTGAATACCCTATTTCCTTTTTCTTCCTTAATAATTATTTCTCCCGCTTTTACAATAGAAATAAGCGCAGTATGGTGAGATAAAACCCCAATATTGCCTGCGAAAGTAGGAATGTTTACATTTTCAACTTCTCCCGTGTATATAACTTTCTCTGGGGTTGCGATACCAAGTTTCATAATTATTTATTTTCTTCAAATGATTTAATTACTTCGTCAATAGTTCCCTTCATATAGAAATTAGATTCTGGAATATGGTCTAATTCTCCTGAAATAATCTTACTAAATCCATCAATTGTTTCTTCAATTTTAACATATTTTCCAGCAATACCAGTAAACACTTCACCAACAAAGAATGGCTGTGATAGATATTTCTGGATTTTTCTTGCTCTATTAACGACAATCTTATCCTCTTCGGCTAATTCTTCAATACCAAGAATAGCAATAATATCTTGCAATTCCTTATACCTTTGAAGTATTTTTTTAACTCCAGACGAAACCTCATAATGCTTATCGCCAACTATTCTGGGATTGAGTAATGATGACGTTGATTCTAGTGGTTCAACAGCAGGATATATACCTAAAGACGCGATAGCTCTTGATAAAACTAATGATGAATCTAGGTGCGAAAATGTTGCAACGACAGCAGGGTCGGTTAAATCATCAGCAGGAACATAAATTGCCTGGACCGATGTAATAGAACCGTCTTCAGTGGAGGTAATTCTTTCTTGCAGCGCTCCCATTTCTGAAGTTAGAGTTGGTTGATAACCTGTTTGTGATGGAATCCTTCCAAGTAGTGCTGACACTTCTGAACCAGCTAAGACGAAACGAAAAATGTTGTCCATAAACAACAAGACATCCTTTTTTTCTTTGTCTCTAAAATATTCGGCAACAGTTAAGGCTGTTAATGGCATCCTAAATCTTACGCCTGGGGATTCGTTCATTTGACCGAAAACAAGACAAGTATTTCCAATTGTATTTGATTCGGTCATCTCACGATAGATATCATTTCCCTCTCTTGATCTTTCTCCAATACCTGCAAAAACAGAGTATCCTTGATGGAATTTCGCAATATTAGTAATAAGCTCTTGAATAAGAACAGTTTTTCCTACACCAGCACCTCCAAACAATCCTACTTTTCCTCCCTTTGGCAAAGGACACAATAAATCAATTGCTTTAATACCAGTTTCAAGTATCTCAATATCTGATTTTTGTTCTTTTAGACTAGGACCCTTTCTATGGATAGATACTGGAGTTCCTCCCTTTATATCTCCCTTGAGATCAATAGGATCTCCCAAAACATTAATGATTCTGCCCAAAACACCCTTTCCTACCTTAACCATTATTGGATTACCAGAGTCTTTTACTTCATCTCCTCTTTCTAACCCCTCACTTGGACCCATTGCTAAGCATCTTACCCTTCCTTCTCCAAGTTCTTGCTCTACCTCCAAAGTAAGGTCTTTTCCAACAACTGTTAAGGCACTATATAATGCAGGAATTTTTCCTTCTTCAAATTCCACGTCCACAACGGGACCGATGACTTGTATTATTTTTGCCATATATGTTTATTATTATTCTTTATCTTAATCAATTAACTCATTGCCTCTGCAGTTGAGGAAATTTCACATACTTCAGAAGTTATTTTTGCTTGCCTTGCTTTATTATATTCAAGACGAAGTTCTTCCAATAACCCCTTAGCGTTATCAGATGCATTTCTCATTGCCATCATTCTTGCAGAATGTTCGGATGTGTTGGCTGAAAGAATAAATTGATAAATCAAGTATTCAATCAAGACTGGAACAACACCATTTAAAATATCTTCTACCGACGGCTCTAATAAATAATCCGGTTCTTCAATTCCACTTTTAAATTCGTCTTTCAAGAAATTATCAATAGTCTCTATTGTTAAAGGTAATAACTGTATTTTTGTTGGCTTTTGGATAAAAGATGATTGAAAATGAGTATAAAATAAATATATTTTTTGATATTTATTTTCAACATATGAGTTAATTATAACATCTGCTATATTTTTGGTTTCTTTAAATTCCCAATAATCTCCAACTCCTGAAAACTGATGCACTATGTTTTCTTTTTTGTAGTGCTCTATAGCCCTTTTCCCTATTGCAAAAATATCAACCTTTCCTTCTTTTTTAATTTCTGGCAAGGCTTTATCTGCTATTTTAAAAATATTAGAATTAAAAGTTCCACAAAACCCTCTATCTGAAGCAACAACACAAAAAAGAACATTCTCTACCTTTTTTTGCTCTAAAAAAACTGATTTTTTCTCCCTTAAGGATTTGTACATTTTTTTTATAATCCTTGCCATTTCTTGTGAAAATGGTTTTGATTGAAGAAATTTCTTCTGAGTCTTTTTCATTTTTAAAGCAGAAAAAGTTTCTAGAGCGCTGGTCAACTCTGAAATATTCTTAACAGAGCCTATTTTATTTTTGACCTCCTTTAATTCCATAGGATACTTTTACTTTTTTTATAGCCTCTAATATCTTTTTTGTGGATTCTTCAGATAAATCTCTGGTTTCTTTAATTTCTTTTAATACCTCAGGACATGAAATTTCAACTTCGCCTAATAGATCTCTTTCAAAGCTGATAATTTTATCCAAGGGAATATCTTCAATACCTCCATTAATACAAGCAAAAATTGAAATAACTTCTTTCTCAATGGGAAGTGGGAATAAATCTGTTTGACGAAGTAATAGAGTCATTCTTTTTCCTTTTTCAATAATCAGCTTTGTTTGAGGGTCTAATTCTTCGGTGAATTCTGAAAATCTTTCTAATTCTTGGAACTGTGCCAAGTCAAGCTTCAAACGACCAGAAACTTTTTTAGTAGCTTTCATTTGAGCAGATGACCCAACCCTTGAAACAGATGTTCCAATATTGATAGCTGGTTTTTGTTCTTTTTTAAAAGGAGTAGCATCCAAAAATATCTGCCCATCTGTAATTGAAATAACATTAGTAGGAATATATCCCGACACATCACCTGCCTGAGTCTCAATAATAGGTAATGCTGTCAAAGATCCTCCACCCATTTCCTCCGATAGCCTTGCTGCCCTCTCAAGAAGTCTTGAATGCAAATAAAACACATCTCCAGGAAAAGCTTCTCTACCTGGTGGACGTCTTAAAATCAACGAAATTTCTCTCCACGCCCAAGCCTGTCTAGTTAAGTCATCGTATACAGCTAAAGCATCTTGTCCCTTATCTCTAAAGTATTCACCCATAGTTGCACCAGTGAATGGAGCCAAATAAACAAAACTTGCAGGATCATCGGGGGTAGCACAAACGACAATGGTATATTCCATTGCTCCAGCTTTCTCTAATGTCGCAATTAATCTTTGAACTTTACTTTTTTTCTGACCACAAGCAACGTAAACACAGATAGGTCTGTTTTTTTCGTTTTTCTGATTAATAATAGCATCAATTGCAATAGCGGTTTTTCCAAGTCCCCTGTCTCCAATAATCAATTCTCTCTGTCCTCTACCTATTGGAATCAATGCATCAATAGCTTTAATCCCAGTATGAAGAGGGGTATTTACTGGCTGACGTTCAATAACAGATGGCCCCTTTCTTTCTAGTGGAAGATAAGTCTTTGTCTTTATCTCTCCCTTTCCATCTAAAGGCTCTCCTAAGGGATTGACCACTCTTCCAAGTAATGCTTCTCCAACTGGAAGCGAGAAAACTTTTTTTGTTCTTTTTACAACGGTGCCTTCTTTAATTTTTTCATCGGATCCCAAAACCGCAACACCAACTTCGTGTTCTTCCAAGTTTAAAACTAGCCCAAAAGTATTCGCACCTTCAAATTCTACTAATTCAAAATTTCCAACTCCTTTTAGTCCGGAAATTTTTGCTACATTATCCTTTATCTCCACAACCTCACCAATTTCTTCAGATTCTGGAGCTAGGTTAATGCCCGTTAATTGCTTTTTAAATTGTTCAATTATGTCCATAGGTTTTATTTTTTAACCCCGTTAAAATATCTTTTAAAGATGCCTTAATAAGAATATCTTTTGTTCTTAATCGGAATCCTGCGATTAAATTTTCATCAATTACTTCGGTTATTTCTCCTATCCCTGCAATATTCTTTTTAAGCTTTTCTTTTATCTCTGTTTTTGTCTTTTCATCAAAATTAGAGGATAAAACAAGTTCTGCTTTCTTCTCGTGAGCATACAGTTTAAAAAATTTTGCCATTATTGCTGGTAAATATCTCATTCTTCTTGCCCCTAAACTTTTCTTGAGGTTTTCAAAAATCTCTTTTTCTTTGCCTGGATTTTCTTCTATCGCAAGATAAATTGCCCGAGCATAATATGTCAATTGCGTATTTACTTTCATATCTTTAGCTTATTTAAGAATTCGGCAGTAATCTTTTTGCTTTTTTCGTTGTCAATATTTTCTTTTAATACCTTTTCGGCTAAAGAAAAAGCATTTTCAATAATCTCTTTTTTTGTGTTTTCTTTTTCTTTTTCTTTTAATACTTCAGAATCCTTTTGAGCTTTTGCGATTATGTTTATTTTTTCCTGTTCTGCAGATTGAAGAATTTCTCCCGCTCTCGTTTTAGCTTCTCCCTCAGCTTTCAAAATAATTGCCTTACGATTTTCTTCATTTTTAATATCTGATGCATCTTTTGTCTTTTCAATCTCTAGCATTTTTTCATCTGCCTCCTGCGCCTTTTTAATTCCTTCTGCTATTTTTTCACGCCTCTCTTTGAGTAACGCTAAAAATGGCTTATAAACAAAATAAGTTAAAAGAAAAAATAATATAGCAAAATTTATAATTTGACCGACAAGAACTTTCCAGTCTATTTCTAGTCCTTCCATTGTTTATTTTTTATATTTTTATTTTGTAAACAAAATCATAAATGAGATCACTAAAGCAAAAATTGCGATAGCCTCAGCAAACGCGATAGATAAAATCATACCAGTCTGAATTTTTGCAGAAGCGTCTGGATTCCTTCCAATAGCTTCGGTACTTTTTGAACCGATTAAACCAATACCGATACCAGGTCCGATTGCGCCTAAACCAATTGCTAATGCAGCTGCTAATAATTGTAATGCTTCCATATTTGTTTTTTCGCTCAGTCTATTCCAATGTCTAATTATATTTGGCAGATCGTGGCGAATTAATTAAATTATTTAACTTACTTTTTATTTCCGCTTTTCTCTAAAATAGGTATTATCAGATACTTCATATCGACATACACTAGCCATATTCCCGCAAATACTGACAAAATAGTCACTGCGGGACTTGTGGATAATATACTATCGATGTAAATACCCGATAAAATACATGCTATTAAGGGAAGGGCGATCAAAAAACCTATTTCTGTGCCCATAAGAGCAACCCCCTTCCAATCAATGTTCTTCTGGGGCTGTTGTGAGGACATAAAACACTGTAATTAGTGATGAAAATACTATTGCCTGAATAAATGCTACAAACAACTCTAATCCTAAGAAAGGCAAAGGAAGAATAAAAGGTAATATTGAATACATAACCATTAGTAGCATCTCACCGGCAAATAGATTTCCGAACAACCTCATTCCAAGAGAAAAAGTTCTTGTGAATTCCCCTAGTAATTCAAGTATTCCAACAAAAAACATCACTGGACTTTCAAATTTGATATATTTTTTAGCATATTGGAATCCTCCTAATTTTGCAATTGCAACTATGTGGACAAATCCCATAGCAAATATTGCTAAGGCAATCGTAAAATGAAGATCCGAACTAGGAGATCTCAAAAAATGAAAAACCCCTGTTCCAGGGATTATCTCTATTAAATTTGAAAATAAAACCAATAAAAAAATCGTAGCAGACAAAGGAAAAATTTCTTCAGTTTTTTGTCTGTTCCCTGTCATGCCATCAAAAAAATTGAATATAGATTCAAGTAAAAATTCAAAGAAATTTTGTAATTTATTTGGAACAAGCTCTTTTTTCCTCATTCCAAAAGCAAAAATTGCAAAAACAAGAACAGCACAGATGATTGCTAATATATATGTATTAGTGAAATTAATGCCTAAAAAATTAAAAATTGTTGATCCAAACAGTGAAATCTCTTCCATATTTATGTTTTATTAGTCTCGCGAACACTTCTATTTTACAGAAAAGATGGATAGTGTCAAGATTTTGCTTGTTATTATCATGTTTTTTGGGGATTAGTCAGGACCGCAAAACCGTCTGTAAATCAAAACTAACTCAATTCCATTTTTAATGCACGAGGAAAATGCCCGTCTTTTGGATATCTTTTATTTTTTGTCGGAATAAAACCATAACTCGCAAACGCCGCTATAGATCTTTCGCTCTCTGGTCTTATTTCTAAATAAACTTTTACGTTGTTTAACTCTCTCGCCTTTTCAACTAATTGCCTTACCGCTTCCATGTCGTATCCCTTTGCCCAACAGTCCTTATCTCCTATCATCAATTGCATTTTGTGTCCGCCATATCTGTCTTCTATTAGTGAAGCGAAACCTATTGCCCTATCGTTTAAAGTAATTGCATAATGGAAATCTTTGCTACTATTGATCATTTTTGAAAAACATTTTCTCAAATCGCTTTCTAAGAAATTCTCAGAAGTGCCAGTAGCTAAAGATAAAACACTTTCGTCATTCATCCATGATATAAAACTTCCCACATCAAGATCATTTAGTTTTCTTAATTGAATGTTCACAATTAATAAAAAATTAAAATTATATTCTTATTTTAGCTATAAAACTGATTGCCGTCAAAAAAAAATAAAAATCCATTATAAAATGGATTTTAGTCGTCCCTATAGCAGGCACACTCGTCTTTTCCGCAACATTGACTTTTGCTGTCTTTGATGCATTTTTTTCTTTCTTTCATGCCATCGTTATCAATATCGCTGAAATTTCTGTCCGATTCTGGCATTATTTCTACCTCCGAGCGAATAAATAACATACTTTGCATCTTTTGTCAAAGCCATATCATAATGGGACCACCCCGAGAGATGCAGATTATTTTAATGCCAAGATAGATAATAATAACAGAAACGAGAAAATGAATAATTGTATTAATAATAATTGATTTATTATTATTCTTCCCTCTCTTGGCAGCTACTTTTACAAAACAGAGGATCGCGAAAATTATTGAAAGAATAGCGACGACGTAAAAAACAATCTTGTTTGCTGTTTTTTGCGACGCGAAGTAGCAAAACCATGCGTTTGAAACGAGAAAGTATCCAAGTGCGTATAAATATACAACTTTTATTATCTTAGAAGAGTTTATTTCTTTTTTTGGCTTTGTTTCCGTTTTCATAATTAGTATTATTGCTTATTATTCATTATTTTCTTGAATTCTTCTTTTACTACTTGTCTGTCATCCCATGCTTCCTTTCTACCATTCTCCCAACATATCCAAGGTTCACATCCTTTACCAGTGATTATGATAGTGTCTCCAGTCTTTGCAAGCTCAAGCGCTTTTCTGATTCCTTCTCGCCTGTTGAATATCTTAAATAATTTTTTGGCATCTTTAACACCCGAAGAAACTTGATCTATTATTGCCTGAGGATTCTCATCGTAAGGGTCTTCGTTTGTGACAATGACATAATCTCCATATTTATCAGCAAGAGAGCCTAAAACGGGTCTTTTCCAACTATCACGACCACCACCACAGGAACCTAAGACACAGATTAGTTTTCCTTTTTTAGGTTTTAGAAATTGATAGACCTTCTCAAGTGAAACAGGTACAAATGCATAATCAACAAAAACATAAAAAGGCTCCGAAATGACTCTCTCGGTTCTCCCAGCAACTTGTCCTACTTTTTTTATGGCATCACTGCAAATAGAAAGAGGAATTCCCTGAGAATATCCGATAGTTATTGCAGCAAGTGCATTGTAAATATTGAATTCGCAAAGAAGTTGCAGCTCAAAGTCAATACCATCAACTTTAAATCTTGATCCTTCTGGAGTGATAATTATATTTTCAGCAACAACATCAGCATGCTTATTGGTTATTCCATACGTTAGTATTCTGTTTGCTGGTTTTGATAAAAATAAATCTTTATGCTCATCATCTGCATTAATGATGTGGATATTTTTGACTATTTTAAAAAGCTTTTCTTTTTCTTTTTTATAATTTTCAAAACCCCTATGAGCTTCTATATGTTCGGGATTAAGGTTAGTGATTAGAGCTATATCGTAATCAATGAATTTGTGTCTAAATTGTTTTATACCTTCAGATGTTGTTTCAATAAGTGCATAATCGCATTTTTCGGCAACGGCTTTACTCAAAAAACGCTGCAAAACGAAACGACCAGGCATGGTCATTTTATACTTATTCTCCTCCTGCTCATTGCCCCACTTAAATACTATTGATGATGAATATGCAACTTTATAGCCAGCTTCTTCCAAGATTTTGCTTGCCATTGCAATAACAGTAGATTTTCCTCCCGTTCCTGTGACGCCGATTACTTTTATTTTTTTTGATGGAAACCCATAATAAAATGCTCCACTAAGAGCAAGTAAATAATGATATAAAGCAATCAAACTTTCTGGTAATATTTTTTTAATTAATTCTTTCATTTTCCTAAAATTTTTAATGCTTCCTTTATTCTCTGTTCCGATTGCTTCATCTCCACAGGAAGCTCCGATAATGCATTAATTATTTCCTTCTTATTAAAACCTAATCCTAGCAGTGCCTCAAAAACTTCGTCTTTTTTTCCTATATTTTTATCTTTTTTGTTGATTTCTTCTATTTTTCCTGTTAATTCTAATAAAATTTTTTGGAGTTTTTTTGCTCCTAATCCTTTTGTTTCGGGGATATTTTCTCCTTTTTCAAGTGACTCCTTAAGTTTCTCTGGTGTTCCAAAAACTGCTAAATTAAGGGCTGTTTTTGGACCAACACCCGAAATAGTTTTTAATATTCTGAAGAATTCTGATTCTTTTTCAGTTAAAAAACCATAAAGTTCCATTACTTTTTCCCCTACTAATAAATAAGTATATATTTGCCTCTCCTCGCCAATTGTCACTTTTTCTAGACTATTAGCCGATAAAAAAATCTCAAATCCCATCCCGCCTCTATCAACAACGATTTTTTTATCATCTTTGTAAAGAATTTCTCCAAAAATAAAGTTTATCATAAACAATGTATTATTATTCTAAAGATATTATATCAGATTAGTTAAAAAGAAAAACCCCAAAATAAGGCTTGCATATTTTAAATATTTATTGTATATAAGAATAGTATATTTAATTAAAGAATTATGCCAATTACAACATCTAACAAAAAACGTCTTCGCCAGAATGTAAAGCGCAAAGCTAATAACATCCAAAAAAAGAAGGACATAAAAGTATTAGTTAAGGAATTTGAAGCTTTAATTACTGAAAAAAAGACTGAGGAGTCAAAGGCATTGTTACCAAAATTGTACAAAGCCATTGATAAGGCAGCAAAGACTGGCGTTTTGAAAGACAACACTGCTAGCAGAAAAAAAGCCCTATACGCTAAACATTTGAACAAGCTTGCACCTGCTGCAAAATAAAAATAAACAGGGTTTTCCCTGTTTTTTGCTACAAAAAAAAGAAGGATTACCCTTCTATAACATTTAGGATTTTACGTCCCTAATCCTATCTTCAACTTCCCTGCAAAGATCTTCTCTGTATAGCCTTTTGGCAACAGAAAGAAGATATTCTAATCTACTAACAGTATCGGCTTTTTCTATTTCGCCAGATAATCTGTCTTGAAGTACATCTTTGATAAGCCATGCGCAGTTTTCTGGCTTATAAAGATTAGTTGAGAGATTCTCGTTCATCCAAGTCCTTTCAAAGGCTTGTAAAAGTTCTTCGGTTGTTGAAGAGTTTATTTCATCTATACAAATTGTCAAAATTTTCACATCCTGAATGGAAGATACAATCAAAGCTCCGTCAACTCGCTTCCGCAACGTGCTTTTTAATATACTAGTATCTTTTTATCAAATGTCAACAAAAGTTTATAACGCAAGAATAAATGTTTCTACGGCTTCTATTTGTCCGATTTGACCTACCTTGATTTTTTTATCTAACTCAATAAGTAGTTCAAACAAATTCTTGAGTTCCTCTAATTCAAATCTTGCTGATTGAGATAGACACTTGGTCCTCACAAATGGAGCCATACCTAATTCGCTTGCCGACATATTTGGTGACATTTTGACGACAAGTAGATTTTTTACATGAGTAGCAATAGTGGCAAACAGGACAAGTACAATTCCTCCATTTTTAAGATAATTGTCTATAAGGGTAAGGGCACTTTTTTTGTTTCTTGCTCCGATAGCGTCAGTTATTGCGAAAATATTTCCGTCTTCAATTTTATCTACTAATTTATCAACATCTGACAACGTTATTTCTGATCTTTCTTCAAATAAAACATAATTTGATAGTTTTTTTAATTCGTTTTCTATTTGCCACAAATCTCCTTTTGTATTTTTAAAAAGTTCTGATACTGCGGGTTCTTTTATTTTAATCCCTATACCCTCAGCTTCTTTTATAATCCAGGACGAAATATCTTTTTCCTCAAGCAAGGGAAATTCCTCCGCTACTCCATTTTTTTTTAGAAAATTCAAAAATGAATCACTTTTGATCGTCTTCATGGAGTCATCAATTAAAAGTAAAATATTCTCAGAAGACACAAAAAGATTTCCCATTTCCATTATTGAATCCTTAAGTTTTATGTTTTCATTAAAATTAGAAACAATTACTAATTTTTTTGATGAAAACATTGAACAAGAGAAAAATTCCGACTTCAAATCGGAAAAATCATTGTTTTTCCCATCTAGTTTAGAAAGACTATCTTTGCCATTTTTAGCTATCCAATCATTTATCCATTCATCGGTCTTTCTTTTTATCCTAAAGCTGTCTTTTCCATAGAATAAATAAATCATATTTTACTTTTTTTGACATTCTGGACAATAGTATGTACCGCGAGTCCCTATGACTATTTTTCTAATCGGAGTTCCACATCTTACACATTCTCTATTTTCTCTTCCATAGACATTCATCTGGTTCTGGAATTTTCCTTTTTCACCATATACATTCCTATAATCCGAAAAACTGTCTCCCCCTGCCTCAACACCTTTTGGTAGGATATTTTTTATTGCTTCGTATATATTTTTTAAATCATCCCTGCTTAGAAGTGAAACATCTTTTTCGGGGTGAACCTTCGCTTCAAATAATATCTCACTAGCATAGATGTTGCCAATGCCAGCAATAAACTCCTGATCCATTAGTATTTGTTTTACCCTACCCCTCTTCTTTTTTGAAAAAAGACTAATAAATCTTTCTAAGGTAAAATCCTTTTCCAAAGGTTCTGGTCCAGTGGTTTTAAAAACCTCATTTTCTATTTGTTTATTAGTCCACAACTCTATCTTTGCAAATTTTCTAGCATCACAAAGTCCTATTTTTCTTCCGTCATCAAGGCAAAAAAATACCCTTACAAACCGATTATATGGATCATATTTTATTGGTCCTTCGGACATTGATTCCCATGTCTCTATTTTTTCATTGTATTGCCAGTCGCCCAAAAGTAAATGCCCTGTCATTTTGAGATGAATGAGTATTACCAAGTCATCCGATAAAAAAATAAGTATATTTTTGGCTCTTCTTTTTATACATATTATTTTCTTTCCTATTATTTTTTTTTTGAAATCTTGAAAGTTAGTATTGCGAAAAATTTTAGGTGTATCGGTCCAAAGTCCAAGAAAAGTCCTTCCAAGGACTTCCTTTTCTAAGCCATTTACAGTTGTTTGGACTTCTGGTAATTCTGGCATTTTAAATGTATGTTTGCAGTTTCTCAATAATTTCTTGTGGAGTAAAGTGAGCTTTAACAAGAAAGTCTTTTGCTCCTAATTTTAATCCTCTCTCAATATCTTCACCCTGTCCAAGATTAGAAAGAATTATTACCGGAATATCAACAGTTTCTGCATCTGCTTTTGCTTTCTCCAAAACTTCAAATCCGTTTATTCCAGGTAAAATTAAATCCAAAAGCACCAAGTCTGGCTTTTCTTCCTTTATTTTTTGTATTCCCTCTTCTCCATCCACGGCAACCGAAACTTCATAATTCATATTCATAAGTTTCTTAGCCATCAGTTCTCTTAAAAATTTGTCATCTTCAATTAATAATATTTTTGGCATATATTCTTTACTTAAATTACTCTTGCATTTATTTTATAGTTTTAGTATCAAAAGGTCAATTAAATTATTACTTTGTTCTTTTTTTTGATTCCTTATTTAGTTTTCCGTATTCTAAGTACGAATAGACAAATATAAAGACTACCGAAAACATAATCAAAGAAAACAATAAGGCAAACGAATAAGAAGGAAAAAACATCAAAAAAAGACATGATAATCCGATGATTTTGAATAATCCTCCAGAAACCTTGCTTGTCTTCTCCCAGACTTTGTCATTTTCCAGTGTCCATGGTGTACGAATACCGATTGTATAATTCCTCTCTGTTTTTGTTATCATTACTCCTATAAAATAGAATAGAATCGCTAAACCCGGCATTATTCCAACAGTCATATTGAAAGAATATCCCATATTCCAGATAACAACTAATGCAAATGTATAAAACATAAAAAGATTAAATATCAAGACAAAGTCGTCATAATGATCGTTAAACTTCTTGATATTTTCTTTCATTGGATCAAGTTTTGGAATAAATAAAAACATAAAAAAGAACAAAGTAAGCAAAACCGGGATCAAAAATATACTCCAACTGCCCAACGTCCCATTAACTACTCCATTTGAATCCCAATGCGAAGAAATAATTTCTGGCAGCTGAGGATAGAAATAAAAAGCAAAGGCAAATGATAATAATATGATGGAAAGGGATATAAAATAGGCTGTTTTTCTCATGTTTTTATTATTTACTTATTTTTGTTCATTATATTAGATATTTCTTCTTTCAACAAGCAAAAACTATGATGCAGAAAACAATCGTTGACTTATGGTTAGTTTTGAGGTATTATGATGACAAATGAATTTTCTCGGAAAAATTATAGCTGGCATCATTGGTATTGGGTTATCTGCCTATTTTTTGAAGCCAGAAGTAGTTTATGATGGACAGATCACAACAATTTTGGTAGTGGGATTAATACTTGGATTGTTGTTATTCTTTATAAAACCAATACTCAATTTTGTGACTTTCCCTTTGCGGATAATCACACTCAATATATTTTCTTTGGTTATTATAGGATTTCTTGTCTGGATGCTTACTCTGTTTTTCCCAGAAGAAAAATTTGATATCATTAATTGGTATGGATACATAAAAGTAACCCTGATTGTCTGGATTTCAGAATTGTTATTCGCTTCTGATATTTGACTCAGAGATAAAGTATAATCATAAAACATATGGACCAAATATTATCTATAATACAAATAGTGATTTGCGTAGCAATAGTATCGTTAATATTATTACAACAAAGAGGAACGGCTATCGGTAGTGCGTTTGGAGGTGGAAGTGAAGTATATAGTACAAGACGAGGTTTTCAGAAACATCTCCTATGGATGACTGTTGTTTTGGTAGTGTTATTTGTAATTATATCTATATTGCTAAATCACGATATTTTATCAATACTCAAATCGCTTAATTTAGCTAAATAAAAATGCTTTTTTTAAAAAAACCTAGGCAAAGCAATTTGCCTTCTGTTAGCCAATGGGCGCAATTCTTTAAAATCTTAACAAAAAAAGAAAAGATATTTTTCATAGTGTTGATAATAGCTTTCTTTTCGTCGTTGTTTTATTCCTCAATTAGTTTTTATTACAACAATACAGAACTTGTTCCTAGTTATTATGGCGTGCTTCATGAGGGAATGATCGGACAACCACAATTTATAAATCCTCTCTATGCCCAAACATCGGATACAGATAAGGCATTATTGGAATTAGTTTTTTCTGGTCTTGTAAAATATGACAACAAAGGGAATGTCACACCAGACTTAATAAATGAATTTCATTTTTCTGACAATGGAAAGACTTTTGAATTTTCAATTAAGGAAAATGCCAAATGGCAAGACGGCAAACAATTAACTATGGATGATATAGTTTTTACCATAAATCTCATCCAAGACCCAACTTATATGAGCCCCCTACAAGGCTATTGGACAAATGTTGAGGTAATTAAGAATTCTGACTACAAAGGAATTATAAAGCTAAAACAACCCTACAGTGGCTTTCTTGATAATCTAGCAAACGTAAAGATAATGCCAAAGCATGTCTGGGAAGGTATGCCAGTGACGGCGATAATTGCAAATGCCGAATTAAATCTTTCTAATCCGATTGGGTCTGGACCATATGCAGTTGAAAGTGTAATTCAAAATCAAAATAGTAAGAATAAAAGAATACGAAGCATTACACTAGTATCAAATTCAAACTACTACGATAAAAAACCTTATATTCCAAAAATCAAAATAACCTTCCTATCTGAAAAAAATGATCTTGCTTATCTCCTTCGCATAGGAGCTTTGGACGCTGGATATATTGATAACGCTGTTTATAATAATGATTTTCGCTCAGCAGAAGATAAGGACATAATGAATGCTGATTATTTTGGAGTATTTTTTAATAACGTAAAAGACCCTGTATCAAAAAAAGAAGTAAGAGTTGCCTTAAGTTATGCAACAAATAAAAAGGAAATCTTAGATATAATCGGTGAAGAAGGATATATTGTGAACTCCCCTATCCTATCAGATTTTTATGGAATTCAAGAGCCGAGCATTAAGTATGAGTATGATATTGAAAAGGCAAAAGAGTTAATACAAAAACAAGGTTTTGAGCTTAGGGATGGAGTTTTAACAAAAATAGTAAAAAAATCCACTGGATTTGAACTGAAACACGATTTAAAAGTTGGCGATAATGGAAGTGAGGTAAAAAAACTGCAGGAGTGTCTAGCGAGAGACAGAGATGTCTATCCAGATGGTACTGCAAATGGAAACTTTGGAGAAGCAACAAAGAAAGCTGTTATAGCCTTTCAAGAAAAATATGCTGATGAAATATTAAAACCATCGGGACTTGATAAAGGTACTGGAAAAGTAATGGGTGAAACAAAAAAGAAATTGAACAGTTTGTGTTTTACAGTTCCTGACGAAAGCACTCAATTAACGATAAACTTAAAAACAGTAAATAATCCCACTTTAAAAAAAGTTGCGACAAAAATAAAAGAACAATGGGAAAAAATAGGAGTAAAAGTTGAAGTTTCGGAATTGAATACTAATGACATAAAAAAGGTCATTAGGGATAAAGATTACGATGCAATTCTTTTTGGAGAAAAATTTAGTTCTACTCCCGAATTATTACCTTATTGGCATTCAAGCCAAATATTTGATCCTGGATGGAACTTGGCTGTATATCAGAATGAAGATTTAGACACTTTGCTTGAACAATCAAGATTATTTGCTAATCCATACGATGAAGAAAGAGTGAAAAAATTAGTTGAAATACAAGAAAAGATAATGAGCGATAATCCAGCAATCTTTTTATATTCTACGAATTATAATTATATTTTAAATAAAAAAGTAAAAGGATTCTCTGTTCAAAAAGCTTTTGACCAATCGCGAGTGTTTGACGATACTCCAAATTGGTACCTCACCGAGCAGAGAGTTTGGAAGAAAAAATAATATGGAAATAGATTTGACACAACTTACCCCAGACACTAGAAAACTGGACGATATGCGAAACGTTTTAGCTGATAGAGAATGGGCTAATACTGCCGAAAATCAAGACTTATACTATATGTATAGAGGTGTTGAAGAAAATGGTGACCTCCGATATGACATCACAGTTATTCCCCCACTAATGATAGGAGAAGAGTATGTAAAAACAAAAGGGCATTATCATGCATCAAAACACTCGGAATTTTATATAGTTCTTGAGGGTGAAGCTATTTATTTAATGCAAAAATATGATGGAAGTGACTGCTATTTTGTAAAAGCAAAAACTGGCGAAGCAGTAATAATACCTGGTGAATATGGACACATTACCATAAATGCAACAGACAAAGAATTAAAAATGGCTAATTGGATCAGTAAAAACTGTATATCTGAATATGAAAGTATTGCTGAAAAGAAAGGCGCATGCTGGTTTTATACGAAATCAGGATGGATAAAAAATAATAACTATGAAAATGTTCCACCTCTAAGGGAGGAACAATCATTAAAGGAAATCCCTTCTAATTTTGATTTCCTCAAATAAAATGTTGGCGGATATTAATTCGTCAAATGTTAAAAGTATATTTTAGTATTTGTCGTTTTAATATCTACCAAAACTTTAAATAGAAATTAGCTAATTCTATAGCTTAAAAAATAAAAACATGGAAGAAAAAAAACTAAAAGTGCCTGAAAAAAAGAATCATTCTTTTAAGCCACGCACACAACAAAATAATAACAACAATAATAACAGAAGACGACAAGGACATTCTCCTAAAATATTCAAAGATAGAAGAATTCCAACCGAGGGACAGTTAAAAATTTTACCAAAAAAAACATTGACTATAAATCCAGAGAATGGAGATAGTCCACTTAGAATAATCCCATTGGGAGGCTTGGGAGAGGTTGGAAGAAATATGATGCTTTTGGAGCATAAAGATGAAATACTAGTAATTGATGTTGGTTTTCGTATGCCAGAGGAAGACATGCCTGGTATTGATTACATCATCCCTAATATAGATTACTTAAAAGAAAATAATAGATATAAAAAAATAGTCGGAGTTTTGATTACTCATGGACATTTTGACCACATTGGAGCCATTCCCTACGTGATGAATGCCATTGGAAACCCTCCTATGTATGCTTCGGCACTTGCAAGAGGAATAATCCTAAAAAGACAGGATGAATTTCCAGATCACCCGAAGTTAGATATTACTGAAGTTTGTGATGGATATAAAGTAAAACTTGGTAATTTTGAAGTGGAATTTTTTAGACAGAATCACAATATACCCGATAATATGGGAATTGTAATAAAAACTCCTGTAGGAAATATTGTACATACATCTGATTTTAAATTTGATAATTTTCCTGTAAATGAGCCAGCCACTAACTTTAACAAATTGAAGGAAATCGGAAGTAGAGGTATATCACTATTAATGTCTGACTCTACTGGTGCCGAAGAAGAAGGACATTCACTTTCGGAAAAACAGATTTTTGAAAATATGGAAAGTATTTTTAAAAATGCAAAAGGAAGAATAATCGTATCTACGTTCTCTTCTCTGGTAAATAGAATACAACAAGTAATTACACTTTCGGAAAAGTATAATCGCCGAGTAGGGTTTATTGGACACTCAATGAAAAGTAATGTTGAAATTACAAAAAAGCTCGGCTACTTAAAAACAGAAAAAGGAACTATCCTGAAGAAAGTTGCGGATGCAAACAATATCCCAGATAATCAAGTGACTATCATGTGTACTGGAGCTCAGGGCGAAGAAAATGCTGGATTGATGAGAATTGCTACTGGTGAACATCAATCAATAAGCGTAAAACCAGGAGACACAATAATCTTTTCTTCTTCCGTGATTCCTGGAAACGAAAGAACTGTCCAGATGGTAAAGGATGATTTGCTTCGTCAAAAAGCTATTGTCCTAAATTATAGGATGATGGATATTCACGCTGGTGGACATGCACAAAGAGAAGAAATAAGAGAGATGTTGTCTATAATGAAGCCTAAGTTTTTTATGCCCGTTCATGGACAATATTCTATGCTTTTTGCAAATGCCAGACTAGCCGAAGATTGGGGTATGAATGAAGAAAATGTAGTACTCGCTGAAAGCGGACAGATAATCAATCTATATAAAGAAAAAATTGAACTTGATAAACAAGAGGTTCCTTCTGATTACATAATGGTGGACGGACTTGGAGTTGGTGATGTTGGAGAAATAGTTCTTCGCGACAGACAAATGCTTGCTGAGGATGGAATATTTGTAGTTATCGCTGTTGTAAATAGAAAAAGTGGAAAAGTCCAAGAATCACCGGACATTATTTCAAGAGGATTTGTGTATTTAAAAGAATCAAAAGAATTGCTATATCAGACTAGGAAGAAAACTATACAAACTATTGAAAAGGCCACTGCTTCTGGACAAGTCGTAAACTGGACTTACGTTAGAGATAATGTGAAAAATACTTTAGGAGACTTCTTGTTTCAAAAAACAAAGAGGCGTCCAATGGTATTGCCGGTTATAATTGAAGTATAATGAAATCCCCTTTTAAGGGGATTTTTGTTGAAATGACACGATTACTGTGATAGGTGGGTTATAAGCGCCTTAAAAGAAATGGAAAATTGCATCTTAATATGTTATTATCTGGTTATAAATACTAAACTAGAATCTATGAAGATATTTAGCGGAATAAGACCAACTGGAGACATACATATCGGAAACTATATTGGGTCGCTTAAAAGATGGGTGGAGATACAAGATGAAGAGGATTGTATTTTTTGCGTAGTCGATTGGCACGCTATTACAACTCCCTACGAAGCAAAAACCTTACAGAAAAACATTTTTGACTTAGCTACGACATATCTTGCGGCAGGAATTGATCCAAACAAATGTACATATTTTGTGCAATCTCAAGTTAAGGAACATGCCGAACTCGCATGGCTACTCGGAACAACAATACCTGTTGGAGAACTTCAAAGAATGACTCAGTTTAAAGATAAATCCTTAAAGCATAAGGACAATATTACTGCTGGATTGCTTAACTATCCAATACTAATGGCGGCAGATATATTGCTGTATAATGCTGAGGCGGTTCCGATTGGAAAGGACCAAAAACAGCATCTTGAGCTGACTAGAGATACAGCCGAAAGATTCAACAGTAAATATGGGAATACTTTCGTAATCCCTGAACCGATAATTCCTGAACAAGGAGCGACTATAATGTCACTCAGTGATCCTGAAAAAAAGATGAGTAAAAGCGATAATGGAAAAGGAAGTATTAGTCTCTTTGAAGATCCTGATTCGATAATGACAAAACTAATGTCCGCAACGACTGATTCAGATAAAGATATAAGATTTGATGCAGAAAACAAAAAAGGAATCTCTAATCTTTTAACTATCTATTCTGTTTTCTCTAAAAAATCCGTTAAAGATATTGAAAATGAGTTTAGTGGAAAAGGTTATGGTGATTTTAAAAAAGCCACAGCAGAATTACTGATTGAAAGCTTGAGACCCATACGTGAAAAGAAAAAGGAGTATGAAAAGAATCCTGATTATATATGGAGTGAACTCGAAAAAGGTGCTAATAAAGCTAGAAAAATAGCAGAAGAAACGATGAAAAAAGCTAGAGTAAACATGGGATTGAAATAAAAAAGCAAGGCGATAAGCCTTGTTTTTTATTCCATTATAATATTCGTAATTTCTTGTATCATTTGTTGCAGTAATTCTTCTGTCGCTGCCTCAACTATCAGCCGTATTACTGGTTCGGTATTCGATGCCCTTAGGGATAACCACCAATTATCAAAATCAATCCTTATTCCATCTAGGGTTGATATCTTGCCGGTTGAGTACTTTTCCCTTATTTTATTTATTGTACCTATCTTGTCGTCAATTTTTAAATTAATTTCTCCCGAGTGAAAGTATTTTTTATATTGTGCAATAATTTCCGAAACAGGCTTTCCTTGACTCTTCATTTCTGATAGGACAATCGAAACGACTAAAAATGGGTTTTCGGCATAACTGGATTCCTTTGAATAAAAATGACCTGAGTATTCTCCGCCAAAAAGAATATCCTGATTTCTCATTTCTTTTTTAATGAATGCGTGCCCAACTCTACTTATAACCCCAAAGCCATCGTTTTTTTCTATTACCTCTTTTACAATATTACTGCAACGGACATCATACAAAATTTTACTGAATTTATTCTTCTTAAGAAGATGTTCAGCACATAATGCTAAGATTAGATCAGAGGGAATCATTTTTCCTTTTTCATCTACAAAGAATACCCTGTCTCCATCTCCATCAAAAGATATTCCTAAATCCCCCAAACTGGAGACTCTACTACTAAGAGAATCAAGACTCCCCTTTTTTAGTGGATCTGGGTCATGGTTTGGAAAATTTCCGTCTAGATCTGGAAAAATACTGATGAAATTTTCCTGATTTAATATTTTTGAAGCCGGAAGCCCAGCAACTCCATTGGCTGTATCTATAAAAACTCTATAATTATAAGTATCACCTAATCTATTTTTTTCAACATAATCATCTAGAATATATTTTAGTTTTGTTTCTCCCCGAGACTTTGCCATTGCTGGCATTTCCCCTTCCGCAATTTTTTCTATTTCCCTTAGTCCCGAATCTTCCCCCACAGGTATAGCTCCAGACCTTACGAATTTGAATCCATTATACTCTTTTGAATTATGACTAGCCGTCACACTTATTCCCCCATCGTACCCATAATTAGCGGCACCAAAATAAAGCATTGGTGTTGTGGCTAATTCTATTTTTATAACATTCACCCCTTGGTCTAATAAGCCACGTTCTACTTCTTTGCATAAACTATCGGAAGAAACTCTATTATCTTGAGCCAGGACAATACTTAGGTCATCGCGTTTTATTTCATCTTGTAGAAATATAGCAAAAGCTCGTCCTATTTTGTATGCCCACTCTTCATTTATTTCGGTAGGATATATTCCCCTTACGTCGTATGCTTTGAAAATGCTCATTTATTTTTCTGCTAAGTTATCTTTTTGTAATTCGGAAATCTTTGAAATATAATTACTTTCGCTTATCGCCCCCTTTTGGTATAATTTTTCTAATCCCACCACATAATCATTTTTTATTTTTGAGAATGTGATAGCCTCAGAATATATAGAAACTTCATCAATTTTTCCAGGCCAATAGGCACTAAAGGCATCCATTCTTCTTCCTATGCTAATATTATTTGGAACAGTGTCAATTGCCACAGCAAAATTGCCAGATTTTTTAAGTACCCCATTGAGATAGTATTTCCATGCATTAATTCCATCGTAAGTAAACACCATATAGTTCCATGTATTAAGTGAAGGAATTTCCGATCCAGAAATAACTATGTTATTACTTGCATTAACCTTATCGCTAAATAAATACATAACACCCCCAGATGATGCTATCTGAAAACAAAAACTTTGCAATGAACCGCTATTATTTATTGCTATGATTGTTCCGCCTGTTTCATTTGTTCTATAAATCCAAGCCGAAAGTGTTCTTGCCTTAGAGCCAGATAAAAAATTACTAGGGACTCCACTAGTTAAAACATATTGACTACTTCCATTAAATTCCAGACATTTTTCATTGATACAGTCCTTAGAATCCTTCCATACTGGAGAACCATTAAGAGTTCCATTATTTCTAAAATCAGTATCATCAAATGCAGTACTTCCACTGCCCTCATCAAATGACCACTTTCCAATAAGCTTTTCTATGTACTTTCCTTCGGTGATAGTCCAATCCGTTTTAATTTTGGCTTGTTGAGCTTTTTTTTGAGAATCCTGGTAATTCATTATTGTTATGCTGGCTATAATAGAAATAATTGCGACAGCCGCCAACACTTCAATTAAACTAAACCCTTGTTTGAGCTTTTTCATAGAAAAAAGTAAATATTTATATGATAATTCTAACAATTTAAAAGTAATAAGGCAAGGTTATTATATGATTCTTTTTCTTTATAATAACAATGATTTAGCCTTGACCTACCAATAAAAAATTGTTATATTATATCTAATTCCAATCGTCCATGCCTTCGGAAACGTTTGGAATCATAATTAAATGTAAAGAAAGAAAATGTCTTTTTACGAAATAAATTTGCTAGTATCAACAAGACTTTCTGAAGAGGAAGCAATTGCACTCGTTGCTGGAATCGAAAGCAAGGTTGAGAAATATGGCAAGGCAATCAGCGATAAAATCGTTGATAAGAAAAAGCTTGCATATCCAATCCAAAAGGAAACTGAAGCTTTACTTGTCTACTTCAACTTTTCCCCAGCAGAAGGAACCGAAAATAGAAAAGAGGTTCTAGATGCAATAGAAAAAGCTATAAAAGCTGAGAAAAATATAATTCGCCATTTAATAATCCGCAAGGAGGAATTAAAAATTAAGAGAGAAAGACCTAGCAGTAGAGTGGAAAAAAATAATGACGAAGAAACAGTAAATGAAAGTAAGGCTGTTGAAGAAACAGTAGAAAAGGATATCCAATTCAATAAGTTGGATGAACTATTGGGCGAAGAAAAAGAATAATTTAAACATAAAAACACGTATGAATTTAAATAAAGTTTTCTTGCTAGGTAGAGTCGCTTCTGATATAGAACTCAAAAGAACCCCATCGGGTCAAAGTGTATGCACTTTTTCGCTTGCAACAAATAGAGTATATAAAGATGCCGCTCAACAAAAAAAAGAAGATTCTCAATTCCATCGTGTTGTTTTGTGGGCTAGACAAGCCGAAATTGCATCTCAATTTCTATCAAAAGGAGCGTTGGTCCTAATAGAAGGAAGGCTTCAGAATAGGAGCTGGGAAGATAAAAATGGAAACAAGAGAATAACCACCGAAATAGTCGGAGAGGCTATGCAACTTGGTCCAAAGTCGGCTGGAATATCAAACTTTGGAGAAAATATTGGAAAATCGTTTGATTCTGCTCCAAAAAATAAAAAGGGTCCATCTGAGGAAATTGACGAAGATATTCCGATTATTGAAGATGGTGAAGAAATAGATATAAAAGATATCCCCTTTTAAAATAATTTACTGACAAATAAAAAAATGTTTTGCTATTTCTGTAAAAAAAATATTGTTGAAATAGATTTTCACAATACTGAATTATTGGAAAAATTTGTTTCAAAGTCATCTAAAATTAAAGGTAAAAAGAAAACTGGTCTTTGTGCAAAGCACCAGAGAGAATTAGCTCAAGCTGTAAAAAGAGCTAGAATCCTCGCTTTATTACCATTTGTTTCTAGATAGCAAAAAACGAGCCGTTTGGCTCGTTTTTTTATGCAGATAATTCTTCTGCTGTTTCCCCGTCCGGGACTGGATCAAAACTAACTCCAGTCTCCTCAACTTTTTTTAATATTTGAGCTTTTATTTCTTCACACATTTTTGGATTTGCTCTTAATGCTTCTTTTGCCTTTTCCATCCCCTGACCAAGTTTCTCGTCCCCGTATGCAATAAATGATCCTGATTTTTTAACTATACCTTCTTTAATTCCAATAGCGATCAATTCGGAATATTTAGAAATGCCCTCATTATAATAAATATCAAATTCTGCTGTTTTGAATGGAGCAGCCACTTTGTTTTTTACTACTTTCGCTCTCACTCTGGATCCAACGATAGCTTCGCCCTGCTTGATCTGTGCGATTCTTCTAAGTTCCAATCTAACAGAACTATAAAACTTTAATGCAAGTCCACCAGGAGTTGTCTCTGGATTTCCAAATAATATTCCTACCTTCATTCTGGTTTGGTTTATGAATATAACGATTGTTTTAGTTTTAGCAACTATACTTGAAAGTTTTCTCAAAGCTTGAGACATCAGCCTTGCCTGGAGTCCAATCTGCAGCTCTCCCATTTCCCCCGCAACCTCTGCTTTTGGAACTAGTGCTGCAACCGAATCAACAACAATCACATCAACTTCTCCCGACCTCACAAGACTCTCAACTATCTGCAATCCTTGTTCAGCTGAATCTGGCTGGGAGATAAGTAAATCATCAACATTTACCCCTATTCGTTTGGCATAATCTGGATCTAGAGCATGCTCGGCATCAATAAAGGCAGTCACGCCCCCCTTTTTCTGTGCTTCAGCAACGATACTTAAAGACATTGTCGTTTTCCCAGAACTCTCCCCTCCATATATTTCAATTATTCTTCCGCGAGGAATTCCCATAACACCAAGTGCAATATCAAGCGATAAAGATCCAGTAGGAACAACGTCTACATTCACTTTTTGAGCATCTCTAAGTTTCATTATGGCACCGTCACCAAAACGTTCTTTAATTTCTGAAATTGCTTCTTCTAAATTTATTTTCTCTTTATCTGCTACTTTTTTCTTAGCCATAGTTTTGTTTTTAAAATTAAATATACCTATATTATACCCTAAATTTTTTTCGGGAGCTAGAGCGTAATATTAGGGATTAGTAATTAGTACAACCTTAGGGATTAGTAATTCGTCCGCCTTCGGTTCGCCGAAGCGAATCTTTGGCGGATAAATCCGCTGAAGGGTTGTGAAGGTGACCTACGCCCTTCGGGCTTCTGCGAGATAAATAATTCGTAATTCGTACTTGGTAGCCTACCTTCGGTAGACTTGAAGACATCTTATTATAATTTTCGGTAAAACAAAGACCCGAGCAACGGGTCTTTTTTTTATTCTGATTCGCCATCTTTCCCCATTAAAACTTCTCGCGGTTTTGCACCATCCGGAGGACCAACAACACCTCTTTCTTCTAGGATATCAATAAGTCTTGCCGCTCTTGCATATCCAACACCGAGACGTCTTTGAAGCATTGAAGTAGAAGCTTTTTTAGAAGTAATGATCATTCTTTTTGCTTCTTCATAAAGTGGATCTTCTTTTGAATAGAAGCTGTCCATTTGTGCTTCGGGAGTTTCCATTGCACGAGTAAGCTCTCCTGTTAAGCTATTATCTTCACTAGCACCAACATGGATGTACCCATCTTCTCCCTCCTCCTGCTGGACTTCTGATGATGGTCCCTCCATATTATTATTCTCTGTAATCCAAGTAATAACCTTTTTTAATTCTAACTCTGAAATATATGGGCTTTGAATTCTTCTAGGCTTGCTATATTCTTTAGACAATAAAAGCATATCACCTTTTCCAAGTAGCTTTTCGGCACCAGAAGAATCAAGAATAGTTCTAGAGTCTACAAGCGATCCAACTTTTAGAGCAATCCTTGCAGGGATATTAGCCTTGATTAAACCAGTCAAAACCTCTACAGAAGGTCTTTGTGTGGCTAAAATGAGGTGAATTCCAGTTGCTCTAGACATTTGAGCTAAACGGACGATATATGACTCAATTTCCTTTCCTTTTGTACTCATAAGATCTGCTAACTCATCAATAATCAAAACAATATAAGGCATCTTTTCTTCGCCCTTTTTCTCCATTTTACTATTATAACTTCCGATATCTCTACTCTTAGATTCAGCTATAACAGTAAACCTTCTTTCCATCTCCCCGACTAACCATTTTAAAGCGACTAGAGTTTGCTGGGCGTCATAAATAACTGGGCAAAGTAAATGCCCTAAATTAGTATAAACAGGAAACTCTACCCTTTTTGGATCAACTAAAATCATCTTCATTTCAGAAGGACTGTTCCTAAAAAGTAAACTTAAGATAATACTATTCAAACAAATTGTTTTTCCAGAACCAGTGGTACCACCAACAAGCATATGAGGCATTTCGGATAGGTCTGCAAAAGCTGGAGCACCACGAACATCTTTTCCAAGCGACATTAATAATGATACTGGAGATTTTTTAAATTCATCAACATCAAATACCTCTCGGAGTCCTATAGTTGCTCTTTTTTTATTTGGAACTTCAATTCCAACAAGAGACCTACCAGGAACAGGAGCTTCAATTCTAATAGTTTGGCTAGCTAGTGCTAGGGCTAAGTCCGGTTGAAGTGCAGTAATTTTTGATAATCTTATTCCTTCAGCTGGCTTTAGGGTGTACTGAGTGACTGTAGGTCCAATATTTACTTCATCCATCTCAACAGGAATTTGAAAATTATAAAGAGTTTTTTTAATCATTGCCGAATTATAAGCTATATCTCCTCCTTCGGGAGTGCTATTCTTTTTTGATAACAACTCAATTGGAGGATACTTATACTCTTGATTCTCTAGCTTTCTTTCTTCAAATCCCTTACCCTCCTTTTTTTCTATAGCAGGCACAACACCTACTGACTCTTCTTTTTTCTTAAGTATTTCAAAACTACTAGCAAGTTTTTCTTTTGCAGCTACTCCCATTTCTTTCAGTGTTGCTTTTTTCTCTTTTGGTTTTGATTTTTCTTCTTCCTCTTCATCTTCTTCGTATTCATCTTCGTATTGTTCCTTCAATTCTTTCCATTTTCTAACCAAAGGACTTCCGATAATAATGCAGGATATACAGAATATTATAAAGAAAATCGCAAAGGATACCCAAAAATCAAATCCCTTCAAAACAGGCCAACTCAGTAAATAACCTATCCATCCTCCAGAACCAGAATAATTCCATACAAAAACATCTCTTAATGAGTTATCCCTTGAGAAATCGTATAGAGCAAACAAGCTCATTGCCGATACCAGTAAAGCAATATCAGAAATTAGTAGTAATTTTCTATTCTCAAAATACGACTCATCATCCTTCAAAAAAATATAACCGAGAAAGAAAAAAACCAAAGGAGCAATATAGAAGACATTCCCTATAAAAAATCTAAAAATATCTTTAATGACTTTTCCAATTTGTCCCGACATATCAAAAAATGAAAAAATCAGGATTAAGCCAAAAAGAAAAGACAAAGAGGCCCAAAGGTATCTCTTTGTCTTTTCGGATAAACTAATATTAATTAGCGGAAAATCTCTTTTTGCACCCCTTTCTCTTTTTGCTCTTCTAGAAGATTCGGATTTAACTGCTACTATTTTTGTCTTCTTTTTTTTCATAGCTTAGAGAAAGATTTTTATTTAGATTTTTTATTTTTTTCGTATCCAGTTCCAATTGGAACAAGTTTTCCTAAAATAACATTTTCCTTTAATCCACGAAGCTTGTCTTCTTCTCCACGAAGTGAAGATTCTATTAGAATTCTTGATGTTTCTTGGAAAGATGCAGCAGATAAGAAACTGTCAGTATTTAAAGCAACTTTAGAAATACCAAGAATTATCACTTCGCCAATAATAGGTTTTTTGCCTTCTTTTTCTAATTTCTCATTTTCCTCCAAAAGTCTTGCCTTTGAAACAATCTCTTCCTCACTAAAGAAGCTATCTCCTGGGTCTTTAATTTTAACCCTTGAGAACATCTGTTTTACAATAATTTCAACGTGCTTGTCGTGAATTGATACACCCTGAGAAACATAGACTTTTTGAATTTCTTTGATGATGTAATTTCTTGTAGCCTCTTCGCCCATTAATTTGAATAATTTTTTCAAATCTAGAGATCCAGCACACAGAACTTGACCCTTCTTTACTATTTCGTCTTTCTTGACAAGTATTTCGGTATTTAATGGAACCTCGTATTCAATTGCATCCTCCTTATCGGCTTCCTTACCTCCTTTTATGGGAACCATTCTAATAATACCTGTTTTTTCACTAATCTCAATAATCCTTCCGTCTTTGGTTGCCATCTCTGCTTCACCTTTTGGAGCCCTCCTTTCAAAAACCTCCTCAATTCTAGGAAGACCACGAGTAATATCAGCTTCACCAGCTACACCTCCAGTATGGAAAGTTCTCATAGTAAGCTGAGTTCCAGGCTCACCAATGACTTGAGCTGCGATAACACCGACCGCTTCACCTAGATCAATTATCTTTTTCCATCCGAGATCAAGACCATAACATTTCTTACATACCCCCCTAACACATTTACATGACAATGGAGATCTTACTTTAACACTTTCAATGTTTAGCTCTTTAATTCTCTGAGCAGCTTTTAATGTTATATATTCGCCGTTCTTAACAATAGTTTCTCCGTTCTCAGTGTCTTTTATGTTTTCTAAACAGACTCTACCAAAAAGCTTGTGAACAAAATCTTGGTTAACTTCTTCGGCATCGCTTCTAAGCATCACTATACCAGTTGTATCTCCGCAATCATCGTCACTTATTATAACATCATGAGCAACATCTACCAACCTTCTTGTTAGATATCCAGAAGTAGAAGTTCGGAGAGCAGTATCGGCAGTACCTTTTCTGGCACCATGAGTTGACATAAAGTATTCAAGTACATCAAATCCTTCCTTGAAACAGTTCTTAATAGGAAGCTCAATAATACGTCCAGATGGACTTGCAACAAGACCTTTCATTCCACACATCTGTACTGGTTGAGACCAAGAACCTCTTGACCCAGAGTCAACAATTGAAAATACTGGACCACTAGAAATAGATTTTGGAACAAGCTTTTCAATTTCTCCTTTTACCTTTTTCCAAACTTCAATAACTTGGTTAATTTTTTCTTCTTTTGATAAAAGACCTTTTTCGTAGTAGTCTTCAACAACAGCAATTTTCTTATCCGCTTCCGCAATTAAACTATTTTTCTCTTTTGGTATTGTTAGGTCTCCCATTCCCCAAGTAATTCCAGATAAAGTAGCATATTTAAATCCTAATGCTTTTATCTTATCCAAAGTAATGGCAGCATCATTCCCATATAGATCTACAATTTTATTGATTGTTTTCTTAACATTCTTTGAATCCATAACTTCGTTTTGATATTCAAATCCTTCTGGCAAAACCTCATTAAAGAATATCCTACCAACTGACGTTTCCATGAATTCTCCCTTATGTCTTACTTTTATCAAAGCTCTTAAGTTTATTTTCTTCTGATCAAAAGCCATTATAGCATCTTCAAATGAAGCGAAGACCTTTCCTTCTCCTTGTACCTTAGGATTAATTTTTGTTAAGTAATAGCAACCCAAAACCATATCCTTTGTAGGAATAGCAATAGGATCACCAGTGGCTGGACGAAGTAGATTTACGGCAGAAAGCATTCTTTCTCTTGCCTCTTGCTGAGCTTCTTCCGATAATGGGACATGGATAGCCATCTGGTCACCATCAAAGTCAGCGTTGAACGCAGTACATACTAGTGGGTGCAATCTAATAGCTTCACCCTCAATTAGTACTGGGTGAAATCCCTGGACACCTAAACGATGAAGAGTTGGAGCTCTGTTCAATAAAACAACCTTGTCTTTTACAACCTCTTCTAGTGCAGCCCAGACTTCATCCACTTCTTCTTCAATCAAGCGAGTAGCTCCCCTAACATTGTAAGCTAATTCTTTTTCAAGAATTTTCTTTATTACAAACGGTTTAAATAATTCAAGTGCCATTTGTTTTGGAACACCGCACTGATCAAGATTCAAATTAGATCCAACGACGATAACACTCCTTCCCGAGTAGTCAACTCTTTTTCCAAGCAAGTTTTGTCTAAATCTTCCTTGTTTTCCTTGAAGCATATCAGCTAAACTCTTCAAAAGTCTTCTTCCTCCTGTACTTGCCTGAGTAGTGGTTCCTTTTCTCATTTTATTGTCAATCAAAGCATCTACTGCTTCTTGCAACATTCTCTTTTCATTTCTTACAATAACCTCTGGAGCTCCGATTTCTAGCAAGTATTTTAAACGATTGTTTCTGTTAATTACTCTTCTATACAAATCATTAAGATCCGAAGAAGCATATCTTCCGCCATCAAGTTGAACCATTGGTCTTAAATCTGGTGGCAATACTGGTAAAACGTCAATAAACATCCATTCTGGTCTTACGCCAGACTGAGCCATTTCTTTATAAAGCTTTAATCTCCTAAGAATTGTTCTTTTTTCTTCGGTTGATTTTTTACCCTCAAGTTGTTCTTCTATTTTTTTGATTTCATCCTCTAGTTTTAGTCCTTTGAAGATTTCTTTAATTATTTCAGCTCCAGTACCAGCATCAAAAACCTCACCAAATTTTAAAGACAATCTGTGATACTCTAATTCGGTTAAAATTTGTAATGGCTTAATACTGCTTACTTCCTGCTTTGCTTTATCCTTTGCATCTTTTAATTCCGAAAGAGCTTCGGTTAATTTTTTCTCTTTTACTTTGTCAGAATCATTAGAGTTAGAAATATTTCCTTTGATTTCTTTTACCTTTGATTTGTGTTCATCTTCAATTTCTTCCAGAATATTGGCTTTAAGATTTTCATCTACTCTGGTGATAATATAAGAAACAAAGTAAATAACTTCTTCAACTTTATGAACTGGTAGCCCCAAAACCATACCAATTCTGGATGGCATACCTTTTAAGAACCAGATATGTGAAACTGGACTAGCCAATTTGATATGACCCATCCTTTCACGTCTAACAGATGATTTGGTGACTTCTACTCCACACCTGTCACAGATAATCCCCTTATATCTTATTCTTTTATATTTTCCACAGAAGCATTCATAATCTTTGGTTGGTCCAAAAATCTTCTCACAGAAAAGACCATCCTTTTCGGGTCTCTGAGTTCTGTAATTAATAGTTTCTGGTTTTGTGACTTCTCCAAAAGACCAGTTCAAAATCTCTTCTGAGGAAGCCAATTTGATTTTAATAGATTCAAGATTGGAAACAAACATATTTTTTCAATGATTAGTGTTTATTATTCTTCTTCCTCAATTTTTCCCTTAATAATGACATTCAAAGAGAGTGCCTTTAATTCTGCAAGCAATAAGTTAAATGCGGCAGGAATATTGGGACTCTTAATTTTCTCTCCCTTAAGAATTGATTCGTAAGTTGCTGCTCTACCCAAAACATCATCTGACTTAATAGTTAGCATCTCTTGCAAGGTGTAAGCAGCTCCATAACCCTCAAGTGCCCAAACTTCCATCTCACCAAATCTTTGACCTCCGAATTGTGCTTTTCCTCCAAGAGGTTGTTGAGTGATTAGTGAGTATGGTCCGATAGAACGCATATGGATTTTATCTTCAACCATGTGAGCCAGCTTAAGCATGTAGATATATCCAACAGTAATTTTTTCTGGGAATGCTTCACCTGTCTCTGGATCAAATAGAGTTAACTTTCCATCCTCTGGATAACCAGCTTTCTTTAATTCTTCTCTAATATTTTCTTCCTTAGCACCCGATAGAGATGGAGTTGCAGCAAGGTATCCATTTTTGTGAGCAGCTAATCCAAAGTGGGTTTCAAGTATCTGACCCAAGTTCATTCTTGATGCAACTGATAAAGGATTTAATATTATGTCAACTGGAGTTCCATCTTCCAAGTATGGCATTTCTTCTGGTGGTAATATCTTAGCGATAATACCTTTATTACCATGACGACCTGCCAATTTATCACCGACTTGAATTTTTCTTACTTCAGAAATTCTAACTCTAATTCTTTTGATAACTCCTGGCTCAAGTGCATAACCATCGGATCTTGAAAAAACCTTAATATCAGTAATTCTACCCCTTTTTCCATGCTCTAATCTAAGCGATGTATCTTTAACCTCTTTGGCTTTTTCTCCAAAAATTGCTCTAAGTAATCTTTCTTCTGCGCTTAAATCAGCCTCACCTTTTGGTGAAATCTTTCCGACTAAAATATCGTTTGGTCCAACTTCAGCACCAATTCGGACGATACCTTCTTCGTCCAGGTCTCTTAGCTTGTCTTCTCCAACGTTAGGAATATCCGAAGTTGTCACCTCTGGTCCAATTTTTGTTTCTCTAACATCACAGAAAAAGTCTTCTATGTGAATTGAGGTAAAATAATCTTCTTTTACTAGTCTTTGAGATAGCACGATAGCATCTTCAAAAGTATTACCTCTCCATGAAATAAATGATACCAATAAATTTCTTCCAAGACTTAATTTACCTTCTGCGATAGAACCTCCTTCAGCCAAAATATCTCCTTTTTTGACCTCATCACCCTTGTTTGCGACTGCACGCTGGTGAAAACAAGTGTACTGGTTAGTACGATCAAAATTTCTTAGTTTATAAACTCTTGTTTCTCCTGATTTCTTTTCTTTTATTCTAACTTCTTTCGCATCTACGTAAGTGACTTTTCCTGCTTCATCGGCAACAGTAAGTTGACCCGAATCTCTAGCGACATAAGCCTCCATTCCAGTTCCCACAAATGGTGCCTCTGGGCAAACTAATGGAACCGCTTGTCTTTGCATATTTGATCCCATCTGAGCTCTGTTTGCATCATCATTCTGCAAGAATGGGATTAAAGAAGTTGCAACCGAACAAAATTGCTGAGGATTCACATCAACAAAATCAATCTTTTCCCTTTCAATTTCACCTGCTTCTCCTTTGATTCTGGCCTCCACTTTTTCACTCATAATTTTTCCTTTATCATCAACAGCAATACTAGCAGCAGCAATGTTGTATCTTTCTTCGGCGTTGGCGTCCAGGTAGTAGATATCTTTAGTGACTTTTCCTTTTTCTACCTTGTAGTAAGGAGTCTCCAAAAATCCATATGGGTTTAGCCTTGAATATAATGACAAGTGCATAACCAAACCTACGTTTGGACCTTCTGGAGTTTCTATCGGACAAATTCTTCCGTAGTGTGATGGTTGAACATCTCTAACTTCAAAACCAGCTCTCTCTCTGGTTAATCCTCCAGGACCTGTTGCTGTTAGACGTCTTTTGTGTTCCAATTCTGATAATGGATTTACATTATCCATAAACTGCGAGAATTGACTAGCGGTAAAGAATTGAGTGACTTGTGCGGTAAAAGGTCTAGGATTAACGATTTGCATAGGAGATAAATTCTCAAACTCAAGAGTAGACATTCTATCCTTTGCGATTCTTACCATTCGGGACAAACCAACTCTAAGCTTGTTAGACAGAAGCTCTGATAAAGTTCTTACTCTTCTATTACCCAAGTGATCAATTTGATCTGGATTTGCATATGGATCTTTGTTTAAGCGGATAACTTCTTTTATGATAGCGATAATGTCTTCAATGGATAGTATTCTATCTTCCTTTGTGACATCTCTGTCTTTTTTTGGTTTTAATTCTGGAACTCTTGACCAAATTTTCCATCTTCCAACCTTAGATAGGTCGTAACGGTCAAAGTTGTAAAACATATTAAAAATTAATTCCCTAGCAGAATCTGGGTTTACCATTTCTCCAGAACGTAGTCTTTGGTACACTTCAAGCAAAGCTTCCTCTTGGTTTTTAGCAGGATCTCTTTTTAAAGTTTCGGAAATATAAGCCACCTCTCCATCGTCGTAGCCCATAAACATTTCTTTGATATCATTATCAGAATATCCCCCAAGAGCCTTTAACAAAGTTGTGAAAGGGACCTTTCTTTTTCTATCAACCTTAACCATAATTGCCCCATTAGCCTCGGTTTCAAACTCAAGCCATGACCCTCTATTAGGAATAAGCTTGGCAGCAAAACATCTTCGTCCTTTATTGATATTTAGTGGAAAAAATACACCGGGAGATCTGATAAGCTGAGAGATAACAACTCTTTCAACCCCATTTAAAACAAAAGTTCCTCTTTCGGTTAAAAGAGGGAAATTCCCAAAAAAGATTTCTTGCTCCTGGCTTTTTTTAGTTTTAAGGTTAACTAATTTTACTTTTACTCTTAGTGGAGCGACATAAGAATCATTATTTTCCTTCGCATCGTACCCACAAGGATAATTGGGTTTCCCTAACTTATAATCAGTAAAATAAAGCTCAAATTCCTTTCCAGTATAGTCTTTGACTGGAGAAATTTCAGCGAATAAATCTCTTAACTCCTCTTCCCAGAGCTGTCTTCCACTTTCCTGTTGAAGGAAAATAAGACTTGGCAATGGATAAGAAATCTTATTCTTTGAGAAATCTTTTAGTTTATTTTTCATATATTTTTCTAAAAATACGCACGAAGGCATTCTTTGACAACAAAAAATACCTCAACTAATTATTGGGGTTTATGAAGGAATTAGAAACGACAAAAAGTTATCTTAGTCAAGATAAAATAATATATTATTCTTTTACTAATCCTAAAAACAGCTTACAATTAAAGGTACTATATCAAAAAAACTAATAAGTGTCAATACGAGCAAATTTTCCTGGTTTTGACAAGGCTAGTAATCCACAACTGACTAGGGATTAGTAATCCGTAATTAGTCCACCTACGCCCTTCGGGCTTCTGCGAGATAAATAATTAGGGCTTGGAAGTTTACTCCGTAAACTTAAAGACATCTTTTTAGATCCCCCTCTTCATCCACCTGCGGCGAGACAGGAGAGAATGACAAATAAAAAAGGTCGGACCTTTTGGAGGTCGGACCTTTTGGAGGTCGGACCTTTTGGAGGTCGGACCTTGTCTTATATCTTATAGGATAAATTTTAAATGCTTGGAGTGCAAGTTCTAGATTATGCTTCAGTGATATACATGTTTTGCAATATACCTATTGCAATAAAACTAAATAAAAGATTACTACCTCCATAACTAACCATTGGCAATGGAATCCCTATAACTGGTAGTAAACCTAAATTCATACCTATATTTATGAACATCTGGGCAAAAATTGAAATAGCTATTCCTGACGCAAATAAGCGACAAAAATTTGAATTAGCATTTAATGCTATATGTAATATTCTTGTAAAGAAAAGCATAAACAGACCAAGTACAGCGCAAACACCAACAAATCCCATTTCTTCGGCTATTGCCGAAAAAACAAAATCCGTATGGGGTTCTGGTAAAAATCCGTATTGAGTTTGAGATCCTTTACCTATTCCCTCTCCAAAAAGTCCGCCTGCTCCAATACTAATTTTTGCTTGGTTTTGATTCCAATTACGACCCAGTGGATCTTCATGCGGTGTCACAAATCCTAATAAACGATCTTTTTGATAGTCTTTGAGTAATATATTCCACCCTAAGCACATTGTAATTGAAAAGGCTAAAAGAATAAGAATAAAGTGTCTTATTTTAATTCCAGAAATAAGTAGAATAGATAACCAAACAGTTAAGATTATAGCGACTGAGCCAAATTCTGGATGTAAAAAAATTAATATTGCAGGAATTCCAACATATATCCCCGAATAAAGAATATGTTTAAGCTTATATAACTCCACGTGCCTACTTGAAAAGTATTTTGCCAATATTAGTATTAAAATTAATTTTGTTGGCTCTATTGGATCAAAAGAAGCAAAGCCTATCTTATACCAAGATTTGATACCTCTTATTTCTGGAAGGAAAAATACTCCTAAAAGTAGCAACACACAAATACAATAGAATATAAACATTGCAACAGGATTTTCACGAATAGTTCTATTATCAATAAAACTAACACCAATCATTGCAGATACAGCAACAACTAAAAAGAAAATTTGTTTATAAAAATTGCTATAGTCACTATTAGTAAATTCGCTACTACTTGAACTCCAAATAGAAACTAACCCTATGATTGCAAGTAGTATTGCTGATCCAGACAAGAACCAATCAAATTTTCTAATGTGACCCAAAAAAGACATACTATTTAAAAAGTTTTACAAAATCCTCTTCATTTATTATTTTCACCCCCAGTTCTTTTGCTTTATCATATTTTGAACCTGGGTTTTCACCAGCAATCACATAATCGGTTTTATTGGAAACACTAGACGAAAATTCTCCACCCAAGTTAGTTATAATACTTTCAACTTCTTCTCTTTTATAATTCGGAAGAGTCCCTGTTAATACAAATTTTAGTCCCTTTAACTTATCTCCTCCTTCATCATTGCCTGAATACCACACTTTTTTCTCTTTTAGTTTATCTAAAAATTCAAGATTAGATTTATCGTGAAACCAATCAAAAATAGATTTTGCTACTATTGGTCCGATATCATGGATTTTTTCAATATTTTCAAGGGATTCTTCTTTAATTTTATGTATGTTTTTATAGATTTTTGCCAAGTCAATAGCTGTTTTTTGTCCAACGTTCCTTATCCCTAATGAGTAAATAAAACGCGATAATGGAATAATCTTTTTTCCCTGAATGGCTAAAACTAATTTCCTAGCTGATTTTTCGCCAAACCTATCAAGTAAAATAAGGTCTCCTTCTCTAAGGTCAAAGAGATCGGCAGGGTCTTTTACTAACCCCTCTTCAATAAGACGTTCAACCACTCTTCCTCCTAATCCTTCAATATTAAAGGCGCTTCTAGAAATAAAATGATTAAAGTATTTTATTTTTCTAGCAAAGCAATTTTTATTTGGACACCTCCAAACTACTTCTGTTTCTGGCTTTACCAACTCGGTATTACATGTAGGACATTTTTTAGGCATTTTAAAATCATGCTCTTTTCCAATTCTGAATTCTGGAAAAACCTTGATTACTTCTGGAATTACGTCACCTGCCCTACCTATAACAACAGTATCTCCGATCTTAAGTCCTAGTCTCTTAATTTCTTTTTCATTATGTAATGTTGCTCTGCTTACAATAACACCACCAACACTAACTGGTTCTAAGATGGCAACTGGTGTCATTGCTCCCGTACGCCCCACTTGTACTGTTATATCATTCACCTTTGTTGTCACTTCTAGTAAGGGAAACTTTAAAGCAATTCCTGCCCTAGGAGCTTTCCCTATGATACCTAGTTTTTCAAAAATTTTATTATCATTTATAGATACAACAACCCCATCAACTTCGTATGGAAGTTTCTCTCTTTTTTTTTGTAGATAATAATAATGCTCAAACACTTCATCTAAATTTTTGCAGAGTTTATTATATCTGTTATTAGTTTTGAAGCCCATTGCTTCCAATATAAGGTGTTCCTCTTCGTGTGTCTCTTGCCCCATGTCAGTCACAATACTGTACACATCCGAATCTAAGTGTCTTGCTGCGGTTATTTTTGAATCTAGTTGACGAATTGATCCAGCGGCAAGATTTCTTGGATTTGCAAAAAGTGATAATCCTTGTTTTTCTCTTTCTTTGTTTATTTCATCAAAATCAGATTTAGTAATGACTGCCTCTCCTCTAACAATTATTTCTCTAAAATTATAATTCCTTATTTTATCTGCAACACTTTTTAATCCTTTTTTTTCAAGATTATGAATCACTTCTTCTTTTCTTTTTATCTTAAGGGGGATAGCTTCAATGGTTTTAATATTGTTAGTGACGTTTTCACCGATAATCCCATCTCCCCTAGTTGATCCGATTGTTAAAATACTATCTATATAAATAAGCTCAATCGCAAGCCCATCTAATTTTGGTTCACAATAATATTCAATTTTTTGGGCTTCGCCCTCTGATAATAGTTTTTCATTTCTGTCTTGCCAATTATCCATATCTTCTCTACTAAATGCGTCATAATATGATGTCATTCTTTTTTTGTGTTCAAACTTTTCAAAAGCATCTAAAGGTTCTCCTCCTATTCTTTGAGTCGGAGAATCTGGCGTTATTAAATCTGGAAATTGTTGCTCTAAATCAAAAAGATCCTTTTTTAAAGAATCTAACGCCGAATCAGATATTTCTTGCTTATCAAAAACGTGGTAAAGATGTCTATGATAATCAATAGTTTCTTTGAGCTTTTCTATTCTCTTTTTTGCCTCATCTTTTGTCATACTTTTACCATTTTACTTCCATAATCCTTCTAGCATTTGTTTTGTATTTTCCTTCCGAAGAAAAAGACGTACCAGTGTTTGGACAATCAGAACCAGTTAAAGTTATTGTATAGGTGTAATTGGTATCGCCTGAAACATTTCCCGGACTAGTAAAAACGCAACTATTTTTAGTTGAATAAAGTGCTGCCTCAATGCCAGAATCTGCAACATGAAATGCTCTTACTCCATCACCAAGACTGCCAGTCATTTTTGACGCTGTAATAATTATACTAGAAATATTTAAAGAAACAGAAAGAAGTATTCCTAAAATAACTAAAACTAAATATATTGAAAATCCTTTTTGGTTTTGATAATCTTTTTTCATATTTTATTCAATGGTATTTAGATTTCTTTGAGATAGAGTTGTTTGGACCTTTATTTCTGGAATTGGTGTAATTTGTCTACCCGTTGGAAGTATGTCTATATTGATTGTGACCATTGGCTGTTTGTAATCAGTTCTGTTCCTATTTTGGGCTATGAATTTTAAGCTAGAAACTTTTACCTGCCCTGATGTAATTTCGGTTCCTGAGGTAGGGAAATTTGAAGCAGAAGTATCACTTGATTTAAACTCATAAATCTTTTCTCCTACTAACTGAAACCTCCTGCAGCAATACATCCCCGCTCCCCCACCAGCCATTGGATCGTAGCTTAAAAAAGTAATTTGATTTGGATTACTGACAGTATCGCTGTAATTTGCATTTAGTGTTCCTGTACAGGCTCCATTTCCCCCTGTGGCATCATCAACTCTCGCTAGTCTAATTGCTCGTCCCATATAATCTATAGCAAAATTAGCTTCATTCATAATAGCTTGATGTTGAAGAATTACTGCCTGAGTATTAACAGTAGAGGTAAAAATAGCCATAAGAGCTGCGGCAATAATACCAAAAATAGCGAAAGAAACTAATACCTCCACAAGCGACAAACCTTTTTGTTTTTGATAATTTTTTAATTGCATATTATCTCCAATTATATATATCTTGCTTAACTTCTGTAGAATAATTATACCACGAAACTTGAACTGATATCTGAAGTTTATCCGTTGCGGGAACAATAGTTATTTTTCTTTTGTAGGGTGTCCATTTTAATGATGATATTTCAGAACTATTTGGATAACGATATATGCCAGCGTTATCAACATATAGAAAATTTCCAGATGACCAAGAAGTTAAACCATCGGTAGTGCCATTTCCTCCTTTTTTTAAATAATCTATTTCGCATCCACTACTACATGCAGTTAAACCTGCATCCCAGCTGGCGCTACAAGGAGGAGTTTCACAAATCCAATTACTGTCTCTCATATTTTTTATAATTTCCACACCCTCTTCAGCCAAAAGAGCGGCTTCATAAGCTTCCTTTTCTTGTTTTGTTTGATGATTATACTTACTATTTAATCCAAACATACTTACCAAAGCAAAAGCGATTATAAAAACAGAAACCAACATTTCTACTAACGAAAACCCTTTTTGATTTTTGATAATAATTCTTTTCATTATTTTAAATTTATTTTAAGTCTATCATTCCAGAATTATTAATTGTTATTGTTTTGGTTTTTGAACCATCGTTGGTACCTATTACTATAGAAACAGTACAATCAGACTGAGGAACGCAATTAGTTTTGTTTTGATAATATATTCCATTTAGAAAAGTAGTTGGATAAGGAGATCTAAAATAAACATTCAATGAATTATCCGAAGTTCCACCTGATATATTTTTAAAACTAATTATCTTAACTCCATCTTCTAATTTAATCCAATCCGAAATAAGAACACCTCTTGATGCATATATATTAAGGGAATCCGTGTCAAAAGTTTGGCTCGTTGAAGATGTAGGATTTTTGAAGATAAGATAACTTGTCGTAGATCCACTTTTATCAAAATGTATTCCAGCTCCAGTAGCGCCATCAATTCCAGACATTGAATTCGCTAAAGCAAACCTTAAATCCTGATAAAGCTTCTGGCTAGATCTATCCAAAGCTAAGCTATCTCTACCTATTCCATAGGTAGCGAAAACAACTCCAGTGACAATAATGATCATTGTCACAACAGCCATTAACTCTATTAAAGTTAGCCCCTGTGAAAAATCTTTTTTCATAATTATCTTAAGCTTAATGACCAATACCAATTAATTACTTGTGGTCCATATAATAAGGCAAACAAAGTGCCGACAATTAAGTAGGGTCCGAATGGAACTTGCGATTTCATTTTTTTTGCCCCTCTAATTATTAGTATTATTCCTACTACTGCTCCTGTCATAAAGGCAAAAAATAAAGCTACGATTATATTTGGAAATCCTAGTACAAGTCCCATCAAAAATACTAGTTTTACATCTCCGAATCCCATAGCCTTTCCTCTAGAAAAAAACCATAAACAGAAAAAAAATAATGCGGCAAATACGCCAGAATAAACAAAACCAAGAACTTCCCCCGCTGTTAATATTTTTGAGTAAAATGAAAATCCGATCCAGAGGAAAGAAACAATTATGCCAGAAAAGGTAATTCTATCGGGAATTAGATAATGTCTTGCGTCGTAGACAAAGGCAATAATAAGTAAGGAAAAAACTATCCATAAATAAAAAAGATTCCATATTTGATAGCCACTAAAATTCCCCAACAAGCTGAATCCTAGGTAGTAATAAATAAGAGCAAAAACAATTCCTGTTCCAAGTTCTACCATTGGATACTGCCATGATATTTTATCTTTGCAATACCTACACTTCCCTCTTAGTGATAAAAAACTGAATACTGGAACCAAGTCTAATGCTGATAATTTATGCTTACAATTAGGACAATACGAATTCTTTAATACGAAATCTTCTTCTAAAAAAATGCGACAAGCAACACAGTTCAAAAAACTACCAATAAAAAGACCGAGAATAAAAACAAAAATAATATCAATCATTGAATAAGTTTTATCTTAATAAAAATCAAATTAAATCCATTTTTAAATAAAAAATGGTGAAAATTGCTTTTCACCATTTTAACATAAAAATTTAAAAATTTAAAACTATGGAGCACAGGTTGAGGTATCCTCATCACAAGCAATGGCAGTTTTTCCTGCGTTTCCATTTGAATCTACGCACCATTGTCCCCCTCCTGGAAGAGTTGTAATTGAACACCAGCTAGCGCCATTTGCGGCAACTGTAATTCTTGGAGTGAAAGTTGCAATAGAAGTACATAATGCGTTAAAGTTTGCATCTGCACCGACAGAGCTTGCCAACTCAGTTGTGCTGCAAGTTGTTGATGTTGCAAGGGCTGAATTGGTTCCGTAGTTGCTATTATGATTGATGTAATAGATTTGGGCAGATGTCCTCATTTGGTCCATTGTTGCTTGTATCTTTGCATCGTTAGCAGATCTTTGCGCACCACCCATAGATACAATAATAATACCTGCCAAAATACCAATGATAGCGATAACGACTAATAGCTCAATTAAAGTAAAACCTTTATTTTGCATTTTTGTTTATTATTTATTTTATTATTCTCGACCACGCGTTTTATTCTACCAAATATTTTTGCTTTTAACAATGAATTAATATAAGTATCATACTTTGTAGCCTTCTGGAGAATCCAGTAATTCCTTCGGATTCCTTATTAGGATCACCCATAATAGACAAGGAATTAGAAATAATTAAGAACCAGAAAAATTAAGTTAATCTGAGACACAAAAATTTTTAAACAGATAGTAGGTATTAGCCATAAATTACTAATTATTTTCTACAAAAAAATCCTCCTTTAAAAGGAGGATTTGATTTGCGTCTTAACTATGGACAAACTGGAGCTGTTGTAGAAGTACAATTACTGGTTGTGATGGCTGTAGTCGTCACAGATTTTGCATTACCATTTGAATCAACACACCATGATTTTGTTGTATCTGCTGTCAATGGAACGTGAGCACAGAAAGCAGTAGATGCGATTGTTGTTGCTGGAACTACGGTTAACGATGCTCCTAGTTTAGTATAATCTGTACCCGCACCATCTAAGCCAGTGTAAGTATTATTATTTAAGTAAAACATTTGAGCAGCAGTCCTCATTTGGTCCATTGTTGCTTGTATCTTTGCATCCTGAGCAGACTTTTGTGCACTACCCATAGATACAATAATAATACCTGACAAAATACCAATGATAGCGATAACTACTAATAGCTCAATTAAAGTAAAACCTTTATTTTGCATTTTTGTTTTTATTTATATTTATTTATATGAATATATTTTATCAGACTAGTTTTCTTTTTGCAAATATTTATAAGATTTATTCTTTATTTTTATTGTTGAATAGTTGTACTAATTTGATATATTGGCAATAAAACTGCTGCGACTAAAAATCCTACCATTAAGGCTAATCCCACAAGCATAATAGGTTCAATCAAACTTGAGATAGAGTTTACAAAATTTTCGGTTTCTCTGTTATAAAATTTTACAACATTTGTTAGAGCTGAATCTAATTTCCCCGTTTTCTCCCCTACGGCTGCCATCTGAATAAACAATGGAGAAATCTCTTCTGGGTATTGAGTTAATGCATAGCTAAAACTCTCACCTTTAATAACCTTGTCTTTAATTTTGGTAATAATTTTTTTATAACTATTATTTCCGACAACAGTTGCTACAATTTCCAATGCTTCATTTATCTGGACACCAGCTGCAATCAATGTTGATAAATTTTCAGCAAAACGAGAAACATAAATATCCTTGAAAAAGTTTCCAAAAATCGGAATTTTTAAAAGCATTTTATCTACAAAATCTTTTCCTTCTTTTGTTCGTGGATAATAATACACAAACGCTGCTAATCCAGCAAAAGCAATCAAAACTAAGTACCAAAAATTAGTGAAGAAATTTGAGATTGAAATAATTATCTTTGTTGCTACTGGTAATTCTTGACCCGTTCCCTGCAAAACAGTGACAAGGTTAGGAATAACAAAAATCATAATAACTATAAATATTAAAACAAAAATAGTTAATATTATTGCTGGATACATCATAGCGGTTAAAGTTTTTTGCCTTATTGCATAATCACTCTCTAGGTGGTCTGCAACTCTTTCCAAAATTCTTGGCAATCCACCCGAAATTTCTCCTGATCTAATCATGTTTACGTAAAATATTGAGAACAATTCGGGATACTTCGCAAAAGCTTTTGACATTAAGACACCGCTTCTAATATCACTTGATATTTTTAATATTTTTGATCTAAATATTTTGTTTCTTGTTTGCCCCGCCAAAGCATCTAGTGCATCAGATGGTGAAACATTTGATTCAATCATAATAGCTAATTCACGCGAAAAAATCACAACTTCTTTTGTTGGAACCTTATTAAAGCCAAGAGAAAAACTAAAATTCGCTCCCGATGATTTCTCCTCTAAGGCAAGTAAATAAATATCTTTTTTGCTAAGAATATCTATCGCCTCTTCTCTTGAATTTGCTTCAATCATTCCTGTTTCAACTCTTCCTGATTGATCTTTTGCTTTGAAATTAAACTTCATATTTTTACTGATCCATAATTAATTTTTTTAATTCTCTAGCATTGGTTGAAAAATTAATAGCATCTTCCATCTTTACTTTGCCACTTTTAACTAATCCTGATAGTGCCCTATTAAAAGAAACCATGCCATGATCAAGAGACGTATCTATTACCATCGGTATTTCATAAACTTTGTTTTCGCGAATGAGGTTAGATATTGCCTGATTATTAAACATAATTTCACAAGCAGGAATAACACCTCCACTACTTGCTGGAATTAATCGTTGTGAAATGATTGCTAAAAGTGACCCAGCAAGTTGTGCCCTAATTTGATTCTGTTGTTCACCATTAAAAGCATCAACTATTCTATCTATACTTTGTGCAGCCGAATTCGTGTGCAGAGTAGCAAAAACTAAATGCCCAGTTTCGGCAGCAGTAATAGCTGTCGCAATTGTTTCTTGATCTCTCATTTCTCCAACCATTATAACATCTGGATCTTCACGAAAAGTAGCTTTTAGGGCTCTTGAAAACGAAAATGTATCGCTGTTGAGTTCTCTTTGACTGACAATTGATTTATCGTCCTCAAAAATATACTCAATTGGATCTTCAATTGTAATGATATTGCAATATCTAGTTTTATTAATTTCATTTATTATAGCAGCCAATGTGGTACTCTTACCATGACTAGAAGGACCTACCACTAAAACAAATCCTTGCATTGCTGCAGCAATACTATGAAAAGCATCTGGAAGATTTAACTCTTCAATTGATCTTATTTTACTGGGAACAACTCTTAAAACTCCTGCAACTTCTCCCAATTCATAATAAACATTTATTCTAAATCTTGAAATTCCTTGAAAATCAAATGAAAAATCTAATTCTTTATTTTTTTCAAATTCTCTCTGCTGATCTTCGGTCATTAGTGAATAACAAAGAGCTCTTACGTCTTCACCCGTAAGGACTTTCTCTTTCTCTAGCGGAGTAAGTTTCCTGCTAATACGCAAAACAGGAGGATGTCCTGTTAATAAATGCAAGTCCGAAGCTCCTAACTTTATCGTAAACAATAAAAGTTGTTTTAAGTATTGGAAGTAATTCATTTTCTAAATTATAATTCGTCTGATATTCTAAAAACTTCTTCAATTGATATTTCTCCTAAGAGAGCTTTTAATATTCCGTCCTGTCGCATACTAACCATTCCTTGTCTTTTGGCTTCATTCATTACCAATTGTTCATTTGGATTTTCAAGAATTATGTTTTCAAGTTCGGGTGTCATCTTTAAAATTTCAAAAATACCAATTCTACCCCTCTCTCCTTTCATACTACATTTTGGACAACCTTTTGGTTTGTAAATATAAATACTATCTGGGGTTTTAGGAACATTAAAATACTCTTTAATATCATCTGGGACATCAATAATTGATTTCCATATTTCTTTAAGAACTTGTTTATTTGGCTTTACTCGTTCTTTACAGAAAGGACACAATCTATGAGCTAATCTCTGACCAATAGAAATATTCAAAGTTGACGGCAAAAGAAAAGGTTTAATCTTCATATCCAATAAACGAGGAACGGATCCGATAGCATTATTGGTATGCAAAGTAGACAAAACAATATGTCCAGTCAAAGCTGCTTGAGTGACCAATGAGGCCGATTCTTCATCTCTGATCTCACCGACCATAATAATATCTGGGTCTTGCCTCACGACGTGTCTTAATCCTTGGCTAAAATCATAGCCAATATCTGGTCTTACTTGCGACTGATTTATACCTTCAATAAAATACTCTATTGGATCTTCAAGAGTAATAATATTCACCTCTGGTTGATTTAGTTCCCTAAGAATAGAATAAAGGGTTGTTGTTTTACCAGATCCTGTAGGTCCAGTGACAAGGATTAATCCATATGGTTTTTCGGCAGCTTCTCTAATGAGGGTTAAGTTTCTACTCATTAGTCCAATCTCTTCGTAATTACGTAATCCTTCGGTAGGATCAAGCACCCTAATAACAACTTTTTCTCCTAATTTGGTTGGTAGTGTAGAGACTCTAAAGTCTACATTTTTGGAATCAATCTTAGCAGAAAATCTTCCATCTTGAGGAATTCTGGTTTCATCTAATCTAAGATTAGAAAGAATTTTGATTCTGGCAACAATTGAAGCATGAGCCTGAAATGGAAGAAAAAGAGATGAATAAAGAGAGCCATCCATTCTAAAACGAACTCTAGTTTGTTTTTCTTCTGGCTCAATATGGATATCAGAAGCAGACCCCTCAACTGCGTGTCTTAAAATCACAGCCACCATTTTTATAATTGGTGCCTCTTCGGCGTATCTATCCTTACTAAAAGATCCTGTCACTTCTACTTCTACTCCGAGATCCTCTCCTTTTGTTTCTGTTTCCCATGCAGTCAAAGCTTTTCCCACCTCTTCATTAAGATTTCTGTATTGTTTCAACATATCGTCAAAATATCTTTTTTCAATAAGATATAAGCGATATTCTATTTTGTGCTGACGAGCCAAAAAGTTAAGCGCTTCTTTCGCTTTAATATTTTCTGGCTCAACTATTCCAACCTGGAGTACTTTGTTTTCTATCCTTAAAGGAAGTATCTTGTAAAATCTTGCGGATTCTTCTGGAATGTAGGTTAAAATATCGGTGGGTATTTCGGTGACTTCATCCTCATTAAAAATATCAATATTATAAATCTCACCCCTTATTTTATTTATTACCTTTGAATCAACTACTTTTTCAAAAAACAAAAACTCTTCCTCAGTTTGAGTAGCTGCTTCTTTTTCATACTTTGCCGTAAGCTCAATGGCTTGAGCAGGAGTGATTAATTTTTTTTCTACCAGCTTTGGTATGATTAATAACATTTAATTTTTAAATTATTCTAAATCTACTTGCACGTAAAATAAAAACTATACACTGCGCTCTAGTTATTTGCATTTGTAGGTGATTCTGGATTTGCTTGATCTTGGACTTTCGGGCTTTCGGTTGAAACCTGAGGACGCTGAATTCCTATGCCACTTGCTGAGAATGGGTTAATTCTTCCTGGTTTAACAGTCAATTCATCATCCTCTTTGAATGATGGGTAATCTGGAAAACTTACCAAATCTGCAAATTCTTTGGAATTTAAAAAATCAAATTTAATACTAGGATCAGCCGCAAGTGAAAAAGGCTCTGTATTTGGAGTTAGAGCTTTTGTGATTGAGCTAGTTATTTGTTGATTAAAATAATAAAAACAAGCACCAGCAATAATCACTAATAGAATAACTATTAGTATAGGCTGCTTTGAATTACTTATTTCGTTTTTTTCTTCTTCAAAATTCATATTTTTAATAAGAATAAACTTCTCCTGTTATATTAAAAGTAAATTTACCTTCTGACTGTTCTCCAAAATCAATTTTTTTGACAGAAATCAAACAAGCTTGCTTTTCAAATATAGCTAATAACTCTTTGAGTTGTTCATAAGTTCCATTTGTGCTGATAGAAAAGCTATTTCTTCTAACTGGTCCTTTTACTCCAGATACAGATGATTGTGCAGGATTAACTGCCTGAGGTTGCTCGGATGGATTTTTTGCCGAAGATGTTGTAGTTGCTTGAGGTCCGACAGAACCTAATTGTATTGAAAGATTTCCAATGGTCATACCACTTTGCATAATTATATCACGAAAAAATTTTTCCATCTTGGGAACATAAAATGGACTAGACGTAAAATTAATTTCCATTTTTTTCTTTTTTTCTGGCCAATTACTTGCGTTAATACTAAGTCCTATTTCCCCGATTTTCATGGCATGTTCCTCCTGGAGTCTTTTTTGTCTTGATAATTCTGTGATCATTTTGTCTAGCTTGTCAGAATTATCTACCAATGGCTTATCAAGAAAATAGAAAATGCCAGCCCCTAAAATTAGAAAGAAAACTGTCACTAATAAGCTGGGTTGTTTGTAGTCCATATTGTTTTTGGTTTAATGGTATCTGGGGAAACTGTTATAACTAATGAAAAACTTACCCCACCCTCTTCTGCTAATTTAATATCAGAAACTTCATAATTCTCAATTCCCTGCCCCCTATTTCTTAAATCTTTAAATATCTTAAGTTGATCAATTAGTGGTTTGAAATCGGTCGTATATCCTTTTAAATTAACGACCCTACTATCTGCATCTATTGAAAAATTTGAAAAATAAACGTTTGGATGAACCCAACCTTCAAAACCAGCTCCACTAAAGAAACCGCTCATCTTCGGTCTTTGTTCGTACAATGCAACAAAATCATCAACATAATTTTGAATAGCAGCAGCTTCTATCTCGGTAGTTTTTTCTTTCTGGGTTTTGTCGTTCTGAATATCGGTTTTTAACTGCATTAAGGTATTTGTCTTGGGTTGGATGTTAAAAAATTGATAATAAACAAAAACCGCAATGGAGCTAAGAAGCACAAGAATAGCCAAAGCAAACAAAAGCTGAAAAAGCCAATCAAAAGAAAGACTATTTTTCTCGTTGCCGTTTATTTCAATTGCCATAGAAAATTAAAAATTTTTATTAAGTTAATTATAATTTATTAACAGTTATTTTTCAAATCTTTTTAAGCTCTCTCCTATTGCAATTGAAAAATAAGAATTAAGATCTCTCAAATTACTTTCTAGCACTGAAGGATAATTTATTTTGTAAAATGCATCTCCTATTAATATTTGAGTATCTTTGAAGTATTCTTCTTCACGGAACATTACCCTAAAAAAATTTAACAAACCAGACATTTTGGTTGTACCTCCACTCAACAGAACTTTGGTGATTTTTTTGCCTTCTTTTCCTTCAAATTCTTTAATGATTTTTTTCACCTTATCGCAAATCAATGCGAGTACCCCCACTAGCACATCAGAAACTTCGGAATTGTCTCCCAATCCATGTAATTTTTTTAATTCTTCGGCTTCACTAACGTCAATGCCTAATGTTTCTGCAAGACCAAAGGTAAGGTCTTTTCCTGCAATATCATAACTAACACTTGTTAATACACAGCCCTGATCAACAATACTAATGTTTGTGCTTTGATACCCTATTTCAACCAAACATGTTGGAGGATCATTTTCCTTAACGAGTGATCTTTTTAGTCCCAATACTTCCGCTTCCAATACAGTTAATTCCAAGCCACAAGTATCTGCAATCATTTTGTATTGTTCAATGACAGACTTTGGAATAGCCATCACAAGAATGTCATTATCATTTTTTGTTGTATCTTTGTTTCCAATTAATTGCCAATCAATAACTATTTCAGCCATTGGCATGGGAATGTACTTTCTTGCTTCAAAAGCAACAGCACTATCAAGCTCTTTTTTATTCATCGGAGGCATTTTGAAAGTTATGAAAAAAGTAGAAAAATCTGGCAGCGAAAAAATTGCCTTCTCCGATTTGATTTCGGCTTCTTCCATAATAGCAGTAATAGCTGCTGATATATTTTTGATATCGGGGTTAAGTGTGTTTTGATCAAACCAACGAAACGTTTTTGTTCCAGCCATATCAAGACTAACTTCACCATAATTATCAAGATAGTTATGACCCCCTCTTTGAGATGCTTCAATAATTCTGATTGACTTTGTTCCGATATCAATACCTATACTTCCTGTATTTTTTTTATTAATATTTAGAAAAGAAAACATAATTTAAAATTATTTTTGAGATGATAAAAATTTTGTATTCAGAATTTTTTATACTACTATCTTAACATTTTTTTACGTAAAATGAAAAGGGCTAAAAGATTATTAAAATTTTTATTAGATGTATTTTTCCCAAAGCTCTGCATAGGTTGCAGAACAAAAGATACTTTTTTGTGTGAGGATTGTTTTTCTCTTATAGAAATAAACCCCTATCGCTACTGTTTTTGCCAAATACCAAAACGCTTAATCGGTAAATATGAGACTTGTTCTTCTTGCCCTGCTGGATATTTGAATAGAATATATTCGGCAACAAATTACGATAATAAAATAGTTAAAAAAGTAATATCGGAATTGAAATATCGTTTTCAGTTAAAAGACTTGTCTATTCCATTAACAATTTTAATACTGCTACATTTAAAAGAGACTGGTTTTGATTTTAAATCAGAAATGATAATTGTCCCCGTCCCGATACATAAGAGCCGAGAAAGATGGCGAGGATTTAATCAATCCAGGCTAATTGCCGAGTTGATTGCGAAAGCTACGAATACCCCTTATTGTTGTCATAGTTTAATAAAGATAAAAAAGACAAAACCCCAAGTGGGGCTAAAAAGAAAGGAAAGGCAGGAGAATATAAAAGGATGCTTTAGCATTACTGATTCATCTGTATTTAAAGATAAAACAGTTTTATTGATTGATGATGTCTATACCACTGGAGCGACAATGGAAGAATGCGCGAAAGTATTAAAAGAAGCTGGCGCCAAATATGTGTATGGAATAACAGTAGCGAGAGAGGTTTCTACATAATCAGAGGCCCGACCTTTTGGAGGTCGGACCTTGTTTATTTTATTTAATTAAAATATTTTTCGTTTTTAGATTTAAAACTCAGAATGTCAACTAAAATCAGCCATTATCTTTTGAGCGATATGCTTTGCAAGGTTAACGGGAACCGCATTGCCTACCATTTTGTACCCGTCAGCTATATTTGTATATTTAAAAATAAAATCATCGGGAAAAGTCTGAATACGGGCACACTCTCTAACAGATAAACGTCTGTATTTTTTTTCTTGCCCAGAAACAAAAACTCTTTTGTTTTTAGAAACAAGCAGCATTTTAGGTGCTTGGGGATGTATTGGCGCATGTCTTCCACCTGCTTGAATTGTAAAAGAAGGTTCATTCCATGAACGAACACGATTTCTAGACATATAAATGGTAGAAAAACCGCCGTTCATATATTCGTGATTGGATATCTTTAGATTATTTTCACCATTTGTTTTATTTCCGTCTTTGGCAGGTTTAGCTTTTCGTAAATCCCATATGGCATCTTTTAGTACTGGCTTATAGTTTTGGGGTTCTGGGAATTTGAATTTCTTTTTAATATCCTTTCTATATCCAACTATAATTACACGATTACGATCTTGAGGAACATCAAAATCATTGGCATTTAATAACTCATAAGAAACATCATACCCAGCTTTTTTAAAATCTTTAATAATATTTAAGAAAGCTTCCGAATGTTTTGGATGCAATATCCCAGAAACATTTTCAGCAAGGAAAAACTTCGGCTTTTTATTTTTCAAAAGACGGATATAATCGTGGAATAATTGTCCACGTGAATCATTGATACCGCGACCAGCCCCTGCCTCACTCCAGCTTTGACATGGCGGTCCCCCTATAAAACCATCTGCCGTTGGAATCTCACAAGGTTTAATATCGGTAATATTTCTTTTATCTAACTTTGTATGAGGGAAATTAGTTTGAAATGTGTCCCAAATTGTCTTATCAAATTCATTAGCCCAAATAATCTCAAAACCAGCTTTTTCAAAGCCGAGATCAAGTCCCCCTGCGCCCGTGAATAATGATACTAGTTTCATAAAGTTAATCTTTGCTTATAGTTAAGGTATTTTTAAATAATTTCTCTGGAGATTTCAAAAGATTAATATCAAATTTAAGTGATGATTCCACCCTGGAACTTGCATTATGTATTCGGAAAGAAAGGGTCCAATCATTATTCATAGTGACTATTACTGTTGTATTATTATCTGTTTTAAAATCTATGCTTGTGATTTCTGTAGGGAGCGGAACTTGTGGAGTTTTATATTTTGGTTGAATTTTTTGGAATGGAAGATTCAATGTCCCCTTTAGATTGTAAGCCTGAATTTCAACAGAATTTTTACTTTTAATAACTTTGTAAAAGTCTTTATTTCCAACAAGATAAGCAACCAAATTAGAAGCAACTTTTTGAGGGTTATTTTTATAAAGACTTTTTAATTCTTTTATAAATGCTTTAAGAATCGGGACATATACTGTTGAGTGATAATCTCCCAACTCGCTCCATTTTTTCTTCGCCTCACTATCTTTTCTAATTTTTGCGAGATTGTCAAAAATAGGTTTTACTGTGTCAAAATATTCTTTTGAATTTTTGATACCTAGCCACTGATCACCAAAATCTATACTTGAAGATAGACGAGAGTGTTTTACGGCTTTGTGGTTATTCTTTGCCGAAAAACCTATCTCCCATTTTTGGAGTGAACGGACAGCAAGCACGTCACGAACATCACCAGATATTCCATGAAAATCAGGTAAAATTCCTAACTGTAAGGTGTCATTTTTTCCAATATCATTTGAAAGTCTTGGTTCCATGTCCATCAAAAAATTTACAGCAAAGCTAGCCGATAAAAGATATTCACTTTTTTCGCTTGCAGAAACATTATTAAAGCAACTTTTTGCAACATCAAAAGCTGGGTCTTCTATAACTTTAAGATTAGTTTTATTCTTCAGTTTCTCTTCAAGCGTAATGAGAAGAGCATACTCAAAGGATTTTCCAGTTATCATTTGTTTTGAATTTATACTTGCCATAAATTTTTTAAATCCTAGTACCCTACATAAGCTTTGACAACATTTTTTAAATATTTTTTGCGTTTTGATTTTTAGATGATTTATTTGTTCACGAATACGAATAATTTTAGTAAAACACATTGATTATACTATATCATTCAGAAATAAAAACACAAAACATATAACTTTAAGATATTTGGAGGTCGGACCTCGGTTTAATCAAGGGAGGTGTTCTTGCGGGCATTAGTTACGCGAAGTGGCATTACATAAACATAGTTGAAAAATTCTTCTAAGAATAGCTTGGTTTCTAGGGCGATTTTCTCATCTACATCCTTTAGGTTGTCACTCTGGGGGTGTGCCGCCCAGTTGCCAAAAATCCTAATACTATATGCCCATTCTTTTATATCCTTTGTAAGGAAGGAAGCGTTCTTTATCTGTTCTATCAGGTCCAGCTTCCTGCTCGCTCCCCTATCTATAAGTGCCGCCTGCAAAGACCTCCTAAATATGGATACCGCAGCTCGTGGACACTTGTTGTGCAGACAGATAACTCCTTCTATAAAATCTTCCAAAGCGTTTAGCGGGACAGCACCATCAAACTTGCTAACATTGGGCGCTTTTTCTTTTGGAAACTTGTCTTGCCAGCCTACTGCCGATAGATTATTATTGCTGAATTCGTTTTTGCAAAATTTAAAAGTCTTTAGGATTAATTTTTTACATGGCACGCATCTAAAAATAGCATAATAGATAATGCTGTCATCGCCTTCTTGATAACTATCAGAAAACAGTAATTGAAAATGTGCTCTGGATTCGCAATGAGGACAAATATCTACTAGATCCTTTATGGCAACTTGAAACATTGTTCTTGTTTGCATTTTAGCCATGTTTTTAATCCTTTTAATTTTTAAGTTTTCTTTTTTTCTTTGTCATTCCCGCTTGTCTCGCCGCAGACGGACGGAGGCGGGAATCTTATAAGTTTTCTTTTTTTGTCATTCCCGCGGAGGCGGGAATCTTAAAGGAAAAATTGCATAAAATAAAACAGCTAAGTCAGCTGGAGTAAGTTGATGCTTATACACAAAACCCCACGCCAGCCAGGCCTTGCGGCCCCATACCGGTTTCCCGATACGACCCAACGAAGAGCTGCTGAACGGGGGGTTCAGTATCTTCGTTGGGATTCCCGACCATATCCTTTGGAAGAACCAAAGGGGTTAGGTCGCTGGTCTTTCGGCCAGTGATTAAGTTGTAATTGCATTCTACCAGAAAAATTGAGGGAGGAGAAGAGTGCTACAAATTACAACGTTAAATTAATTCAAATTTCTATTTTTCTTTTTTTATAATACTTTTCAATTTTTTAGTCAGAGTCTACAATTTTTTTAATGATTTTAAATATCTCTTTAAAATTTTTAAAATCATCTCTTGATCCGTTTTGGCAAATCCAAGTGCAAACAGTTTGTTTTTGACCATCAACAATTTTATGCTCTTTTTCTTCTGTGCCAACAACACGATACTGAAAACATTTTAAATTACCTTCTTTCGCCCTATCAATTAACTTTTTTTCAAAAAGATTTTCTATTCCTTTTTGAAGAGGATTTTCATCAAATTTAGGTATTTTTCTAACATAAAGAATACTATTGTAGTCTTCTTCTGTAATATGCTCTTCGGGGTCATTTAGTAAAACAACTTTTTGGCTTAACAAATTTAGATTTGCTCTAAGCAGTTTTTGAGCATTAGACAGCGCATTATTGTTTGAGTTTTTAGTTCCAATCTGAGTTTTTTCTCCTATGATATCAATTTCAAAATTGTCATGTTTTTCTGTGTATAATTCATATGCTTTTTTAATATACTGAACATCTGTCGGACCCTCTACATAAATAATCGGTTTTTTATTAGCAATAACTTTTATTTTTACTTCATTTTCGAATTTTTCCGTTTCTTTTAAAACATTATATGCATTTTCAAACTCAGAAAATCTTTCTATCGTTATTAGATCTCCTTTTGGCATATTTCTAACCTCAAATTCTTCTTCGCTAAAAGCTTTTTTCATACCCAACAAAAACAAAGGTGAATGTGTAGTAATAATAAATTGAATTTTTGGAAATAGTTTTATCAGTTCTGGTACTACTGAATTTTGCAAATCTGTATGTAAATGAACGTCTATTTCATCTATTACAACAATTCCTTGTATTTGATTAAGTTGTTTTGAATAATTTTCACCATGACGAATGACATTTATAAAAAGATTTAACAGAATGGATTCTCCTAAAGAAAGATTATCTATACTAGGAAGTATTTGCTTAGGTTTATCTGAACCATCTTCTTCCACTATAGAAACTCTATATCCACTTCTTGGACCAATAGCAAATTTATAGTTTGTATTCTTTAATATCTTTCCTAAAATAAGGTTTATGTTATTCCACAAGATTACATTAATAGGATTTACTTTTTGGACGTATCTATCGAGAACTAAATCTAACAAAAAAGATTTATTTTCTCTTACTGATGATATTATTTCAAATTCCTTTGCTAATTTTCCAGCAAAAAATTTTTTATCCTCGAATCTTGGATAATCTCTAAAAGGATCATTTTTCCAAAAAGGTTCTTCGTACCTATAAGCTGGTTGGAAAAAGTGCACACCTTGAATGAACTCATTTTGCAATTTTTCTTTTCTAAGATTATTTACTTCCGTTACTTTTTTTTGAGATTTTTTTGAATCATCTGGAGAAAGTTCAAAATCCGTAATATAATCTGTGAAATCTTCTTTTTCCACTTTACCAAATTTATCAAAGTATTCTAAAACTTGATTTTCGCTATCAATAAATTTTAAAAGAGAAAATCCTTCGTTTTTGCCCATTTTTACATTTACACTGCCTGAAATTTTATAATAACTCCTTACGAGTCCATCTTGAATGCCTACATCATCAAAAAGAGAGCTCCCAATTTCATAGAAACTATCTATTATTTGTGACTGTAAAATTGTTTTTCCAGATCCATTTTCACCAACAAAAATTATTGGCTTGGGATTTCCATCTTTAAAAGGTAATTCAACAAAAAAATCTTCTATTGGTCCTATGTTTTTGATAGCAATATTTTTTAGATACATATATTTTATTTATTTTCGTCAATATTTTTAATAATCTGCCATCGCCCTTCGCAGTTTTTGTTTTTTAGAAACAAAGCACTTTAATGTATTACATTTACTGTACTTCAAGAGAATAATCTATCTAACACAAAAGAACTGTAATAAAATAATACAAAATTATCTTCTAGAGATTCTTGATTTTATGAGCAAAATCTTTAACTAAATATTGGACCTTTTGGCTTTTGTAGTCAAGTTTTATTAAAGCAAAACCACCTTTTTAGGTGGTGTTAGTTCGGATAGATAAATTGATTTACAGATTACTTTTGGAATACAAAGAGGTGCTCGTGCATTATCAGTAAGAAGTTTGATTCTTTTGATTTTGTAATCCAAAATCCTGTTGCCTTGCAATTAAACTGCCTTTTTATTATATCTTCTTTCAAGATAAAACCTACATCTATGAATTTCTGCATTACTTTAAAAGCAAGGGGCTGATACATTTTGTTTCTGCGTGTATCCCCCATCAAAATTGCACAATATTTTCCTTTCTTTAAGATTCTAAATAGTTCTTTTGCAACTTTTTCTATTTCGTCAACAAAAATATCTATATTATGTATATTTGATAAATCCTCTTTTATTTTGCCCTCGCTGTATTTTATAATATCTGCATATGGTGGATGAGTTAAAACAAAATCAATCTCATCATCTTTGATGAAATTCATATCCCTTGCATCGCATTTAATCACTCTTTGTTTTGATTTGTTATTCGCTTCAAACTCAAGGCATTCTTTAGTTCTTGCTAGCGCTTCTTCATTGATATCAACGCAAGTGATGTGACGGTTTAAGATTTTTGCTTCTATTGCCGTAGTTCCGCCACCAACCATGCAGTCAAGCAAATGATCTCCTTCGTTTGAGTATCTTAAAATAAGATTACGCACCACTTCGGGTGACCAATTTCCGCGCCAATCTGAGGTGTGAGTTGCCCAATTCCCTCGTCTTGGAAACGCCCATACCGTTGTGCATTCAAGCTCAAAATCATTAGGACACAATTTTAAACCTTTTTCTTTTTTGATTTCCATAAACTTTATAGTTCAGTCTATCTAGTAAATCAAATTAGTTATATTTTTTATCGCTATAGCCTATTTTTTTCAAAATATCAGTGAAAGCAACGTATTCAATATTATGGTCTTTATAAAACGCCAAACTTTCTCTTAACTCTTGAGTTTGATTATTTTTATCTAGCAAATCCCCGAAAGCAAATTTTCCCCTTGCTTCATACTCTTGATATCCAACCAGAACGATTTGAAGAGGTTTTTTGTATAAGCGAGGCAATTCGCCATACTTTAGAGGAACTCCGAGTATCTTCTCTCCTGCGGTTCCTGGTGTACACCAGCTCCTACCTTTCACTTCATAAACATAATCATCACATTCCAAATCTGGATCATATTTTTTATCCCTTAATGAACTCTTTTTTTGCTCAGTCTTTCTTACATTTTTTCTTCCGAGTTTTATAAGAGCCTCCTTCACTAGATCTTGGCATAATACAGTAGTCCACTGTTTTCCGTCATCAGTTCCCATTACTTTATTTCCCCACTTCTTTTCTTCTTCTTTTGCTTCTTTTAATTTTTTTTCGCTTTCTGTGTTTTTTAAAGAAACATCAGTAATACCTTCATAGCACCACTTAATAACTTCTGGATTATTTATCAATTTAAAATTGTAATCATTCATAAAATCCTTTTTCCTTCTTAAAAACACCTATTAGTAATTTGTTATCAATACCTCACTAATCTTCCCTCTTTTGGAAGCATTGGAGTTAATAGCACGATTTGCTTGTACTTTCGTAATACGAACACCTTCAAGTCCAGAATAAATTTTGTTTATGAATAAAGTATCAGAGTTGGAGAGCATAACAAAACAACCTCTTTTATGTAATTTTACAAATACATCTCTTAATTCAATCTGTTCTTTATCCAAAAATGATTTATTGGTATAAGAAGTAAACGAAGCAGTTTTGCTTGCTGGATAATAAGGCGGATCAAAATAAACAAAATCTCCTCTTTTTGCTTTTTTGAGTACTTCTTTATAGTCCTGTTTTTTTATCTCAACATTTTTTAAAGCTTTAGATGCCTTTCGGAGATTATCTTCATCGCAAATAAGAGGATTGGTGTATTTACCAAATGGAACATTAAATTTACCCTTACTGTTTACACGATACATACCATTGAAACAAGTTCTATTTAAATAAATAAAACGAGAAGCAATATCCAAATCGGAAAGGTCTTCCGGGTTTCGCGAACGTATTTTTAAAAAATATTCTTTATCTACTTTATGCTTTTTGAGTGATTTTATTAGGCTTTCAATATCACTTTTAATAATATTGTAAGTAACGACGAGCTCATGATTAAGATCAGAAAGATGAGCCCTTTCAGGAAGTAAATCAAAGAATACAGCACCACCACCAACAAAGGGTTCAAAATATTTTCCATTTTTAATATTAAACTTTTCGGGTGGATAAAGATTCATTAAGCGAAATTGTGCGAGGAGTTGTCTTTTCCCCCCCACCCACTTAACAAATGGCTTTGGCTTTTCTGCGATAATACGGGAAGAGTCTTCTATGAGATTAGTCTTATCTGCAAGAGAAAAAACCCTGTGAGCATAAATTAAATTTATGTTAAAAGTTGTTGCCAACTCTGTTATCGCTTCGTTTTTTGTCATAAACTTTGTTTTATTAAATCACTAATACTCTTGCAATTTTTTGCGGAAAATTCATGTATAATGTAATTATATTCAATCCTAATCAGTAATTGTGCCTAAAGAAATGTAAATTATTTAGAGTATTACTTGCAATTCTTCCCTTTCGATTTTTGATTGTGAACGCCTCTTAAACCGAAATATACCTAGTTTATTATATCATCACATAAAAAATTATACAAAACTAATTACTGCGGTATGCGGGAGGGATTCCGCAACAAAAAAAGACGAGGGAGGGATTCGTCCTTAAATATTTTTCTGCTGAAAAATTTTAACGACCCGACTCGGCACCAGCCCGTGCCTCCGTCTTCGAATCCCCTTCCTTGCATTGGGAGGGATTCGCCCCATCGCATCAATTTCTGCTGAAATTGGCTCCGGGACCTGACTTTTGCCTCAGTCAGGCAAAAGTCTTCGAATCCCGCCCGATTCCGCAACAAAAAAAGATGCTATAATAGCATCTAAGTTTTGATTGCCCGCTTTCGCTCGTCTTCATGCGGACTTTGTCCGCCGAAGCTGAGCTTCAGCGAGGCGAAGGCGGAGAGGGAGGGATTCGAACCCTCGAACCGTTTTCACAGTTAACATCTTAGCAGGATGCCCCATTCGGCCACTCTGGCACCTCTCCAATATTTCAATATAACTATACTATATAAAAAAGGGGCTTAGGTCAATATACGTTTTTTAGGGATTAGTAACTCGTAATTCGTAACTAGTACTTGGTAGCTTTCTTGAGAGAAAGCTTAAGGAATTCTTATAGATTCCCCTCTTCAGGGGAATGACAAATAGAACGGCGGGAATGACAAGAATAATTAGGGATTAGTAACTCGTCCGCCTTCGGTTCGCCGAAGCGAATCTTTGGCGGATAAATCCGCCGAAGGGTTGTGAAGGTGACCTACGCCCTTCGGGCTTCTGCGAGATAAATAATTAGTGCTTTGTGGTTTGCCTTTGGTAAACTTGAAGATATCTTATTAGATTCCCCTCTTCATCCACCTGCGGCGAGATAAGCCCTCCATAGGCGGGTAAACGGGAATGACAAGCAGGAGAAGGGATTAGGAGGTCCAACCTTTTGAAGGTCGGACCTCCAAAAGGTCGGACCTCTCGTGAGTCTTCGTGAAAATTAATAAAAAAAACAGGCTTTAATAAATGCCTGTATACATAATGGAGACTATAATTCTCTCCTCGGTATCATCTTGCTTTCTGATTTCATATCCAGAAAACTCAATTGCAAGAGATGGATTAGTTTCGTTTTCTGATTCAAGAATGTCCTCAATTGTACTCATCCACTCTTCGTGACGAGATTCTATCAGGCTTTCAATATACCTGATTACTCCATCAATTGGAGATCGGACATTGTTCAACGGAAACATCTTCCATGCATATTTGCCATTGGAAGAGCTACTTTCTCTTGCTCCATCTGGAAGATTACTTCCACATATCATCAATACTGGTAGCTTGTCTCCCTGCAATTTATGCGAATGGAGTTCGGAAATACCGATTTCCACATTTTTTTTGATAATGGTTGAAATTGCAGTCCTCAGCCAAATATGGACGTCATTGATTGAGGTGACTTCAACGCCAAATCTATGAACGCTCATTACTATCACGCCCTGCAGCGCTTTTATATAATAACATAAAAGTATATTTTTAGCAAATACGATAAGATGTTAATACTTTACTAGACTTTTAAGCTTCTTGCTTTATAATTAAAACATATGAACAAGATAATATATTATTCGTCAAGAATATTATCTATCGTGATTGTAGGATTCTTTGCTCTATTTATATTAGAGGGTTTTTCTCCTGAATTTACTTGGCAAGATAGCTTGTCGCATCTAGTCATCACATTGGTCGTACTAGGAGCAACTATTGTTGCATGGAAAAAACCAGTTATAGGATGCTGGTTTTTTATCATACTTGGATTGTACTATCTTATATTTATTTCAGCCCCACAGCAATATTGGCAAGGAATATTAATCGGAGGGATTCCCCTACTAACCGGAATATTATTCTTGATTGAAGCAACAAAAAAAACTGCTAAGTAGGCAGTTTTTTTGTTGCACCATTCATTATGTTATTAGCGTATTAATAATCATAACAAAGGTTAATTAATACGGGTAAATAAATAATGAATAAAAAAACAAAGTATATAGCAATAGTGATAATTTTGGTGATTCTTGGAGCGGTGTTCTTTTTCTTTATGCAAAACAATACATCAAACAATAAAGACAAGACTGATATTTTTCAACAACTAAATGGTGGTCAGATGATGCCCGAAGGTAGCGAAAATGGTCCGCCTGATGGAGGAATGCCACCTGAAGGAAACCCACCGTCCGATGGAGCACCTCCTTCCAGAGGAGACAATAACTCAAACGGAACAGCTCCCTCTGAAGGCAATAGAACATCTCCATCTTCTGGAGGTCCAAGTAATTAAAATAAAAAGCACTACCTATTGGTAGTGCTTTTATAACTATTTACGCTTTTCATCTTCCTCTTCAAAGATAAATAAATCGTCTATTTTTATTTTTAATTTTTTTGCTACGCTATGTGCAAGATTTAATGATGGGTTATATTTTCCTTGCTCTAAAAAAACGATTGTTTCCCTTCTTACTCCTACACTTTGAGCAAGTTCGTCTTGGGTGATATTTAGCTTTGTTCTTATTTCTTTGATTTTGTTTTTCATATCTATATTTTAATCGTTCCCATAATGGCTAAGATTATGAAAAGAACCAAGACGATAAAAGTGTAAACAGTCCATCCGTTCCAGAATTTTCCTTTTGATTTTAATCGGAAAATAAATGAATACAATAACATAAAGATACAAATTGAAAATGCTAAAGTGTTTGCAATTATATCATATGTAGCGTTAAGGTAAGCTTGCGATTTAAGGGCAAACATAGCTACTACCCCCATCCAACAATATATTTGCATGGCAAGTAATGCCGCCTTACCTCCATGCTCATAATCTCTTTCGTCAGCCATAACCTCTTTAACATTCTTTCGCATTGAATAGACGATTAATGATCCAATGATTAATACCCCTGCCGAAAGCAAAAAATTTTGAAAAATAATAGCTTGCGAAAAAATTATTGCTAAAGCTATTACGATAATCATTCTAAAAATATTGTATTTTTTAATTGTCATTTTTTTATTATTAATGTTAGAATTATTTAACATACTTATATGTTATCTATTTCTAACAATTTGTCAAGGGTTTAGGCTATCTACCCTTGGTAGATAGCTAGTAACTAGTAATTCGTAGTTAGTAATCATCCTACGTTTTCTCCTGAAAACAGAAAGCTTCGGAATGGCACAGCCATCATACGCTTTCTCCTTCGCTTTGGCTACGGCAGACAAGAAAGCTTCGGAATGACACAGTTAGTACTTTGTGGTTTTCTTACAGAAAGCTTAAAGAATTTTTATAGATTCCCTTCTTCATCCGCCTGCGGCGAGACAAGCGAGAATGACAAATAGGACGGCGGGAATGACAAATGAAAAAGATTGCCTCACTTCTACGAAGTTCGCAATGACAAATAAAGAATAGGGGTCGTTGGAGGTCCGACCTCCCCTGTCGTATAGATTCCCCTCTTCAGGGGAATGACAAACAGGATGGCGGGAATGACAAACAGAATAAGGGATTAGGAGGTCGGACCTCCAAGAGTTTTCTTTATGTGGAATATAGCTTCCGGCGGACGAGGTCGGACCTCGCCCAAGGTCGGACCTCCAAAAGGTCCGACCTCCCCTGTCGTAGATTCTAAAAAAAGACCGAGATTTTTCTCGGTATTTTTTATTTTCCCCAAAAAGCTTCTGCTTCTTTTTCTAGTTTTTCTAATCTATCGTAATAATCTGGAAACTCATTTAAGTGAGCTAATGCGATTTTTGTGGTTATCAATTTGTCGTCATTGGTGACGTTTGTATTTGGATTTCTTGTACCATGTTCTAATTCAATGTGTACTCCCCTCCATAATTGATCTATATCAAACTTACTCCAATCAACTCCCAATGACTCTCCGGTTATTTTAACTTCTTCTTTTGTAAAAACTTCCTGCATATTTTTAATAAATTTATTTTATTAATAATATTATTATAGCTTAAAAATTAGAGATTAGTAACTCGTCCGCCTTCGGTTCGCCGAAGCGAACCTTTGGCGGATAAATCCGCCGAAGGGTTGTGAAGGTGACCTACGCCCTTCGGGCTTCTGCGAGATAAATAATTAGTACTTGGTGGTTTGCCTTTGGCAAACTTGAAGACATCTTATTAGATTCCCGATCAGGTTCGCATTAGCGAACAGTCGGGAATGACAAACAAAGAAATTAATCGCCTTCGCGGGAATGACAGACGAAAGAAATTGGAGGTCGGACCTCCAAGAGTTTTCACTATATAGAATATAGCTTCCGGCGGGCGAGGTCGGACCTCCCCTGATTAATATTCTATTGTGCTGTGGGAATAGCTTTTAGTTTTTTGAAATTGTAGAAAGAAACAGTCACAAGGAATAGAGCGATAATTCCTGCTATCCAGAAAGGAGAAGCAATATTCCACTCAAATGCATAACCAGCTATTATCGGACCCACAATCATCGCTATTGATTCAATTGATGCTAAGGTTCCCATTATTTCTCCCCTATGATTATCATCTTTACCGACAAGCTGACTAGGTATCAATGCTCTTAGAATAACTTGCGTAGTAGTACAGGCAATTACCGCAAGATAAAATATTATCACCTGTTCTAGTGACATAAAGAAAAACGATAAAGCAAAGATTGGGAAAATGAAGATCTCTAATTTTTTTGCATCAAATTTAAGCCAAAAATTCTTCATTAGGACAACTTGATTGAAGGCGATTATTAATCCCACAAAAGTGAGAAAGAGACCCGACCCAACGGCAGTATATCCAAATGCACTATTGAGATATAGGGCAAATATAGAATGATAAATACAAAGAGGAATTGCAAATAAAAGCCAGATTCCATACCCTGCCCTAAGTTTTTTTGATTTGATAGCTTTTACTATTGGTTTTAAGGGATTAAGACTGATTTTCCCTTGATGCAAATCACGTTTTGTATGAACCTCTGGTAAATAAAAACAACACAATACGGTATTTATTAGTGAAAGTATTGCCACAAACCAAAATGGAATATTTGGTCCTATTCCAGAAAGTAATCCCCCTATTGCGGGACCAACTATAAAACCAATTCCGACAATTGCTCCGATCATTCCTAAATTTTCGGTTCTTTCTTTTTCATCTTTTGCAATATCTACTAAATAACTTTGGGCTATGGGTATATTTCCTGCTGCTATCCCATCAATTATCCTTCCTAAAAACAACATCCACAGTGTATTTGCCATTGAGAAAACTACCCATCCAAAAGCCGTACTGGCTAAACTAGCAATTAATATGGGACGTCTTCCGAATTTATCAGACATGGCTCCTAATATCGGGGCACTAAAAAAAGAAAAGAAAGAAAAAACTGCCATTAATAATGTTAATTGTAATGGCGTAGCACCGAATGATTCCACATAATAAGGAAGTGTAGGAATAATAATTGCAAATCCTAATATATCAATAAAAACTGTAAATAATATTTGAAATTTAATTCTATCCATTTTTTTATTTAATCATAAATAGTAATTCTATCAAAAAAGCAAAAAGAAGCCCTTTTAAAAAGGCAGTGCACGCAAAAATAAATACGTAGATAAATTCTAAAACGTTTCAAAAACAAAACTCGCTTGCGAAGAATAAGGCAAGCGAGCTTGAAATCCTAAAATTAATTATTCCTTGATGCCATCAAGGTTTACATCGTATAAAATTTCTTCGCTCACTAAGCGATATTTCATTATTTCGTTTTCGCTAAACCAAATTTTGATTTCTCTTTCCGCTTCTTCCACCATATCTGAACAGTGAATAAGGTTTCTAACTGCCCTACCATCCATATTGGCTAATTCATAAGAATCCAAAGTAAAATCACCTCTTATAGTACCAACATCTGATGTTAAAGGTTCTGTGCCTCCAACAATCTTTTTTACGACACCTACTGCTTTATTACCTTGCCAAACCATCATTACTAGCGGACCAGACGTCATATATTTTATATTTCCTCTCATGATATCTTTTCCGTATTCAATAGCAGGTTTTTCTACTGGCAATCCCATTGCTTCACGGTTTTTTACTGTGATTTGACCCTTTGACTCAAACCAAACATCATCTTTGTTATAGTGTGTCCAACATTGGTCTTCGGTTGCATATGCAAACTTCATAGCGATTAACTTCAAGCCAGTTTTTTCAATCCTGCTGATAATTTCTCCGATTAACGATCTCTGAACTCCATCTTGCTTTATGATTACAAATGTTTTTTCTTTTTGGATCTCCATAATTTTGTCCTTTATTGTTTATTTTGTGTTATCTTATCGTATTAATTTATCATCGTCAAATACCTTAGGGATTAGTAATTCGTAATTAGTTTAAAATTAGGGGTTAGTAATTAGTAATCAGTAATTAGTACTTTGTAGCTTTCTTGAGAGAAAGCTTAAGGAATTCTTATAGATTCCCGCCTTCGTCCGCCTGCGGCGAGACAAGCGGGAATGACAAACAAAAATAGCGGGAATGACAAACGAAAAATGGAGGTCGGACCTCCAAAAATTTTAATTATATAGAATATAGCTTCCGGCGGGCGAGGTCGGACCTCCAAAAAAATAAAGCTCCTCCGTAGGAGCTTATTTGATATTTTTTATATTACCGTTTCTTGCGTTTCGGCGAAGAATATCATGTAATTGTGTCCGTAATGCTTAATGCATTTTGGACAATAAGTGTAGTGTATGTATATCTTGGAAATAGACTTCCCTTTTGAGGCGACATAGGTTTCCATTTCTTTGAAGAATTTTGAAACATCCTTGTATGGACCGTCAAAAACTTTTGCCATAAAATTTCCTGAAAGGGTGATGTTGTTAGCGTTTGGAACAATCTTTGTAGTTGTCATATAGACTTCTGTTTTCCAAGCCGAAGGATCGTAGCAAAGCATGAGAAAATCTTGGTCAGCAGGAGCAGCTTCAGCATTTTTTATTTTATTCCACATCCTTAGCATCACCTGATGCAAATTGAGTGGCATATGCATGAAAGTCATAACACTATCCTTGATAAAAGTTTTTTGCATCCAATCAAATTCTTTTCCATCAAATAGCGATGGGTTGAATTCTGGACAGCATGGCTTATAGTTGTTTTCCATAGTATTTTATTTATTGCTATTTATTAATCCATCTTGGCAAAGTTGGCAATATTTCATCTGCCATTTTTTCTGCCTCTTCGGGAGTTTTTCCCATCAACCTTACGGCAGCATCAATTGATCCCGCCCTAACAGAGTCGTAATTTTTTAACTCTCCTGTTTCTTGATCTTGACAATAAACACAATAACGTGAATCTAATTTGGAAATAAATTTACCATCAAGAGGCATTCCACAACTTTCACAGTTTTGTTGATTTTCTGTTTCCATTGGTTTATTTTTAATTTTATTATTTTTCCATCGCCACAGTTTTTAATTCTTTTGGCATTTTTTCTATTGCATACCTAAGGGCTGTTCTCGGCATCACTTTTTTGTTTTTTAATACATAATCAAAAACTTCTTTTTGATGTTTGCGGCTCGCTTCTTTGAGCATCCACCCATATCCTTTTTGGACCAAATCTTCCTTATCTAGCAAAAGGATATCTGCTATTTCAAAAACATCGTTCAAAAAATCTCCTTTTCTAGCCGGTAGTATGAGCGAAACGCTAGCTGCTCGACGCAACCACAAGTTATTAGATTTTGCCCACTTCTTAAGCTCCTTAACACTCTCTGGAAATTTTTCTAAGTAGTCCCCTATTGTATGATTGCATAGAGTATCGCAAGTTGCCCAATTACTGACATAACCATCAATCCACCTTTCAAAAATCTTGATATCTTTGTTTACGAATTCATCTATTTTGTTATTAGCCCAAGTGCAAGCAATAAATGATTCTTCCATATATCCAGACTGAAATAACTCTTCGCATAAAGAAAAAACTTTTTCTTTTGGAATATCTTTTATTTCTTTATAGCTATCCTTTGCCAGCTTCAAACCAAAGGAAGTCTTTGTGCCATAAACTTTGATAGCTTCTTTGAAATATCTCTTTGAACTTTCTTTTATTTGTTCGTCGGAATTATCTTTTAGCGTTTTTCGTATATGATTTATAACATCCATATTATTTTTTATCATACTTTATTACATCTATAATCGCAGAAATCAGTAAACAAGCACAAACAAAAATACCTATTATTAATATCCCTATATCCCAGTTGGCATAACATGGAAAGGAATTTGCTGGGTCTTGACCGCATGGAAAGATAGAATACATTGCTTTTCCGAAATAAAGACTATCGTTTTCTTTTTTTAGCAAAAAAAGAAAGAACTATTATTAAGAAAAGTTTTAGATATGTTTTTATTTCCATAATATTTTTAACCTTTATGAAATCCTAAATCGGCAGGATTACTTCCCCCTGAAATGTGTACTAATTTCCCACCATCTTTTTCGTATATATATCTAAGGTTTTTAACTTCGTTTGCAAGATCAATCGTTTCTTGAGGCAAATCTTTTTTTATAAATCCTTTTGACCAATAGTCTAATATAAGCTTGCTATCTCCGAAAATTGTTTTGTTTCCTTTTTTAAGAGATATTTCTAGTGCGAATTTGCAGGCACATAATTCGCCAAAATTATTAGTTTTTCCCGGAAGAGGATAATGCCCCTTCGGATTGAGACTACTGGACGGAAAGATATCTTTTAAGAGACTGTTTCCGTTTTCGTCGGTAATATTAATCTCGGTACCATTGCCACCGCCAGTTCCAGCATCAAAATACACTCCTTTTTCAGCGGCTATGTGTTTTATGGAATAATCAGCTCCCGCATCAAGCCATCTCTCTGCCTCGCCCCTACTTTCAAAACTTTTGTACTTTGCTCCTTGTCTTCCCGAAACAAGACTCTGACATTCTTGCCAGTTATCTACTATCCCTTTAGTCTCCCCTATTAAGTATGCGTAAAATTTTTGTTTCATATTAGATTAACTATAACATCCAAATAAATGGACGAAAAGAGATAAAAAAAACCAGCATTGCGCTGGTTTCTATACTATTTCTCTTTATTACTCTTGATATATTCTCCAGCAAGAGAAGATCCTCCTCCACAAAAATAAATTAATTCATTGTTATTTTTGCCCGAACTACTAATAATAGTTTTATTTTCCAAAAAAGAAATAATCATATTTTGCTTGAGATTTTGTTCAATATCTTTTAGAGCTATTTCTATTTTATTATTACTCAATTTTCCCATCGCATCAAAACTGCATCCTTTAGTAGCCCCGCCATAACTTATAGCAATACGATATAAGTCGCCAGTATTTTTTTTGATCTCAAGTTTTTGATAATAACCTTGCCCCTGCTCCCCCATATAATAATCGCCCTCAATATTTAATGTAGACTGCTGTTTGTGATGATTAACCAAAGGAATATCTTCGGCGTTTCTAGATACTTCTTTTTGATAATAAAAATACCCCAACGTAAATATAATTCCTACAAGAATAATGCAAAGAAATATTATATAGATTTTTTCTGATTTTTTTGTCATTTTTTCTTTAAAGTTAACTAGCCAAACATTAACCATTCGGGCTTAAATATAAGCATAAGACCAATCGCAAGCATTAACAGACCACCAATAAGACGTGATGCGCGAACATATTTGGTGGTGACGCCTGTCATTTCAAGTGTAATCATGGCAATAAAAAAAACTATTAAATCGTCTAACATGAAGAAGAATATATAAGAAAGTATATATAAATAATACTGCCATGTAGGTAGATTACTTAGAGCAAGGACTTGAGTATATATTGCAGGCAGACCAGCAGAACAAACTAATTCTACAAGATTAACTGCAAAAGCTAAAAGAATAATTCCAACTAAAGATAATAACAAGTTTTTTTGTCCAACGATTGATCGTATTCTATCAAAAACTTTCTTCTTTTTGTTGCTTGTCTCTATGGAGCAACCACCAGTTTTATTGACCATAAATTCACGCAAGCTATACCCTCCTCCAACTAATGCGATAATTCCTATTACTATTCTAACCCATATAACAAAGCCTAAGAAAATAATTAGATTTAGCCAGGCAGCCATAAATAAAAAATAAACAAATGCTGATGCTACAATAAAAGTTGAACCAAGTAGCCACATTCTTTTTTTATCTTTCATTCCCAAGAGCAAGCTTATCAAAAATAACAGTGTCCACATAGCACAAGGATTAAATCCATCTAAGATTCCTATAAGTACAGTTAAAACCGGAAGAGAAAACTTCATAACGTCAATATTTCCGAATAGTGGAATTTTTATAACCATACTATTCTCTTGATTGAGGTTTTCTTGGGAAGAATTATCACTGTTGCGCTGTTGATCTATTGTTTTTGTATTATTATGGTTTTCTATAATTGGACTAACAATATCAACACATGCTCTAAGTGAACATTCTTTCACTCTTTCTTCAATTTTTGTAGAAGTTATCCCTTCTGTATAACCAACAAAGTATTTATCCCCTATTACTAAAAATGGAATACCAGTCACATTCGCATTTATTTTTGAGGCAATATCTTGCATTAGCTTCACATTTTCTTGATTGTGGTATATTTCAAATTCTTTTATGGTTAAGCTAGAGTATTTATTTTTTAGACTAGAAAGGTAAGGCTTTTCTTGTGCGCAATGAGGACACCCTTCTCCATAAAAAAAATAAGCATTAACTGGTAATGATGTAGCTGAGGCTGACTGAAAAATGAAAAAGAATAGAAAGGCGCAAAGCAGTAATATTTTTTTTATATTTTCTTTAATATTCATCGGAAGACATTTAATTAATATTTAAAAACAATTTTGTTAAATGGTTTGAGCTATAAATACACAAAATTGGCAAATACATAATAGCACAAATTAGGTACTAAAAGCTAGCAACAAAATGCCCATGAATAATATTGTAAAAAATTGATTTTTATAGTATATATAGTTTGTTATATATCAGAAGTCTTTGAAAAAATTTTGGAGGGATGTCAGAGTGGACGAATGAGATAGTCTTGAAAACTATTGTGGGGCAACTCACCGGGGGTTCGAATCCCTCTCCCTCCGCCAATAAAAAGACACCGTTATGGTGTTTTTGTTTTTGGGAGAGGGGGCGAAGGCGGAAGCCTGTCTGAGGCTGAGCCAGGTCGGAGGAAAATTACAGCAGTAATTTATCCGATGACGAATCCCTCTCCCTCCGCCTTCGCCTCGCTGAAGCTCGGCTTCGGCGGACATAGGTCCGCTGAAAACGAGCGAAAGCGGGTAATAAAAAACCACCGTTAAGGTGGTTTTTTTGGGGAGAAGATTCCTTCTGTCTTAAAGTTAAATCATATTCACTGTTTATAATTTATTTTGATGTAAAAATCTTTAATGGTATTATTTAAATAATAATAAAAGATTAATAAAAAAAATAAACAATATGAAAATCATTAAATGGACATCTAGAATACTAGCCTTATGTATTCTGCTTATTGCTCTACCTTTTTATTTTGGTTATGATAATCCATTACCATTTATAGATCCTAATTATTCCGTATGGGAAAATCTTGCCTTATCTATAATGCCTTTAATTTTTGTTGCCTTAGCATTAGGATGGAAGTATCCAAAATTTTCAGGCTGGTTTATAGTTATTTCAACCGTAGTTGTTTTTATTGTTGGATTTTTGACCGACGCAAACCTGAGTATTAATTTAGCTATTCCGGTTATTCCTGGAATTCTATATTTAGTAGACGGATACAAAAAATAATCAAGAATTGTAAATTTTTATTTAATAGCGTTAGTGTTAGTTAGTTATTCTAAAACCACTCTTTGAAGTGGTTTTGGTTTTAGGATTAGGATGATGTAGAACTAAATACTAAATGTGTGGTATATTTTGGGTATAATAATTTTGCTTATGAAAATAAAAAACTTTTTATTAATAATATTAGCTTTGGTATCGTTTTTTTCTTTTTCCGATGTACAGGCAGAGGAGATAAGTGATTATAAAGTAGAAATACAGGTAAACCAAGATTCGGCTGTAAATGTTAAAGAAACAATTATTTATGATTTTGGTGACGAAGAAAGGCATGGCATATATAGAGATCTTCCTTATAAATATAAGAATAGTGCAGGAAGTTTTAATTTGAGATACAAAGATTTTTCAGTGAAAAACGAAAAGGGTGATGATTATAATTTTTCAATATCAAGAACTGGCGATTCTTATAATATAAGGATTGGAGACGAAGATGTACTCGTGACTGGGAAAAAAGAATATGTCATCTCATATACTGTAAATCGTGCAATAACTTATTTTTCCGATCATGATGAATTTTACTGGAATGCTGTTGGGACTGAATGGAATGTTCCAATAGCGAAAGCAACTGTAATTATGAATGGGTTTGGAATCATAAATACAAAATGCTATTTGGGGAAATATGGAGAAGGTAATGAATGTCCTGTTTCGCAGATAAAGAATACCTATCAGTCTTTGGCTGAAAATGTTGGTAATGGTAATGGGATAACAATAGTGATGGGATTTAATAAAGGATTAATATACGAGCCAACCCAAAATGAAAAAATTATTGAGTTTATTAAAGATAATTGGGGTATCGCAATTCCATTCTTAGTTTTGATATTCCTTTTATGGATGTGGCTAAGATATGGACGAGATCCAAAAGGAAAAGGAGTTATTATCGCCCAATACTCTCCCCTCCCAAATTTATCACCAATAGAATCTAAGGCGGTAATGGATGAAAGTGTTAGTATGCAAAAAATTGCTGCCGAAATAATAACACTCGCAGTTAAAAAATATATAACCATAGAGCAAACCGAAGAAAAAACATTGGGATTATTTAAGTCAGAAAATTATACATTTAAGAAAGTTAAAAATCCAGACGCCCAATTGACTGATTTTCAACTGAAACTTATGGAGGCGTTTTTTTCAAACAAGGATAATAAAGATATTAGTCAGATATCAACATCAGAAATAAAAGATAATCCCGAAGCTATATCAAAACTGATCACACTAGAGGGTCCAAAAATCATTTATAAAAAACTAACTGATGAAAAATATTTTCCAGAGAATCCCCAGAGTATAAGGCTTAATTACATAATTTTTGGAATACTAGTTTCAATCCTGTGTATAACACCAATGATATTTGATCCATTTTTTGGATGGGTAAATGTTTTGGCAATACTAATATCAGGAATACTAATTATATTTTTTGGGTTTATAATGCCAAGAAAAACTATAAAAGGAGTCCAAACAACAGAGTACTTATTAGGACTTAAGAAATATATATCGGTAGCCGAAGCAGAAAGAATAAAGTTTCATAATGCTCCAGCAAAAAAGCCTGAGCATTTTGAAGAATTACTTCCTTACGCAATAATATTTGATTTGGAAAAAGAATGGGCTAAAAAATTTGAGGGTATGGAATATAATCCAAGTTGGTATTCGGGAACAAATTACTCAACATTCAATACAGCGGTTTTTGTTTCAAGTATGAACAATCTAAGTGATTCCATTTCGCAAACAATGACAACTGCAAGTAGTGGAGGAAGTGGATTTTCGGGAGGAGGTGCTGGTGGTGGTTTTGGTGGAGGCGGAGGCGGAAGTTGGTAATATTAAAACTCGCTTAAGCGAGTTTTAATTTATTAATAATTTTTTTGATAAATTTTTGCAAAATATTTGAATTTTATTTATAATGATAGTAAAATTACTTTATAAAAAAACCTCACACTATGTCTGATCAAAGACTAATAGATACCATAAAGCATAAAAAATCATTAGGGGTTGGAGATCAAGAGATAATTAAAACTCTTATTGGTTTTGGATGGAGAGAAGAAGATATTGTGATTGCAATGCAGGGCTTGACTGGTACAAGTACAACCCTTGCTTCTCAAAATCAAAGCAGTATTCCCACTCCCCTAGTTTCGGTTGAAGGCAAAGAAAATCAACAACCGCAGATTATTTTTAATGGTAAAAAAATTGATGATACTCCAAAGAAAAAATCCATACTTATTCCTTCAATAATAGTTTTGATTTCTTTAACCTTGATTGCCAGTGTAATTCTTTTTTCCAACATATTAAAACTTAATCCAGATATTTTTTCTACAATAACGTCATTGTTTGCTAAAAAAGAACAACCAGTGCAAACTACCCCAACTAATCCTGATGTCGTCACCCCTTCTCCAGAAGGAGTACGAACTTATGGTCCGTATGATTCTGCTAGTAAATTAATGATGGTTGATGGTAGATTTGCATTCTTTTATGAAAAAAGTGGATCTCAATACATAAATTTGAATGGATCAATATCTGGACCATACCAAAGATCGGAGAAAAAAGGTATTCCGCGATCATTGATTCCAATAATTACTAAATCCAATTATGGATATTCATTTTATGAGGGAGATAAAGGATGGTCAGTAAATATAAATGGAGTAATTAATGGTCCATTCGCGGGGGCAACAAATGTAGACTGTTCGCAAGCTGGATGTATCTATGCAATTAAGAATAAAGATGATATTTATTTTAACATCCATATAAATGATAAAAAACTTGGACCATATATATCTATTGATAATGTAGTATATATTTCCGATAGTGGGTTCTATGGATTTTCTTACATAAGCAATAGTAAGAAATATGTTAATATGAACGGAAAGGTATATGGTCCGTACGATAATATCGGAAATGGTGTAATGTATAAAAATGAAAAGTTCTACTTTTTATACAGTGAAAGCGGGAAACAGTATGTGAATATAAATGGAAGCTCTTATGAAAGTATGGATAGTACTGTTTATGATTATCAAAAATCTCTATTCTCTTTTTCTTACATAAAAGATAGTAAAAAGTATGTGAATATAAATGGACTAGAAGTTCTTTCTAACGAAAAAGACGAGCTAGCTCAGAATCACGTTTATAGAAAAGATGATGGATATCACGTTAATATAAATGGTCAGGACAAAGGGATATACGTAAAAACTACTCCTATTTATATAGAAGGAAATAATTATATCTTTGGGTACCAGACAGCTAGTGGACAGTGGTATGTGAATATAAACGGTAGCGATAAAGGTCCTTATCAAAGTGTTTATTATCAACTGTTTGTAGGTAATGGACACTATGGATATATATTCCAAAAAGATGGAACCTGGAATGTAGAAGTAAAATAAATTATAAACCGCTTAACGGCGGTTTTTGTGTTGATTTTAATTTGATTTCTGATACTATGGATACTGTATTTTGCCCTCGTAGTTCAATGGATAGAATACGAGCTTGCGGAGCTTGCGATAGAGGTTCGAATCCTCTCGAGGGCACATACAAAAAATACTCTCAGTAGAGAGTATTTTTTTGTATCTTGAGGGGATGAGAAGACTTTTGGTCTGACTGAGACAAAAGCCAGCCTGAGTCAATTCTAGCAAGGATTGATGCGAAGGCGACTCCCCTTTTTAAAGAAATAAAAAAGAGGCTTTTGTTTTACCTCTATTAGATGTTTTAAAAAAAGCTAATCGACTTCTATATGAGCCTCTTCCTTGTAAAAGGCTATCAACTCATCAGCCGGAATGCCAATTTTTTCTGAAAGCTTTTCAAGATTTTTTCTTGCTTCAGTCGGATCCATTGTCAATTTTATTTTCCCTACAACGCTTCGAAACACTGCAAGGGCTATTTCACCCTTTCTTTTTTCGTCCATGGTTATATATTAACATATTTATTCATTATGTCAACAGTGTACTGCCCTCTTCTTTCGGTCTGGCTACATTTCTATTTTTTAGATAAAATGTAGTTATGCAATATACCTTTTCAACTCCAATTGAATACGTCCCACATGTTGGTCCAGCACTCCAAAAAAGATTGAAAACATTAAAAATAAATACCCTTGGGGATCTTATTTTTTATTTCCCGAAATATTATCAAGACTATTCAAAAATCCAAAGAATTGACTCCGTAAAAATAAATGAAAATATTTGCATACAGGGAAAGATATTAGAGATAGAGGAAGAGAAAAGCTGGAAAAAAAGAATGTCGGTGACGAAGGCAATCATCCAAGATGAGACTGCCTCAATCCAGGCGGTATGGTTTAATCAGCCATATATCGTAAAAAATTTGCAAAAAGATGACGTAGCTATTTTTGCTGGAAAGATAGCGATTGGCAGGAACTCTGTCTATTTGAGTGCACCAACATTTGAAAAAGTATCTAACAAGGAGAATATACACTTGGGCAAGATTGCTGGGGTTTATGGCGAGACGAAAGGTATCACTTCGCGATGGATAAGATTCATCCTAAAGCCAATGTTAGACAACCTGAAAGACAAGATTCCTGAAACGCTCCCCACTAGCATAATTGAGAAGCACAATTTACTTTCATTCCGTGAAGCCTTATATCAAGTACACTTCCCTTCTTCGTTAGAAAAGACAGAGAAGGCTCAAGAGAGATTTTCGTTTGAAAACATTTTTATGATTACTCTTTTTGGTGCGAAGAAAAAAAGTGAAAATGAAAAAGAAATTGCACCAATGGTCCCTATAAGAAAGGAAGTTGTTGATAGATTCCTTGATGATTTGCCTTTTAAATTGACTCGCGAACAAGAAAAATCTGGATGGCAAATAATAAAGGACATGTCTAGGGGCTATCCGATGAATAGACTACTCCAAGGAGATGTGGGATCAGGAAAAACAGTGGTCTCCGTGATGGCGACAATTAATACTATCAAAAACAAGCATCAGGTAGTCTTGATGGCACCGACAGAAATACTTGCGAAGCAACATTTCAAAACATTTTTCAACATACTTAAGGGGTACAATATAAACATTGGACTTTTGACTGGAAAGGAAGATAAGTATTATTCTAAAAAATTAAAAAACGATACGATTGAAATATCTCGCGCAAAGCTTCTTGAAAAAACAGCCAATGGAGAAATTGATGTACTTATTGGAACTCATGCTTTAATTGCGGCTAGTACCAAGAAAAAAACTTCCAAGAAAGAATCTAAGGTTTTGTTTGATAACTTGGGATTAGTAGTCGTGGATGAACAACATAGATTTGGGGTGAAACAAAGAGCAAGTCTTTGCCGAAAGCAAAAAGATAAAATACCGCATCTTCTCTCTATGACCGCAACCCCTATCCCCAGAAGTCTAGCCCTCACAATATGGGGTGATCTTGATTTGTCAACGATAATGGAAATGCCGAAGGGACGAAAACCGATCATAACTCGCATCGTTACGGAAAATAATAGACAGAAGGCTTATGACTTTATTGAAAGCCAGGTAAGTGAAGGCAAGCAGATCTTTGTGATATGTCCCAGAATAGAAAGCGATGATGAGAAAAAAGAAGTAATCTTGGAGATGAAGAATGTGAAAGAGGAATATGAAAAACTCTCCGAAAAAGTATTTCCAAAATTAAGAATAGGAATGCTTCATGGTAAGATGCCTCCGAAAGAAAAGGAAAAGATAATGAAGGATTTTAGATTGAAAAAATTTGATATATTGGTTTCTACTTCGGTAATTGAAGTAGGTATAGATATACCAAATGCGTCAGTTATAATGATTGAAGGAGCTGATAGATTTGGGCTTGCACAATTACACCAATTCCGAGGAAGAGTTGGGAGAGGAGAATACCAATCCTATTGTTTCCTTCTGACTGACTCTGGAACGTCAAAAACGAGCCAGAGACTGCGAGCAATGGTGAAATATGATAATGGCTTCAAGTTGTCAGAAATGGACCTTAAAATAAGGGGTCCTGGTGATTTTTTCGGTGTGAAGCAATGGGGTATTCCCGACTTTGCTATGAACGCATTGAAGGATCCCAAGATAATAGAAAAAATAAAAGAATCGGCTGATGAGATAATTGAAAAAGATCCCAATCTTGATCAATTCCCCGCCCTGAAAAAAAGATTGGAATCGTTTAGCGAAAGAGTACACTTAGAATAAAAACCGCTTTACGCGGTTTTAATTTTTGAGAAAACTAAAAATTTTTATAATGAATTGATTCGTGGGAAAATAAATTAATCCTAAAGATAAAAGAATCGCCATTACGATTGAAAATATTGACCCACAAACAAAACCCCAAACGATAAACATTCTATTTGACTTGAATGCTAATGCGGCTTCCATAGCTCCTACTAAAAAAATGACAAAAATGATTAGAGGTTGAATATTTAAAAAGCAATACATCGCAAAGACAGTTATAAATCCAGCCAGAAAATCAAATATTTTTTTCGTTTTGCTGTATTTGTAAAAAACTATGTTGTAGTTAGGAGAGAAAGAGCTTTTAGTGATTTTTTCTTCTATGTTTTCAATTTTTGGAGAATCAACTAGGGGTTCTTCTGTAAATGCTTTAAAATTTTTAGGTGATTTTGTTTCTGATTCCGAAAGCATTGAGGGAGTAAGCCTAATAACTGTTTCTTCCTCTTTTTTTGACAACGAAAATTCGTGTAGCTTTTCTTCTACCGCCTTTTCATCTTCTGGTGTTATGGCTAATTTGTCTTTGTCTTGCATTTGCCGTAATTATAGCATAAAAATATTCCGTTGTTAAAATGGCTTAGTATAGGGATTAATAATTAGTAATTATAACTTTAGTAACTAGTAATTCGTAATTAGTTTAAAATTAGGGATTAGTAATTCGTAATTAGTAATTAGTACTCTGTAGCTTTCTTGAGAGAAAGCTTAAGGAATTCTTATAGATTCCCCTCTTCAGGGGAATGACAAACAGAAATGGCGGGAATGACAAACACAAACAAGAAAGATTGCTTCGCTTTTGCTCGCAATGACAAGCAAAATAAATTGTTGGAGGTCGGACCTCCAAGAATTTTCATTATATAGAATATAGCTTCCTGCAGGCGAGGTCGGACCTCCAATTTTTGAAAAAATAAATAGGAAAGAAAAACAAGCTTTTAAGCTTGCTTCTTTCTTACTTTTGGAGTCACCCAGAATCCCATATACTTTCCAAATAACCAATGCATCTGGGCGTGCAAGGCTGGAATAGAACTAAAAAAGATTGTCACAAAAGGGATTAGCATCCACTCAATGATCATCAATGGATATTTTAGTATTCCAGTTTCTTTTGGACGCTTAGGAAGAAGCACCATACTCAAATAAATTGATCCAATAAGTCCCAACATGTTAATAGTAAGGATAGTACTTGTTGTTCTTGGGAGATTATATGCTAAAAGAGTTTCAGTAAACTGAGGTCCACCAAATAAAATTGGAAGCCAACCTAACCCGAATATAAGAATTGATGACACCGCCCAAGAAACATGACCCTCTATTAAATCCCATCCCATAATAAGTTTTTTCTTTAGGGATATTTTTTTATTTTTTAGGCAAGCAAAAAGGTAATAAGGTACCTCTCCCACTCCGTATGCCCAGCGTTTTTGTTGATGATATATGTTTTTCATAGTGGTAAACATATTTTGGGCACAGTTAGCATCCATTGATATTGGATAAAACATTGGCTCTACTCTATAGTCACCATCGTATTCAAAGAAACATTGCCAAAATATTCTAGAATCATCTGAAACAACATTTACCTGCTTAAAACCAACATCATTCAATGCTTTGAAACTCATTGAATGAGAAGAAAAAGTGACTAGCTTTTCGGGTTGTTCTTGATTCATAGTGTGCCAAAAAGTTGCAGAAAAAGAAAATACCCTTGATATTGGTGGAGTTTGCCAAATATTATTTAAATACAATGGAACTGGCTGATAACTAGCCCTATATGGTCTCTCCACTGTAAGATACATATAAGTAAGGCAACTAAAGTATTTTGGATACACACAAGCATCAATATCAAAAGATGAAACAATGATATTTTCATAAGGAACTCCCAGATTATCTATAACAAGTTCTTTGGCTTGTTTACTTGCCCAAGCGTCATTTGCTCCATGACCTGGTATTTCTCCCCCTATTCCCCTTGGATGCCATGTAATAATAAATTTAAAAAACAGGTCACCAAAATCTTCCTTGATTTTTTGAGAAATAATATTGGCATTCTCTTTATCTGCTTCTTCGCAAGCAAGAACGACTATCATTTTGTCTTTCGGATAATCTATTTTAGATAAATTACTAAAAGTTTGATAAACAAGATCTAGGGGCTCTTTATAAGTCGGTAAAATAAGAAGGTGGTATATGTCCTCTCTCCAATTATTTACTTTAAGTCCATTTTTTGGAGTTCCTAATTTGTCTAATCTGGCAATCCAATCTTCTTGTTCATTCATCTTCATCTTTGCGTAACTACTCCTTAGATAAAAATAAAAATGAATAGTCCTAAAGAGCCAATACAAGTCATAAAGAATAATAAAAACAGCTATCCAAAAAGGTAGCGTAAATGATAAATAGGCAGATAAAAATAGAACCGCTAAACTAAGTAACGGCACAAGCATCTCAAAAAACCTATATAGTTTCCTTTCTTTTTTTGTTGGAAGATCAGCTGCTCTACCAACCTTAAGATAGTATTTATCTTCCATTGTCTTTATTAGTTTTTTATAACCAACCTCAAAACTGTGACCCTACAGGGATCGTCTCTCGGTATTTGCTTGCTAGCAAATCCTCAAGACCTGGCTCAGCCTCAGACAGGCTTCCGCCTTCGATTCCCAAAAAGAAATCTTTACATCGTTGCAGTGACACATAAATAGCGATTTACTCAAAATTGTGACCCTACAGGGAATCGAACCCTGATTGTCAGATTGAAAATCTGGTGTCCTAACCGTTAGACGATAGGGCCATAACAAATTATATATAACAAAAACCTACTAAAAAATCAATAGTAATAGGTTGAGAAAAATACCTCCCTTGCATCTTAAAATAACTAAATAAAACCAAAATTTTTATAAGAATTGAAGGTTGTCACTTCTTACTTATATTTATAAATAAAGTTTTGTAAATTTTCTTTGCTTTTATGTGTTTTTGGTATAAAATTAAATCAAATTAATGAAAATACTAGGCATAGAGACAAGTTGCGATGATACAGGAATTGCAATAATAAAAAAGACTAAAGCTGATTTTGAAATATTGGCTGGTTTTGTTTCTTCTCAGGAAAAATTGCATTCTCAATATGGAGGAGTATTCCCTGCTCTTGCTAAAAGAGAACACCAAAAAAATATTATCCCTTTGTTTGAAAAGGCTTTAAAAAAAGCAAAGATGTTGAAGAAGGCAGATGCTCTTCCTAATAGTAAAAAAATTCAAAAGCTTAAAACCATACTTGAGAGAAATCCTGAATTGTTTGATCAATTAAAAACATTTATTGAGAAATACAAAAAACCAGACATTGATTGTATAAATGTGACTATTGGTCCGGGGTTAGAGCCGTGCCTTTATGTGGGAGTAAACTTTGCGAAGGCTCTTGGCTTTTATTGGAATATAAAGATAAATGGTGTACATCATCTTGAGGGACACATACTTGCTAATTTTATTGGTCAAAAAGTTAATATAGATTTTCCTGCAATAGGATTGATAGTTTCTGGAGGAAATACTCAAATTATCCTTATTGAAAAAATTGGGAAATATAAAATAATTGGAGATACGAGGGATGATGCAGCAGGAGAATGTTTTGACAAAACTGCACGATTACTCGGATTAGGGTACCCTGGAGGGAAGAAAATATCAGAACTTGCGAGTATGGCAAAGACGAATAAGTTTAATATTTCCCTACCCCGACCAATGATCTATGAGAAAAATTTTGATTTTAGTTTTTCGGGATTGAAAACTGCTGTACTATATGAAACAAAAAAAAGAACCAAGAAAGAATTATTGTCTGACACATATAAGCAAGAAATATCAAGGGAAATTGAAAACGCAATAGTTGATGTATTGATAAAAAAGGTGAGAATCGCAATAGAAAAACATGGAGCGAAAACATTAATAATAGGTGGAGGGGTTTCGGCTAACAAAAAATTACGACAGGAAGCAAAAAAACTCGCAAAAGAAAAAGCTGTTTCGTTGGACTTACCAAAGATAAAATACTCTGCCGATAATGCAATTATGATTGCAATAATTTCTATACTATCCCCAAATTATAAAGAAAAAAACTGGAAAACAATAAAACCAATTGCTAATCTAAAGATAAATGGAAAGTAATATTCTACTATACATTTTTTTGGCAGCAACACCTGGTCTCATCTGGCTAGCTTTTTTTATAAAAAAAGACAATGTTCCTGAACCGAAGATGGAAATATTTAAGGTTTTTTATATCGGGATGATGATTGTGCTTTTAGCAGCTTTAATTGAGATACAAATGATTAGGCATATTGATTTGAGTTCTCCAAGTGTATCCTATCTATTAGATTCTGAAAATAATCCAACTCTTCTTTTTTACGGAATAAAATATCTTTTTATAGTAGCTATAATAGAAGAAGTACTAAAATATTTTGTAGTAAGATTTATTGTTTTGAAAAAATCATCCATAGATGAGCCAATTGATTTACCGATATATATGATAACAGCAGCAGTTGGCTTTGCTGTTGGTGAAAATATATTACTTCTATTCTTTGCTAATCCGGCAGATGCAACAGGAATCGCTATTACTCGTTTTATAGGTGCAAATTTACTACACATCGTGTGTAGTGCAATTATTGGAATATCTTTAGCAATGTCGTTTTATTATCTTAAAAAAAGATACCTACTGTTATTCTTGGGATTTACTTTAAGTATAGTAGCCCATGCTCTTTTTGATATTTGCTTGCAGTTGTTTATAATGAATGAAGATAGTATAATTATTTTAGCCCCGTATACATTAACTGGATTACTAACAATATTGGTTCTAATCGGATTAAGAATAGTTAAAAAAATGAAAGGGGTTTGTAAAATTGACTAACAATAATAAACTAACACTTAAAATTATGTTTTCCAAAAGAAAAAAAGAAAAAGAAGAATTCGTTGAGGATAGCGAATATGAGGAAGAGTCTGAATGGACTACAGAGGAAGGAAGATTAGTAGTTGATGTATACGAAACCGAAAAAGATTTAGTAATACAGGCTGCTATTGCTGGAATCAAAACTGACGATTTAGATATCTCTCTTGAGAATGATATGATGATAATAAAGGGAGAAAGAATTGATCCGTTTGCTTCAAAAAGTAAAAAATATTTTGTGCGTGAATGTTATTTTGGTCCTTTTTCTCGTGAAATAATACTCCCCAGAGAAATTGATACATCTAAAATAAAGGCTGAAATAAAAGATGGAATATTAACTATCAAGATGCCAAAAATTGAAAGAGCGAAAAGTAAGCGAATAAGCCTTGGAGAAGGAAGATCAAAATCAAAGGCATCTGAATATGAAGACGAGGAAGAAGAGGAAGAAATTAATGAAGTAGAGGAAAAACCCATAAAGAAAAAATCTACCTCAAAGCCAAAAAAACAAAAAGAAATGATATATGAAGACGAGGAGGATATGGAGAATAGTCTAAGGGAAGACGAATACGATGGTGAAGATGATGATGAAACAGAAGACTATGAAGATAATGTAAGATAATAAAAAAACAGGGCTTTAGCTCTGTTTTTATTTCGCTTGAAATTTACCCTCGTTGATTTCGTCAATAATATATTTTGTATTTAATACTTTAATTTTAAAGACATAATCCCAATAACCTATCTCATTTTTTTCGTTTTCATAATATGCATATACTCTTGTTGGGACTTCATAATAATTATAATCTAAATATTTTCTGTTTTCTACAAACTCGTATCTTCCTATTTTCCCTTCCCTAGAAAGACTAAAGCTTCTCTGATCATAACTGTTTAGAAAATCAGTACTTAATACTTCTTTTGCTATACTAAATTTATTTTCTCTGCGGGCAGTTAAAAATGTTTTTATTGTATTATTAATCTTTTCAATATCAAATTCGGTTTTTCCTTGAAAATCCAAAATGCTTTTTATTAAAGCATCATAAACATTATTAGTATTGGTCTCGCTACTATAAGTATAGACAGGTTGCATTATAAGTCCATAACCAGCCATTGAACACTTAACCATTTTAAAATCTTCGCAATTAGTTTTATTATTCCCTATTGCGATATAGTCGTTTTCGTTTTTCTTTTCATTTGGATAAATTAATACACCAATAAATTGTCCCTTTTCGTCGTATTGATTTTTGGATATCCAATCTGATTGATATTTAAACCGATAACCATTCCACTCGTCTACAATAAAAGTATTGTATGTCTGGACTTTATTATCGCCAGTTATGGACATTTCAACAGGCTTTTCTTCGGTTGGTTTTACTATCTTTGTATAGATTGCTTTTGGGGCATCGGAAGACGAAAGCAAAATTATGACGGTAAAGACAACGATTATAATACCGACTAAGACTGCTAGCTTTAATATTTTAGTAAAATTAGAATATTTTTCTTTTCCCTTCATGGTGAGTTAATTATAACATATAATATAAAAACTACATATTTAAATAATATTAATTGACATTGCAATTCAATATGCTATATTTATAAAGTATTAAGAATATAGAATTGAAAGCAGAATAACACTTGCCGAGGTGGCGGAAACAAGCAGACGCGAGCCTCACGAGCATATGCGCAAGAACGTGAGGGTATCTCGCTATCGCGAGCGCACATAGAATTGAAAGTAGAATAACACCTGCCGAGGTGGCGGAACTGGCAGACGCGTATGCCTTAGGAGCATATGTCGCAAGGCGTGAGGGTTCAAATCCCTCCTTCGGCACATAAGATAAATCCCCTTTTGGGGATTTTGTTTTGAAGGCGATGAGGGATTTGAAGGCGGAAGTAAATTACGGGATCCGACCTCATAATTTTAAAAAATGATTTGTTTTCTCATTGGTTTTTAGCTAGGAGACTAATAAAATAATAAGGGAGTAAACTTTACATACGATGTTGTAAAAACAAAAAAACAGGGCTTTTAACCCTGTTTTAATCTTTTTTTGAATTAGACCCCCATCACTAACTTAACTAAACTTGGAAGAGCCCTTGAAAAGAATGCTACGGCTATACCAATAGCAGCATACATAAGTAAATTCCTTCCAGTTGTTGCTTTGTCTGGATTGGCACCTGCCATTACAAAACAATATGCACCATAGATAATCATAAGAGCAGATATTGTCATTAACCCGATAAATATCCAATCGGTAAGATTAAAAACTGCACTTAAAAGACAACAAGCCCCACAGTTTCCCTCAGGATCGCTATAAGGACAAGCAACTTTTTCTGTAGGAACTCCACCAATACTACTCCCCCCATCAACTGTTGTGTAGCCACATTCAACTTCCATATTTGCTAACCTGGAAGCGTTTGAAGGACTGATAATACATCTATCCAAAGAAGCGGTTCCACTTGCGGCGCTTGCAATAATTGGAGCACCAACTGCAAAGAAAAAAGCCATTATGGTCAAAACTGATAAAATTTTCTTCTTCATAAATTTTATTTACTTAATTTTATAATTTAATTATTTTCCTAGATCGGACACCTGATTCACAATTGCCGCAGCAGCCAATGAAACTATCAACCCCATAACAGCTGCTTTTATTATTGCTTTTGCAACATCAATTTGCCTTGTATCCCCCCCAGCAGTCATCCATGTTATCCCTCCAATGAGAATCGCTAATAAAGCAAGACCTCCAACAAAAGAGAAAATAATATTGGTTAAATTACTAATCACTGTATAAAGACCGCCACCAGAACTAGCAGCAAAACATTTATCTCCTACGAATAAAGCTACTAAAAATAACGATATTATTTGGAAACTTTTCTTCTTCATAGATTAACCACCAATATTAGAAACAAAACTTAATAACATGCCAGCCATTAAAGTGACTATTAATCCTACTAAGGCATACTTTACAAAATTTAGACCAGTACCAGCTTTTCTCTCGTCTCCACCCGCAGTCATATAATAAAGCCCGCCTACGATAATCATTAAGATACAAAGTGGAGCTACCAAATTAAACAAAGTATTTACAACATTCATAATTAAATCTTGTATTGCTAATTCATTACCCCACATATTAACTGTCGGAACAGTGACCTCTGCGAATATAATACTTGGAAAAACTACTAATCCTGCAACTGCTAAGGAAAGACCTGTTGCAGTTAAATACTTAGAAAAATTTTTACTCATATTTTTAAATAATATTATTTATCATTTACATGCCGCACCACTTCCCCCTATTGCTTCGGCTACTAATGAGTATATCTCTTTTGAGGATAAAACTACTATTAGTCCAATTACAGCAAAAGTTAGTGATGACTTTGCTTCATTAATTTTACTGGCATTTCCCATTGATGTTATCCATTTTACCCCCGCTAAAACTATAAATAATGTTGCAACGGGAGCGCCTATAGATATTAATGCATCAAAAATTATGCATATTAAACTTGGCACATCAGACGAATTCAATGGGTTGTTAATAAGAGCTTCTGCCATAGCCTTATTAGTAAAACCAATTACTAGAATAAGAGCCGTTAGAATTGAAGCAATTATTTTATTTTTTTTCATAATGAATTCTTATTTCTTAAAAATTAAACCTCTATGATAATGCCCTGCGTCAAATTCTTTCTCAAGTTTATATTTATTGTTTAGAATAATACTTTTTATCTCTTCGAATTTTACTAAATCCTTTTCTATGCCCATTGGATTATTCTCTTTCCAATCAATAATAAGTATAAATCCTCCTTTTTTCAAAATACGATCTGCCTCATTCAAAATAAGTCCAATATTATCAGTTTGAAATAATGTATTAACAATAAGGACTATATCCACCTCATCATTGTTAATAATTTTAACACCTTTCTCTATATCTGACAATATTGTTTTGATATTATGCACTCCTTGCCTAGATGCATTTGATTTTAAGAATAACAATGAATCTTCTACAATATCAATAGCATAAACAATTCCAGATGGTAATAGCTTTGCAAGAGGAATAGTCCAACCACCCGTTCCGCATCCAAAATCACAAGTTGTTGAGTTAGGGTTTATTACTAGTGTTTTTAAAATTTCTTGAGGGTATAGAAATTCGTTTTCCATAATATAGAATATGTTTTTAAAAATAAGGGCTCGCAAAAGCGAGCCATTTCTTATTATTCTTCGTCCTCATCATCTACAATATCTTCTTGATGAGCAAGGCAAGCGGCTGAAGCAACCTTATCGCCTTCTTTTATTCTCATAATCCTAACTCCTTGAGTATCTCTTCCCAGTTTCGGAATACTTGAGATTTTAGTTCTAATTGTTTGTCCTTTTTGTGAAATAACTATCAAATCCTCTTGATCCTGAATTATTTCAATTTTTACGATAGAGCCAGTCTTCGTTGTCACTTTGGCAGTTTTAACACCAGACCCTCCTCTTCCCTGTCTTTTATATTCAGAAACAGCGGTTAGTTTTCCGAATCCATTTTCCATTAAAACTAATAAGTATGATTTTTCTTTAGATTTTTCTTTTCGGACAACCTGCATACCAATAACACAATCCCCCTTCTTTAAGGAAATACCTTTAATACCAGCAGCAGTCCTTCCCATTGCTCTAACCTCTTTTTCGGCAAACTTAATTGATTGACCATCTCTTGTGACTAGAATAATATCATCACCATCGCCTATTTTTTGAACGCCGCATAGTGAATCGTCTTTCTTTAACCCAATTGCGATTAATCCATTTCTTCTTACATTTTCAAAATCTTTAAGAGGGGTCTTTTTCACGATTCCATTTTTAGTAGCCATAAAAAGATACTTTACATCCCCTCCTTTTCTATCTTCTTTACTTAATGGTAAAACAGATAATATTTTATCGCTTGAAGAAACTTCAAGGAAGTTCATAATACCTCTACCTTTATTTGATCTTTGTCCTTCAGGAATTTCGTATACTTTAGTTTGGAATGCCTTTCCAGAATCAGTAAAGAAAAATATTGAATCGTGAGTCTGGGCAGTAATAAAGTGATGGACCTCATCGTCTTCGCCTGTTTTCATTGCGAGAGATCCTTGTCCACCTCTATTTTGTTTTTTGTACTCGGATGGATTCATTCTTTTTATAAATCCTCCAGCAGTCAAGGTGACAATTGTGTCTTCAAGAGGAACCAAATCTTCTTCGGATATATTTTCAGGGCTATGTTTTACAATTGCAGTTTTTCTATCATCACCATAAGTATCAATTTCAAACTGGATTTCCTTTTTCATTACTTTTTTCTGTTCGGCTTTACTTTCAAGAATTTTTGTCAATTCTTTAATCAGTTTCATTTTTTCTGCTAATTCGTCCTCAACTTTTTGCTTTTCAAGTTTTGCTAATTGATGCAATCTGATTTCCAAAATTGCCTCTGCCTGAATTAGTGTTAATTTAAATTTCTTTGACAAATTGTTTTTTGCATCTTCTTTATCTTTTGATTTTTTGATTGTTTCAATAACAGCATCTATGTTATCAAGAGCAATCATTAAACCTTCAAGAATATGTGCTCTTTCCCTTGCCTTATCTAAATCATATTTTGTTCTCCTGACAACAACATCTTGTTTATGAATAAGATAGTACTCTAATACCTCCTTAAGATTCAAAACTCTCGGCTCAATACCATCAACTAAAGCAAGCATATTAAGATGATACATTCTTTGTAGATCTGTGTATTTATATAATGAATTAAGGATTTTCTTAGGAATTCCACCTTTTTGTAAATCAATCGCAATTCTCATTCCGTCTTTATCCGACTCATCTCTAATATCTTTGATTCCATCAATTCTTTTATTCTGAACGAGATTTGCTAATTGTGTAATTAAACTAGACTTATCAACTTGAAACGGAATCTCATTAATAATAATTTGAGATCCTTTCCCCTCTTTCTCAATTATGTCTACTTTTCCTCGCATTAAAAACGCTCCTTTTCCTTGAGAATAGGCAGCTAAAATTGCTTTCTGATCAAAAATAATTCCTCGCGTTGGGAAATCAGGTCCTTTGACGAATTGGAATAGGTCTTCTATTTCGGCTTTTGGGTTATCAGTTAAATGTATAAGCGCATTTCCAACCTCCCTTAGATTGTGAGGGGGAATGTTAGTTGCCATACCAACAGCGATACCAGTTGACCCATTTAAGAGTAAACCCGGTAATGGTGCTGGAAGAACTGTTGGCTCTCTTCTTGTTCCATCATAGTTGTCAATAAAGTCAACTGTTCCTTTTTCAATATCTTGAAGCAATTCTTCTCCAATTTTTGACATCTTTGCCTCAGTATACCTTTGAGCTGCTGGCGGATCTCCATCAACTGAACCAAAATTACCTTGTCCCTTTACTAAAGGATATCTAAGAGAAAAGTCTTGTGCCATTCTAACCATAGCAAGATACACGGCAGCATCTCCATGTGGGTGATATTTTCCCAAGACTTCTCCTGTCACTGCGGCAGATTTTCTGAATTTTGCATCGGACCTTACTCCCATATCATACATTGCATAAAGGATTCTTCGTTGCACTGGTTTTAATCCATCTCTAACGTCGGGCAGGGCTCTTGAAACGATAACAGACATTGCATAATCAATGTAACTTTCCCTCATTTCTGTAGATATCTCTCTATCTACAACATTTCCTATTGTTGAAATTATTTCTTCTTGTTTTTTAGCCATTTTTCGTTATCAACAGTTTTTTATTTTTCTTCTAAAACAACTATATCAACTTTATCGTCATCCCCTTTCGGGCTTAAGTGCTTTTTTTGAATGCTAAGTTTTTCTTGAGGCTCAATATTGTTTTCACCCATTGCCTTTAAAAAAGCTCCCAAATTTTCCTTATTAAAACACATAGGAATAACCATTTTAGGTTCAATTAATGAAACTATCTTTATTGCTTCTTTTGCTCCAATAGTTTTATCGCCGTTGATTGGAAGAAGCAAAATATCAACATTACCAATGGCTTCTATTTGTTCCTCATTGAGATCTTCTGTTCCTAGTAGCCCAAGATGACAGATTCTTATGTTTTCTGCCTCAATTAAATAAATAATATTTTTCTTTTTTTTGTCCAGCTGAACAGATGGGATTCCTTGAACAAAAACTCCCTTTATTTCGTATTCCCCACAAGATGATATATAAAATTTATCTCCATTTTTAGATCTTCCTGTTTCATTTTTAGCAGTTATGCTATTAGTTTTTAATAAAATATCGCCTTCAATTTTCGCAAATTTTTTTTCGTTTTCGAACGCATCAATAGAAAGAAAAATATTTTCTTTATCTGATGATGAACTTGTTATTTGAAAAATCGTATCTCCGTACCAGGTTATTTTCATAGGTTAATATTTTATTTTAAATGGAGCGGGCAAGCAGAATCGAACTGCCGTCTCAACCTTGGCAAGGTTGCATAATAGCCACTATACGATGCCCGCAAAATTATGGTGCCGAGGTCCGGAATCGAACCGGAATCTAATGTTTTTCAGACATTCGCCGTGACCGACTTGGCTACCTCGGCATAATCCTTCACGCCCGAATCCGTTAATCTGCACTCGGACTAGTTCATTTTACAATACACATTGTCAAGATTCAAATCTAATAGAACTAGTAATTCGCAGCTAGTAATTAGTAATTCGTACTATGTAGTTTTCTTTCAGAAAACTTGCAAAATCATATCTTTCTATTCAATTTGTGTGGGCGATACAGGGCTCCCATCGCATAAAAATCTGCTGATTTTTTGCTCCGGCCTGCCTCGCTGCCAGACGCAGCTACGGCTTCTCGCCCTTCTCAGGACGCTCTATTTTTTCACTTCGTGTGGGCGATACAGGGCTCGAACCCATGACCTCATCGGTGTAAACGATGCGCTCTACCAACTGAGCTAATCGCCCAAAATTTTATGCTTCCTTTTCTCGTATCAATAAAAGATTTAACTGGGACTTGCCCTTCCTCGTTTTTCTTGAAAGCTCTTCAGGCTGGGCTCCGCGCCAGTCGCGCCTCGCCCGTTCAAGTCCTTCCTCTCAAAACTATCGTTGTGTGGGCGGGGGGGGACTTGACCTTCCTCGCTTTCTGGTGAAAGCTCTTCAGGCTGGGCTCCGCGCCAGTCGCGCCTCGCCCGTTCAAGTCCTTCCTCTCAAAACTATCGTTGTGTGGGCGGGGGGGGACTTGAACCCCCACGGGAGTAATCCCCTATGCACCTCAAGCATAGATGTCTGCCGATTCCATCACTCGCCCATTTATAAGTGTCTCGTTTCTACGAGACACTAAATAAAATTATTCAACTTCTTCTTTTTCTTCAATAGCAACAGCTTTAAGACGAGCTTTTCTTCCTTTAGCGTCTCTTAAATAATAAAGCTTTGATCTCCTTGTTTTTGTTCTCTTTACTACTTCAATCTTACTGACTGCAGGAGTGTGTATTGGGAATATTTTTTCTACCCCGATTCCTCCTATAACTTTTCTCACAGTAATTGTACCGTTTATTCCTTTTCCGTGCTTTACGGCTAATACTTGACCCTCAAAAATTTGAGTCCTTTCCTTGTTGTTTTTTTCTTTTAGAATTTGGTAAACTTTAACTGTGTCTCCTGATCTAATATTTGGTAAATCAGTTTTAAGGTTAGATTCTATAATGCCGACGTGTTTTACTTCTGGTTCTGTTGATACGTTTTCGGTAGTAATATTTTCAGGCGAAGTTTCGGTTTCAACCTCAGCAACAGTACTTTCGGTACTTTCTACGTTTTCAACAGTTTCATTAACAACTTCTTCATTAGTCGTTTCTTGAACCTCGGCTTCTTTTTTGATTTCTTCTGTCATTTTTTTATTAATTGGTTCACTTAATTATTCTTCCTTGGTGGGCGTATCCTGACTCGAACAGGAGACCTTTACGATGTCAACGTAACGCTCTAACCAACTGAGCTATACGCCCTAACTGTTCTACGCTCGAAGGAACGCTCTCCTTCAGATAAATTCCTGCTGGAATTTTCTTCAGACCCGCCTCAGCCCCAGTCAGGCTTCCGGCCTTGCATTTTCCCTGCAAGCCACCTGAGCTATACGCCCATAAGGAGATTAACGATATTCCTATTTAAGCAAATTAACCGATAAAAGTCAATAAAGGAATAACTATCTCTTCTGAAGTATTCAAATGGATTTAATGTTCTTTTTACCCTTATTTTTGCAACACGTTTCCTACGTTCTGGAATTACCTTTTGATATAATATTTATACTATCTAAAAGGAATAATGTGCGCATGGGTGGGATCGAACCACCGACCCCAGGTTTATAAGACCTGTGCTCTAACCGCTGAGCTACACGCGCATATAATGCCGCTATTGGCGGCATTATTTTACTTTTTTGACTTTATAATTGCCTCAAATTCTTCTCTTTCTATTGTTTCTTTTTCCATTAAGACGCCCACTATCTTTTCTATAAGGTTTTTATTATCTTTAATGATTTTTTCAGCCTCTTGCTCTGCTCTTCTAATAATATCTTCAACTTCTTTATCAATTGACTCAGCTACGCTTTCTGAGTAGTTTTTTCGCTCTCCATATTCTCTATCCAAAAAAACTTCTACATCCCTGTCACCAAAAGTAATAGGTCCCAAGCTTGACATTCCATAAGTTTTCACTATCCCCCTTGCGATGCGTGATGCTTTTGATAAATCGTCTGACGCTCCAGTTGAAATATCACCAAAAATAAATCTTTCGGCACAATATCCACCAAGTGCAACCGCAATACTTGATTCTAGTTCTGCCTTAGTTTTAAAATACCTCTCCTCGGAAGGAACCTTAAGAGTGTAGCCAGCAGCCATTCCTCTTGAAATAATTGATATTTTTCGGACAGGCTCTGCGTTTGGAACCATTGCCGAGACTAATGCATGACCAGCTTCATGATAAGCAGTTATTTTCTTTTCTTTTTCTGATAAGACATGACTCTTTCTCTCTGGTCCAAGTAAAACTTTTTCTATTGAGTTAAGCAAGTTTACCTGAGTAATTGTCTTATTATTATTTTTTGCTGCAGATATTGCTGCTTCATTAATAACATTTGAGAGATCTGCTCCCGAAAAACCGGGAGTTCTTTCAGCAACTTCTCGTATTTTAACATTCTTATCTAAAGGTTTTCCGTTTGTGTGTATTGATAATATATCTTCTCTTTCTTGAATATCTGGCAAATTAATAACAACTTTTCTATCAAATCTACCAGGTCTCAATAGTGCTGGATCTAGAACATCTGAACGATTTGTTGCGGCTAAAATAATAATCTTGTCGTTTTGCTCAAAGCCATCCATTTCAGTAAGTAATTGGTTTAAGGTTTGCTCACGTTCTTCGTGTCCCCCAGTTATGGCAGGTCCTCTTGTTTTTCCAATACTGTCCAATTCATCAATAAAAATTAGACATGGCTGATGTTTTTTTGCCGCTGCAAACAAACTACGGACACGACCAGAACCAACTCCAACAAACATTTCAACAAAAGACGATCCAGCAACTGAGAAAAAAGGAACATTACTCTCTCCTGCAACTGCACGTGCAAGTAGTGTTTTTCCACAACCAGCAGGTCCTACTAATAAAACACCTTTAGGAATTCTAGCTCCCATTTTGAGATATTTATCTGGATGCTTAAGAAAATCAACAATTTCCTTAAGTTCCTCTTTCTCTTCTTTGAGTCCAGCAACATCTTTAAAGGTCACCTTTTCTTTTGGATGTCCTTCGGCCCCAAAAAGCTTTGCTTTTGCTTTAGTAAAATCAAAAGTTTGGGCTGCTCCGGTTTTTGCTTGTCTTACTACTAACCAGAAAAAAATTCCAAAAACGATAAAAGGTAATAATACAAACAAGAAGAATGCCCAAAGCCAATCAGAAACCTTAGATTGATTTCCAAAACTAAAAGAAACGTTCTTGAGTTTTTCTTTATCAACCCCGTAATCACTTAATGCCTGTCCTATTGTATCGTTGGTTTCCTTTTTTGTAATGGCTTCGCTCTTGTCTTTATAAACGATTTTGAGTTCATCTTCGTTTGATGTGACTTTCTCAACTTTTTCGGAATTAATATCTTGAACAAGTTGAGTAATGGATATTTCTTTGATAGTTCCTGATGATTTTCCAAAAAAGCTAAACAAAGAACCCAAAACTAGAAAAATAAGAACGACATAAAAAATATTGAGAAGCAATCCCTTAATAGGACTTTTCATAAGTTCTTATATTATATTAGAAGAAAATTATTTAAGCCTTAAAGACATCCAATGTCTTTGTGGTTGGAAGCTTAGTATTTGGAATTCATACTCTTTGCCAACTTCCATTTTCTCTTTCATCTTTGTTTCAGATCCAAATTCAGAGATATGAATTAATCCTTGTATTTTTGCATCTTCACTTTCTGTTTTTAACTGTACAAAGGCTCCAAATGGATTAAATCTAGAAACGATTCCAATAACGATGTCCCCATTTTTAAGTCCAAGCTCTTGCCATGGATCCTTTTTGAGATTCTTTAGAGATAAAGATACTCTACCCTGGCTGATATCAATAATTTCAGCCTTCACTTTTTGACCAATTTCTACAAATTGAGATGGGTCTTCTATTAGTTGCCAATCTAATTCTGAAATATGTACAAGTCCCTCTAATAAGTCGTCATCCGAAGTTCCTTCAAATTGTTGTTCTGGCATGGCAAATTTAATAAATGCTCCAAAATTGACAATTCCAGAAACCTTACCTTCAACAACATCACCAACCTTTAGGTTTTTGATGGCTTTTTGAAGATTTTCGTTTTCTTTTGATTCTTCGGTTAAAATAATTTGACCTGCTTTCTCGTCAAAATCTAAAACTTTAACCTTTATTTCCTGACCAATAAAAGACTGCAATTTTCTAAGTATTTTTGCTTTATCCCCTTCTGGAACTCTAGGATATTTTTCTGGAGATAACTGAGATGTTGGTAGGAATGCTGGAATACCCGAGATATCAGTAAGTAATCCTCCTTTGTTTACCTTGCTGATTTTAACATTGAATTCTTTGTCAGAATCCTTCATTTCTTTAACATTTTTCCAAGCAAACTCTCTCTCTGCATCTCTTAGTGACAACTCAATGAAGCCATTTTCATTTTCTGGCTCAAGAACTTTAACTGAAATTACATCATTTGGTTTAACATTTTTCAAAATGTTTCTCGCATTTTGATACTCTGCACCAAAGATAATTCCTGTTTTTGTTGGACCTAAATCCAAATAGATTGCTAGATTTTCAATAGCTAAAATCTTACCATCTATAACATCGCCCGTTTTTAAGATTCGGACAGAATCGTTTAATTTTTGTAATGTTTCGTTCTGCATATAAATAGTTTATAGCATAAACAACCATACTAATCAAGATTTTTGAAGTAAATACCAAAATCGCTTTTCCCTCTCCTTTTTTTATGTTTTTACTTCTCTTTCCATGTAGGATTTATCTTTTCTCCTTTAATCGCACCTCCAAATGGGCAATCAGAACCAGTTATATTGAGCTTGATTCTACCATCTAATGTTTTTATTTTCATAACTGGATTCATAGCCAATCTTCCATTATCTCCAGAATATTGCCACCAATCTTTCTTTTTTGACGATGGAAACATTATTTTCCCCCCATCTTCCCATATAAAATTAACCGCGGGGTTATCTTGGCAAAGAATCGGACTTCCGTCAGTTGAGTAGCAAACAGAACATTTCCATTTGTTTTTGTCGGTAAGGTCAGACAAGGTAGGAGTATCTGTTCCCTTGTAGCAAGTAGAATAACATGGATCGGTAGGACTAAAAGATGAAGTGGAACAGAATTGGTTATTTTCGTTAATAACTATTGTTGGGTTCACTGTTTGTATTTTAACTGTAGGCCACTT
>JALOBW010000009.1 GCA_023228085.1 bacterium
TGTGGTACGGCGAATAGCAAGACTTATACTTATGACGTGACTGGTTATGGAAGTGATACTCAATGTTCAAGTGGATCATCAAGTAATACTGCTTTCCCAACTCAAGGGGGTTCAGTTAATTGGACTTGCAGTGGACAAAATGGAGGATCAGCATCGGGAACATGTACTGCCAGTAGAGCAGCCGCTCCAGTTAATGGTGTTTGTGGTTCTAAGCATCAAACAACTGTTTCTAGTGGATCGCTAAATAGTGGTTCTAGCGGACTTTGTAGTATTGGTCCAGTGTCAAACTTTCAAATATTCAATGGAAACTATTGGTGGAAATGCGAAGGATCAAATGGAGGATTAGCATCTGACTGGTGTATTGCATATATATCAAATCCTTGCACTTGGTCCTGTGGCAGTTGGGGAGCATGCCAATCAGGTAATATCCAATATAGGTCATGTTCATCATCTCCATCTGGATGTACCGGCAGTAATCCATACGCCACAAGTCAAAGCTGTACATACTTACCGCCAGTAAATGGTGTGTGTAATAATAGTTGTTTAAACTGTTGTTCTTCTGGAACTGCAATTAATCCCTATGTATTCAATGATGTTCATTATTGGCAATGTGCGGGGAGTAATGGAGGGAGCACATCGGACTGGTGTATCCGCTAATCCATAGTCTTGTAAGGGAGTCTTGTTTAACAGCACACGGAACGACCAGGGAAAAAATAGAAATACTTTTCGACGTAAAAGTAAAAATGTTCTATCGGAGTAGATAAAGAGCTAAAAAAACAAGTTTAAAAAATCTTTTTGACGGAAAATTAAAAAAATGCTATAAATATCTTTGTTAGCGGGGCATAGTGAAACGGCTATCACGAGTCCTTTGGGAGGATTTATTCTGAGTTCGAATCTCAGTGCCCCGACAAATCTAACTTAATATTTATCTGCGGGTGTAGCTCAATGGCAGAGTATCGGCCTTCCAAGCCGAGCATGAGGGTTCGATTCCCTTCACCCGCTCCAATAAAACATAACCCTAAATTGATATTTAGGGTTATGCTTTATATAAAGCAGGAGAGTGAAGGAAATCGAAGACGGAAGCGCGACGGCGCTGAGTCGGGTCCTGAGAAATTTTCAGCAGAAAATTATCGAAGGACGATTCCTGCAAACAAAACGCTAAACCTTATCGTAGAGTGGAATGGAATTGTGAAAGGAATCGAAGCTGGAGGGTTGTTTGAAAAACAACGGCGGAGCTTTGGCTGAAAGCGAGCCAGTCTGAGCCAGTTTCAGTAGAAACTGATGCGAAGACGACTGGCGCTGAGGCAGGTCTGAGCAATTTGCCAGCAGGCAAATATGAGAGGACGATTCCTACAAACAAGATACTCAGCCGTGTGCATAATCGTAAATATTAAATATTTAAGGTTATTCTGTATTGAAGAAAAAAGACAATCTAAATTTTGTAAATAATTTTTATACCTAGATATGAGTAAAAAAATAGCGATTATAGGAGGAGGTATAATAGGGCTCTATATTGGATGGAAGTTATCACAAAAAGGTGATAGGGTTGTTCTTTTTGAAAAAAAAACAGAAACCGAAGCTGATTTTAAATGTTGTTCTGGTTTAGTTTCGGAGAGGATAAATAATTTTATTCCGCTAGATGATACTTTCATAGAAAACGAGATAAAATCGTGCAAAATAAACTTTCCCAAAAAACAAATAGAACTTATTTTTAATCCAAAGCATTCAGCATTAGATAGGGAGAAAGTAATTAGAGAACTTATAAGATTAAATAAGGAAGCTGGAACTGAAATAAAATTCGGATACGAGATAAAAGAAATTCCAGTGGGTTTTGATAAGTTAATATTCTGTGATGGTGCCAATTCACTTATTCGCAAAAGCAATAACAAAAAGCAATTTTTCAGATTAGGAGCCCAATTAGTCATAAACGAAAAAAACAGTAATAATTTTGTTGAAACAACTTATATTAATTCTGGTTTTTGTTGGAGAATTCCGAGAGGTGATACTATTGAGTATGGTATTGTCTCAAAACCAGATATATTAGTTAGCGAATTTGATAGTTTTTTAAAGAGTTTTAATAAAAGCAAATCATTGGGTATATATCATTCGGCAGTAATACCTCAGCCATTATCATTTAATTCATTATTTTTTTCGGAGGATAAAAATGTTTTTTTATGTGGCGATGCCTTAGGATTGGTAAAACCTTGGAGTGGAGGGGGAATTATATGGAATCTAACCGCCGCTGACATATTATTGAAAAATATTGATGATTCTTCAAAGTACAAAAAAGAGCTTAAAAGAAAATTTTCTTGGCAAATTTTAAAAGGAAGAATTTCTAACAGTCTGGTGTGTTTTATAGGGAGAAGATGTCCTTTTTTACTACCATCTAAAATAATTTACGACAATGATTTTCCCAGCATTATCAAAACACTTTTTAGATTGATAAAAAAGGTAAAAAGTGCTAACGTATAATCATCATATTTTAAGATATTAGGAGAAATGCCTGAGCGGTTGAAAGGGATGGTTTCGAAAACCATTATGGGGCAACCCATCGAGGGTTCGAATCCCTCTTTCTCCTCAGAAAGAGTGAGGTGATAAAGGATTCGAAGGCGGAAGCCTGTCTGAGGCTGAGCCAGGTCTTGAGGATTTGCTAGCAAGCAAATACCGAAAGACGAATCCCTCTTTCTCCTCAGAAAGAGTGAGGTGATAAAGGATTCGAAGGCGGAAGCCTGTCTGAGGCTGAGCCAGGTCTTGAGGATTTGCTAGCAAGCAAATACCGAAAGACGAATCCCTCTTTCTCCTCAGAAAGAGTGAGGTGATAAAGGATTCGAAGGCGGAAGCCTGTCTGAGGCTGAGCCAGGACTATTTCCTCATCTTTTCTAATCTAGTTTGATTATCAGCCAAAAACAAAGGGCTTGTTAACTTCGCGTTAAGACAATAAATCTAAAAAAATGCTATTTGGTAAAAAAAAGGATAATAAAAAAATCAGTACAATAGAAGAAGCTGCTGATTATATTCAAAAACTAGAAAAGAAATTAGACGAATCTAATGCAAGAATACGAGAATTGGAAGACAAGAGTAAGTTATTTTTCGAAAAATTTGAAATTGTAAGATACAACCCATTCAACGAAGTGGGAGGTGATCAAAGTTTTAGTTTAGGAATTTTAAACAGTAATCACGACGGCTTTATTTTTACTTCAATTTATAACAAAGAGGGAAATCGGCTCTATGCGAAACCTGTTGCAAAAGGAGAATCCAAGTATCAATTATCTGAAGAAGAAAATATTATTCTCAAAAAAATGATCAATAAATAGTTAAATAAATACGCCCTATGACAGCCGCAAAAAAGAAAACAACAGAAAATATCATTGAAAAACCCCCTGTGGTGGTTGTTTTGGGTCATATTGATCACGGAAAAACTTCGCTATTAACCGCAATCAAGGATTTCAAAATACTAAGCAAAGAAGCTGGTGGAATTACCCAGCACGTTGGGGCATACCAGGTAGAGCACAACAACAAGAAGATAACTATTATTGATACTCCAGGGCATGAATCATTTTCGGCTATTAGATCAAGGGGTTCAAAAGTAGCCGACATTGGTATTTTGGTTATTGATGCTTGCGAGGGAATTAAGAAACAAACAAAAGAAGCTATTTCTCATATTAAAAAAGAAAACCTTACAACAATCATTGCTTTGAATAAAATGGATAAACCCGAAGCAAATCCAGAGATGGTTAAACAGCAACTAGGAGAAGAAGAAATTTATGTAGAATCGTACGGTGGAACTGTTCCTTGCGTAGAAATATCAGCAAAAACAGGAAAAGGAATTTCTGATTTACTTGATTTAGTTCTTTTAGTGGCAGAAATGAGTGAACTAAAAGCTTCTTTAAATCAGAATACTTCTGGCGTTATTATTGAAGCCTATCAAGATAACAAAAGAGGTCCGACTGCGACCGCTATAGTTGAGCAGGGAATACTAAAACAAGGAGATATTATCGGAACAGAAACGGCTATTGGTAAAATAAAGAATTTGGGAGACTTTCTTGGCAAAGAAATAAAAGAAGCAAATCCAGCTGATCCTATTGTTATCGTTGGTTTTGAAAAAGTTCCAACAGTGGGAGAAAAATTCTATGTCTATAGCAGCTTTGATGAAGCAGAAGCAAAAGTAAAAGAAAGGGTTATCAAAAAAGACAAATCTCAAATAGAAGATCCAGATAAAAAATATCTTAGAATTATTCTAAAGGCAGATACTATTGGTTCACTAGAAGCCGTTGAAGATGTTTTAAAAAATCTTCCACAAGAAACAGTAGGTATTAATATAATTCTATCTGACGTGGGTAATGTTAATGAGTCTGACATAAAACTTGCAAAAATGAGCGAGGCAGCAGTTATTGCTTTTAGAGTTAAAAGTGACAAAATAGCTGAGGCAAGTGCCGAAAAAGATAGAATAAAAATACATAATACTGATTTAATATATACACTATCTCAAGATGTGAGAGCTCTAATGGAAAGAAAGCTTACGAAAGAAAAAGAAAGAACAGATTTGGGAAGAATGGAAATTAGTGTAATTTTTAGAACCGAGAAAAATAGACAGATTGTGGGAGGATTAGTAGTATCTGGAATGATAGTAAAGGGAAGCCAGATTGAAATATTTAGAGACACTCAGCCCATAGGAACTGGAAAAATAATTGATTTACAAGCCAATAAGAAGAGTTATGACTCTATGAAAGAAGGAAAAGAATGTGCACTTCTTTATCAAGGATCTGAAAAGATAAAAGAGGGCGATGAATTGGTTTCTTTCAAGGAGGAGTACGTAAAAGAAGAATTATAATGTTTCGCGAAGAAAAACTGAACAACTTAATAAAAGAGCAATTAGACCGTATTATTTTTAAAGAATTAGATATTCTACCAGGAATACTATTAACAATTACTAGAGTAGAATGCACTTCTAATGGCAGAATTGCAAAAGTATACATTTCGGTTCTTCCAGATAATCAGTTTGAAGATGTTTTCGCTTTTTTAAAAAGACATGCAAAAGAAATCCAATATTTTCTTATGAAGTCTTTAAGAATACAGCCAATACCCAAGATTATATTTGTGGAAGAAAAAACTACTCGCGAGGCAGCAAAAATAGAAAAACTTTTAGGAGTTATAAAAAAAGAAGAAAAAAGAGGGGATGGGGAGTAGAAAATTTTTGAAAAGTATGGTATAAAAATTTTGTGAAGTTTGGCGTGGTAGCCAAGTAGTAAGGCAAGGGTCTGCAAAACCCTCATGCGTGGGTGCGAATCCCACTCACGCCTCCAATCTTTAAAAGATTGAAGAATAAGCCGCGGTGCTGGAATCGGCAGACAGGACGGACTTAAAATCCGTTGGGCCTAGCCCGTGTGGGTTCAATTCCCACCCGCGGCACAAACAAAAACCACCATTTATGGTGGTTTTTAGTTTGTATCGGGTGGGAATTGAAGGAAGACCCGACTGGGGTCGCACCAGGCTTTTAAAATCTCAGTAGAGATTTTTAAAGAATTCCCACCCGCGGCACACATAACAAAAGAGACACCAATTAAGGTGTCTCTTTTGTTATGCCTACTACGTAGGTAGGGAATTGAACGCCAGAGCCGCGACTGGCGGCGAGGCAGGTCGGAGCAAAAAATCAGCAGATTTTTATGCGATGGTCAATTCCAAGGTGGTTTTTAGTTTGTATCGGGTGGGAATTAAACGCCAGAGCCACGACTGGCTTGCAAGTAATCTACAGATCTGAAAAGTTGGCTGGCTTTAGCAAAAGCCATTAAAGACACGGCACAAATGTCAGTAAAAGTATTTTAATCAAAAAATTAAAACACACTTCCTAAATAAGAAGTGTGTTTTGTTTATATTTGAGATACTTCAATATAAGTTTCCTTAACTCCGAAATTTATTGCTTCTTCTGTAGTAGGGAACCATATATCAATAGCATAATTACCTTTTCTAGCATTCATCCTATCTGTGACAGTAAATACTTTATTTCCGTATAATGATGGGATTTTTATTTTTGTTCCGAAAGGTAACATATTGTTAGCAACAATACCATCTTTTACCAATGTTCCATTAGCAGTAATGTGTGGAGTGTCATCTGTTTGTTCAACTTCAGATGAATAAGCAGTAATAACTACCTTTATTCTCTTTATTTTCTGCTCTTCGGTTTCATTGGAAAAGGACTTATTTTCTGCAAGTAATTCATTTTTTCCTTTTGAGGATGCTTGATAAAAAAATGATGTTGTTGAGTCAGTATTGTTATTATTATAATGACTCTTGTCGACACTTTTATCATTCATCCCTAGGCTGATGCCAGCCAGAGAAAAAACAATCGCAGCAGCTAATAAGCAAACTAAGTGATATGAACTTTTCATAATTACAAACCCTTTTTGAGGGTATGTCAATATGATACTATTTTAATTTACTATAGTCAAAAGACTTATCCACATATTTTGTCTCAATGAATAACAGAGACTAATTTTAATTCATAGTAAAGTAAGAATATATTTAATGAAAACATACATAATGGATGATAGATTGTGAATTCGCTGTTCATTTTCCTTTTAAATAAAGAAATTAAACATCCTATTATGTGGCTAATTAGAAAAGAAAGACTAAATCAATTTGAAAGTTAAGTATTTTAAATAATAAGCCGAAAACTTACTCTTTTGTTTTGAGGGGTTTTCTAATATAATAGGTGATGGAGTTAAGAAAAATTTATGGTTGATTTATGAAATTTATAAATATTATTTTTATATTTATTTGTTTTTTTACTTTTTTAGTAGTTGAAAGCATATATGCTAAAAACTGTGGAACAGCAAACAATAAGATTTATGCATATAATATAACGAGTTATGGGACGGACACTCAATGTGTTAGCGGAGTTCCAAGCAATACTGCTTTTCCAGTACAAGGATCTATTATTACCTGGACCTGTGATGAAAAAAAAGAAGGTAAAAGAGATTGTGCTGCTTCGCGTGAGTTTGCTCCGATATTAGGCTTGTGTGGAACAGCAAACAATAAGATTTATGCATATAATATAACGAGTTATGGGACGGACACTCAATGTGTTAGCGGAGTTCCAAGCAATACTGCTTTTCCAGCAGCAGGCTCATCTGTGTCATGGACATGTAGTGGTCAATACGAAGGAGCAGATTCCACAACTTGTACTGCAAGCAGAGCTGGTGTTGTTAACAATTCAATTGCTTTAAGTCAATTTAAAAACGCTTTTGACTTACTTCCAACTGATAAAACAAACGCTGATCAATGTCTCTGGTGTGAATGGTATGAAAAGAATACCTTAGTTAGTGGTATCAATGAAACAGGATTAGGAAAAGCAGGCTCTCTCGGATTCAGCTTCTACTACACTGATAATATTAACTATCGTCTAA
>JALOBW010000010.1 GCA_023228085.1 bacterium
GAAGAAAATCAAAAAGAACGGAGTTTGCAAGATACATAGAAAAAGCTTTGCCCCGATTAGTCAAATAAGCTAATGGTTCGAATCCTTTCGCCCCTGCCAACTTGAGCGTAGTTAGAGCGCACGAGTCGCGTAGACAATAATTTGTATAGCTTAAAAGGCTATACAATTTTTAGTTTATGCGATATTATGTAATCACAATTTAATAGTAGTGGCCTAAACTTTTGAGAAATCAAAGGCATGGCTCAAAGTCAGAAGATGCATAAAGAACCCGCCATGGGGTCGCATCTTCTGCTATATCGGGAAACCGGTATAAGTAGCTTCGGCTACTACCTGTGGTGGGCTTTTTGTTTACCACAAAACTTTAAGTAATATTTGGTCGACATAATTAATAAACATAATTTAATAAAAATATGGAAGATCAAAAGGCTAAGAAATCTATTTTCAAGAAGTGGTGGTTCTGGGTAATCGTAGTGCTCGTATTATTTATAATATTAGGATCATCTGGTTCTAAAAATACTAATAATACGGCTCAACAAAATCAAAATAATTCTGCACAGCAACAAAGCTATACAAGAGTTACAGCTCCCGATTTAGCAGCTGAATACAAGGCTAACCAAGTAGCTGCGGATGATAAGTACAAAAACAAAACAATAGAAGTTTCAGGAACAATATATAATATTGGAAAAGATATTCTTGATGCGCCATACGTTATTCTTAGTGGTACAGATATGGTAACAAATATTCAATGTATGTTCGATAAAAGTGATCAAAGCCAGCTTACAAGCTTAGCTAAAGATACAAAAATTGTATTAAGAGGAAAGGTGAGCGGGCAGGTAGTATTTAACGTTCTATTAAATAATTGCTCAATAGTAAAGTAACTTACCTCTAAAATAAGGGAAAGGCCGATACGGTCTTTTCTTTTGTTTGATTTATGGACTTATTTGTCCTATAATGCTGTAAAGTAGTAAATGGACAAAAACAAAGATATGGATTCACTAATATATCAATTGCCTAAAATAGTAGATGAGGGTAAAAAAGAAGTAGAAAAAATACTGGAAAGACTTTCTGGTTCTAATAAGTTATCACTACAAACAAATGAGCTAGTTTTGCCGTCTAAGGATAGTAATAATTTATGGAGTGGAAGGATTCCGCAACAAAAAGAAAGCGATTGGATGAATCGTTTAATATATGGAGATAATTTATTGGTAATGCAAGCCCTTTTATCTGGAGATAAAGAAAGTGGATTACCATCAATGCGAGGTAAAATTGATTTAATTTACATTGATCCTCCTTTCGATAGTAGAACAGACTACAGGACAAAAATTGAATTGCTTGGTGCAGACATAGAGCAAAAACCAACAGTAATAGAACAGTTTGCCTACTCTGACACGTGGAAAGATGGAACAGTTTCTTATTTAAAGATGATGTATTCAAGGCTTGCTTTAATAAAAGAACTCTTGTCTGATACAGGTTCTTTATATGTTCATATAGATTCCCATGTTGGACATTACCTTAAAATTATAATGGATGATATTTTTGGTAAAGATAAGTTCAGAAACGAAATAATCTGGTCTTATGCAGGCATAAAAAGACCTTCTGCTAAAAAATATCCTGATAAACACGATTATATTTTATTTTACACAAAGTCTGATAGTTATAATTTTAATCATCAATATAATCCTCATAGAAAAGAATATATAGAAACTTATTTTAAACCAGACGAAAATGGTAGACTTTATAGAACCGTAAATCCTACTGGCGGAGGTTCTCGTAGGATATATTTAGATGAGTTACAGGGAGATTTAGTAGGAGCAGAATGGAGTGATATACCAGCTACTAATTCTTTTGGAACATCAATTAAAGAAAGAAATATAAAATTTCAAACACAAAAACCAGAAAAATTATTGGAGAGAATTATAAAAACATCAACAGACGAAAACTCTATTGTTGCTGATTTTTTTGCTGGATCTGGAACAACTGGTGCAGTAGCTGAAAAACTTGGTAGGAAATGGATAATGTCAGATTTGGGAAAGCCAGCTAATTTAACAATGCGTAAAAGATTAATAGACCAGAATGCCAAGCCATTTTTGTATCAATCAATAGGGGACTATCAAAAAGAAGCTTTTGCTTCCTCAGGTTTATACCGTCGAATCGGAGACTTGTCCAGTATTATAGTTCAACTTTATGGAGCGATTCCTTTTGCAGACGATCAGAATCCTACTAGAAATCTTGGATATATAAAAGATGGTAGGATTCTAATAATGGTTGATTCTCCAAATAAACTAACTGGTTTGGCTACATTAAAAAAGGCAATTGAATACAGAAATTCATTTATGGGAGGATGGAATAAGGTGATAGTTCTTGGTTGGAATTTTACTTATGATATTACCGAGGCAATTCAATCTTTGAGTGATGATAAGTTGGAGGTTTTAGTAATTCCACCAGATTTGCTCGACCAACTTAAAACAAAATCTAATTACAAGGACTTAATTGATAATAAAAAAATTAGATTTTCCTCTTTACAATACTTAACTATTAAACCAGTAGTTGTAGAATCAATTTCTGATACAGAGGAAAAACTGAAAATAGAATTGCTAAATTATGTTTTGCTATCTCCAGATAATATTCCTCTTGACGAAAAAGATAAAGATAAACTAAAAGAAATAATAGCTAAAGATCCGTTATCATTAATTGAATACTGGAGTATTGATCCTGACTATGACGGGCAAACATTTCGCAGTAAATGGCAAGATTATAGAGAAAATACTGAAAATGATAATGATCCGTACCATGTTATTTCTAAAACTTCGTTAACTGTTCCAAAAATAGAAAATAGAAAAATTTGCATTAAAGCAGTTGATGTCTTTGGTTTTGAAAGTATTGTAATAGAAAAATTGTAATTTTATGCCATCACCAATAAGCATAGGAACGAGAGATATTCCATTAAAAATAGCAAAAGAATTGACTGATAAGGTTAATGATTCTTGGAATAGCGGAGAAATGCTTTCGAAGGTTTCTTTGATTACTCAAGACTTATTAAAATTTTGGTTTAAAGATCCACATACTGAAACTAGGTTCATTAATTTTAACCAAGGTCAAAGACAAGCAATTTTAAATGCAATATATTTGCATGAAGTTTTAAACATAAAGTCTGTAAAGGATATTTATGAAAATGTTAATCCAGAGCTACTTTTAGAAATTGATGTAATTGAATTAAAAAAGAGTAAATACGAAGTGCCTAAATATGGCATAAAAATGGCTACTGGAACTGGAAAAACTTGGGTCATGCACGCTTTACTTATTTGGCAATATCTTAATGCCAAATATGAATTAGAAAAATCGGGTAAATTTACTAAAAACTTTTTATTAGTAGCTCCGGGTATTATTGTTTATGATCGTTTACTTGATGCCTATCTTGGAAAAGAAGACATTAACCAAGAAAGACATTTTGAAGAATCTGATTTTTATAAATTTAAAGAATTATTTATTCCTTCTCAGTACAGAGACGATGTTTTTGGCTTCGTTCAAAATAGTGTTGCAAGAAAACAAGAAATTGGAAATAAAGTCACGGGAGACGGATTGATAGCCATGGCTAATTGGCATTTATTTTTAGACAAAGAAGAAAAAGAAAATGATATTGGCTCTCCGTTAGATAATTCTGATTTAATTATTAATGAATTATTACCACTCACCCCGGGAATATCGGGCGGAAATGCATTGGATTCATTAGATGTTAAATATTTAGGCAGTAAAGAAACAGACTTTTTATCTAATTTGCCCGATTTAATGGTAATTAATGATGAAGCTCATCATATTCATGAGAATAAAATATATGGAGAAGTTAAGGAAGTAGAGTGGCAAAAAAGTTTAAACAAAATATCAGAAAATAAGGGTACAAGGTTTATTCAAATTGATTTTTCAGCCACCCCCTATGATGTTACTGGAAGCGGTCAAAAAAGAGTTAAACATTATTTTCCACATATTATAGTTGATTTTGATTTAAAAGATGCTATCAGAAAAGGATTAGTCAAGATCATTGCTATTGATAAAAGAAAAGAAATAACTGACATATCTTTAGACTATAATGCCATAAGAGAGGGTAATAATGTTATTGGACTGTCAGAAGGTCAAAAATTAATGATCAGGGCTGGATTGAATAAGCTAAAAATACTAGAAGAAAATTTTATTGATTTTACAAAGGATAAAAATGGCATATCAGATAAGCACCCTAAAATGCTTATTATGTGCGAAGATACGAAAGTTACTCCATTTGTAACAGAATTTTTAAATGAAGAAGGGTGGTCAAATGAAGATGTAATGAGAGTTGATTCTGATAGGAAAGGGGATATTTCTGAAGTAGAATGGTTGGAGTTAAAACAAAAATTATTCAACATAGATAAGCACGAGAGGCCAAAAATTATTGTTTCAGTATTAATGTTAAGAGAGGGTTTTGATGTTAGTAATATTTGTGTAATTGTTCCATTACGTTCCACTTCTGCTCCAATATTATTAGAGCAAACTATTGGTCGTGGCTTAAGGTTGATGTGGCGTGAGCCTGAATTTGTCGAAATTAAGCAAGAGAATCTTAAAAGACTATTAGTAGACAAAAAAGAACCAAATAATTATCTTGATTTATTAACAATTATTGAACATCCATCTTTTATTCAATTTTATGAAGATTTATTGAAGGAGGGATTAATTGGTGAAATCGAAACAGATCCCAAAGACAGAGACGGTGTTTTGGGCGACATTATTAAGGTTACCCTCAAGAGTAATTATCAAAAATACGATTTATATTGGCCATCAATAATTAATGATTCAGAAGAAGAATTAATTAATGGTAATGTAAATATTGATAAATTAGAATCATTTTCGGCTTATCATTTAGACAGTCTGCAGCAATTTTTTAAAAAGGAGGGTGAAAGTTTTGTTTCAGAGGAATTAACCGTCAAGACAAGATTCGGAGAGTATACGGTAGATGCTAACCTATTTAAATCGCAAAGCTATAATGAATATTTAGAGAAAATATTAAACGTTATTATTAATAGAATGGTAAAAGTTGGAAATAGAAAAGCAAAATCTTTTCCAGTAATGCAGATTAATAATTTAGAAATAGTTAGAATTATTGATGATTATATAAGAAACAAGCTTTTTAATAAAGTATTCGATCCATTTATTGATAGTAACTGGAAAATACTTCTCCTTAAAAACGGAATTGTTACTCAGCACATAATTAAAGAAATCGGCAAACTAATTATGGATATGCAGAATAACACTAGTAGTATCGAAGCGGTAATAGAAAAAAGGTATTTTTCGGAAGTTTCAGATTTAAGAGTTAGAGAAAATTATTCTCTAGAAATAGTCAAAGCGATTTATGAAAGATTGCCATACCCATCAAATAAAGGTGGCCTTGAGAAAGCTTTAATGGAATATGCAGACTCTGATTCCAAGGTTGAAGCTATTATGAAAATCAATGAATATTATCATAATTTTGCTAATATTATCTACATAAGAACGGATGGATTTTTATCTTTTTATTACCCTGATTTCATCATTAAAACAAATGACAGTATTTATCTTGTTGAAACAAAATCGGACAAAGATTTAAATGACCCTAATGTTAAACAAAAACAATTAGCTACGATTGATTGGATTAGAAGAATTAATGAGTTAAAGCCAGAAGACAGAATGGATCGCAAGTGGGAATATATTTTACTTGGAGAAACTCACTTTTATGGATTGAGAGATAATAATGCTTCTATTGATGAAATTTTTCAACTCGCAAAAATTAATGAATCTAAAATTCTAGGGAAATTAATCTAAAATTAGTTTATTTCAACTCTTCCATTTTTGAAAATTAGTCTACCCTTAAGATAGGATAACAACTCTCTTTTTTCTAATATCAATCCTTCTCGTAGAATATATTTTGCATAATTACGAATATCAATATCTCCAACTTCTATTTTATCCTTATTGCCCAAAACAACTTTCTGGAATTTTTTGAATCTTTCCACTTCAACTTTTATCTTTTCTTTGATTCCTATTTCATCTAAATCAATCTTATCCATTAGTTGTTCAAATTGTTTTAATAAATTTTCCTCATTGATGTTGCTACATTTACAATTTCTATCTTTAGATTTAGTACAAATATAATAAACATGTCTTTTAACAGTCCCATCTTTGAGCTTTTTAAACTTTTCGTCAGCACTTATACCAGATCCACATAAACCGCAAGTCATCAATCTGGTAAAAGCGAACTCTTTACCTTCTGATTTTATGACCTGGCTTTTAACTTGTTGCTGAACCATATCAAACAATTCTTTTGTTATGATCGGTTCATGCTTTCCTGTATAGAAATTACCACTCTTAAGAGGATACTCAAATACTCCATAATAGAATGTGTTTTGAAGTATCAGATAAATATTGCCAAGGGTAATTCCTTTCTTACCAGTAACGCTTCTAAGATTGATATCAAACTTTAACCAATTATATATCTTTCGGCCACTCCATTTTTCGTAAGCTACTTTTTCAAACATCTTTCTTACAATAGGAGCACGCTCTGGGTCTATAATGGCTTGGCATTTTCTATCCATATGCCTTTCGTTCAGATATCCAATAGGAGGAACTCCTGGCCTTAGTCCCATTTCACATTTAGTCCTTAGGCCTCTTTTTACGTTAATGCTTTTATTATCATTTTCTAGCTTCGCTTGAGAACAGAGAATCATCAGCAAAAACTTTTCATTTGGCGAATTATTAAAAGTTTGTCCGTATGTTCTTATGCCTAACAGTAACTTTTGATCCATTAAATCAACAAGCGACCCTAGGTCGCCTGCGTTTCTACTCAATCTATCGGGTGCCCACGTAAGAATACCGTTAAACTTCTCTTTCTTTATATCTTCTAGTATTTCTTTAAAAACAGGTCTTTGCCCTGAATCTTTAGCCGAATGAGATTCTCTTCTAATATCGACTATCTCCAATCCCTCCTTTTCTGCTAATTGAAGCATCTCTTTTACCTGTGACTCAATCGATAATATCTGCCTTTCTTCTGATTCAGTTGATTTTCTAGCATATAAACAATACCTAACTTTTTGAG
>JALOBW010000006.1 GCA_023228085.1 bacterium
GGTTTTCTTCTTCATTTCTACGAGATTTTTATTTCTTGAAATTTTTATTTTTGATCCTATTGCCATAATCCAATTATATAAAAATATGAAATATTGTCAAGGGGGTATAAATAAAAGAGAGGTAGTTTTTTATTTCTACATCTCTCTTTTATTTTTTTAATTTAAGGTAATCTTAATCCGTATTTATGTTTTAAGAAATCACAAATTATCGTCAAGATTCCACCAACAGTTAATTGAGCAATCCAAGGAAAATTTTGAATAAAACAACTAACTAAAACTGGTAATCCAAACAATACGAAGTACTTGATACCCTTGAGTAAAGTGATTTTAAATGAATACATAATTTAAAAATTAAATTAATTATATCTTGAAGACCTTTTTACAACTTGGGCAAGTAATAAATTTAACATTAACCAATCTTTCAATATTAACTAATCCTGGACAAGTTTTTCCGCCATTAATCCATCGATGAGGTATAATTTTAGTAAGATTTTTTTCTATTTTATTTCTTTGGCAAATATCTTCAATTAATTCTTGTCCGGCGTAGTACTGTTCAGCGGTAATATCTTTATCTCCAAATCCTTCAAAAGCCAAACCTATCGTATATAAATTGGGATTTATTTTTTTATCTTTTAAAAATTCCCATATTGGTTTTACAATCAATCCTGCATGCCACGCGGCATTAATTTCGTTAACTACATTCCAAATCTTTCCTGTTTTATCAATTAAATAATGATAAGATGCCCTGCTTTCTTTATGGGTTATCCATGATAAAGTCCCTGGCATGTTGCCCTCAGTAATGTGAATAATAATTGCTTCGGGTTTATATTTCCCTCGGTTATAATAATTTGGGCTTTCTCTTTTTTCTATGATCATAATATTATTATATTATTATATTATTTAATTAATCCCATTTCAATACCTCTTTTAGTGGCTTCTCTGGCATTTTTAACTATATCATCAATTATTTTTTGTTGTTTTTCTTGATTTTGTAAATTTTCTATTGATGTGATTTGATGATCAAGGCGCTTTTTAATCTCAATTCCAGAATATTTAACATAATTATAATATTCATCCTCTGTCATTGGCCGGCCATTTTTTGGCAAATCCTTACGTTCACTAATTGGCCTTATTTTTGTAGCCTTACTTGGTACACTGACCCATAGTTCATTCTTTGCCAAAAATTTGATTGTTTGATCGCTGGTTATTCTTACCGGTTGAAGTTGAGTGAGTGCTTCTCCTTTTGTCGGTTGACCAAAAACATTAAGTTTTGGTTTTAATCCGGTTGTGATTCTTAAATTAGATAATATCAATTCTTTAAGTGTTCCTGTCTCATAAATTCCTTGATCAAAATATCGAGCAGTTTGTTTAAATAAATTAGGCACTGGTGATGTAATCTGTGAAGCTAAAAATCTTTTAAAATAATTTTCTCCTCCTTTTCCTACGTTTTGAACTGCGGTGACTAGATCTGCTACACCACTTAGAAATGACATATCTAAAATTGAATTTGGTGTATTCAATAATGCCGCCATTACTCTTTCTGATGCATCAGCATTTTGTTTTTCATATTTTGTAAAATCAAAATAATTTCCAACCAATGTCATTGGGATCGCCATTGGTCCCCAATTTTGGTAAGGATACCATTTGTCTCCTATTTTTATTGAGTTTGGCCTCCATCCAGAATCTTGTAATTGTTTTTTCTTATTTATATTCGATGGTCCATTACCAGATAAATTATTTTCCATTGCTAAACTTGCAAAATATCCCATGGCTATTGTCCCAAGTACGGCCCGGCCAAGTTCTTGATTCCTAGCGCGCGGTCTTAATTTCTCGATAACTACTTGTTTTCCCATGGCTTTTTCTATAAGTTTTCCTGCTGTTTTAAATGATCCTTCTGGCATTAATGCTCTTTTAATTCCGATCGGAGTCCAATCTAATGAATTATTAACCACGTTGGCCACAATTCTTGTAAATGGTAAAACAAATTTTCCGCCTGGTATTTTTCTGGCAGCTCTACCCATAAATTCAGAAAGTACACCTATCACTCCAGCTGGCTTTTGAGTATAAGTTCCACGCTGTGCGAAATTATCAGATTGTTTTATTATTTCTTCTGTTGGTTTAGCGTTTAATTCTTCAGTGCGTTTTAATAATGCATCTCCTTTTAATCCTTCATTAATTGCTTGTTCGCGCGAGGCCGCTCGATTCTCCATTCCTCTAAATCCTTCCCTGAATAATGAATCTGTGGCCGACATAAATCTTCCGACATAATCAAATGAATTTAAAATATCTGCTCCAATTTTTTTAACGCCGGCAAATTGTCCTCCTTTTTCATATCCTAAAGTAAATTTAATAGGTTTAGTACCTTTTTCTTCAAATTTAGAAGTTTCTCCTTTGGCCATAATTTCTTTAGCTTTTCCCCAACCTGATAATAATCCTTTATATAATCCGCCCATAGTATCTTTAAAACCTGATGGATTTATAATTCCCTCAACAGCAGTTTCTCCAATAAGTTGAGTAAAGTTTCCAAAAAAGTTTTTTATTTGAGTTGATTCTCCCGACAAAATACTCATATACCAAAGATGCCACATTTTGTCTGCGATCGTTGGTTCTAATAATTCTTTTGATCCTTTAGTAAATGCCTCTAAACTTTCGCCGGCCTTACCATCAAGTTTTTTTAATTGACTTACCAAGTCAGTCATAATATCATTTTCTCCGGCCATAGCCTCAATATTAAACTGTCTAAAAATATGAGCCGCTTCAGTTCTAAATCCGGCCACTGCTTTCATTGTTCCTTGTAATCTAAATAATTTTGTTTTAACTTCTTGAAGTTGTTCCGGTGTTGCTGTTTCGGTGGTTATTTTCCTGACAGTATCTCTTAAATCTTGTGCTAAATCTGCCACGATCTGACGAGATTTAAAAATAGTTTCAGAATTGGCAATCGATCCTGGCTGAGTTTTTATTAAATCATCCGCACTGACTCCAATTTCATTGGCCAATGATTTTATATCTTCATTTGATTTTGAAATTCTTTGCTTTTTAAATTCTCCGCTTACTTTAGATATTCCTTTAATTAAAGTTTCAACGTCTTCGGGTGCGTTGATTTTATCCGGGTTGAAAGCCGGCTTATTTTCAACAAATTTGCCTGTTTTAAGTCCAGTGGAGGCTATATGCCCATTTTTTGCCTCAATTTTGCCCCCTGGCTTGCCATGTGGCGCTACTTTAGTCCTTGGGGCGACTATCTCTGCTTTTTGGTTTATTTCTTCAATTTTTACCTTAATATCTTGCTTAAATTGTCCATTTTTTTCTTCTTTAATTTTTGGTAATTTTTCTTTTACTTCTTTTAACAAACGATTAACTTCTTCAAAATTTCTTTCGTTTGCTGCATGTTCAATATCTGCCATATAATCATCTGCCAAAGAAAGTTTTTTATTCGGTTTTTTATATGTATCTTTTGATTCTAATTTTTCAAGTTCATTATATGTTCCAAAAATCTTTTGAAGTTTTGTTTGTATTTCTTTAGTCGTTTTTGATTCAATTAAATCTTTAGAAGTTATTCCTTTAACTTCTATTATTTCTGGTTTTGGTTTTCCTTTCTGTTTTTCACTATAAAGTTCCACATATTCTTTGGCTTTTGCTTCAGCTTCTTTTTTAAGAAATTCTATCGCTTCAGTTTTTGTAATTTTGGTGGATTGAATTTTAGTTCGGTCAAAAAATTTAATCTTGCCATCTGACAATTTTACCCCTATTTTTCCAAACGAAACACTACTAACCTTTCCTTCTCCTTCAGGAGTACTTACTTTTTTTCCTTTATAAAAAGCATTTAGATATTTTGTAATATTTTGTAATTCTATCGCGGTAGGTTCACCTCTCATTTTTCGTAATACCGCACTTCTTTCCATGGCGCCACCTTTTAATTTAGCTCCTTCATCGGCTCCAAAACGAGAAGCAAAACTTTTTGTTTTTTCTTCATGTAATTTTTTATATTCTTCCGCCAGTGTATTTGTTATTTCTTTTTTGACTTTTACAATTTTTGCTACCTCTTTTACTTTTTCGGCTATAAATCCTTTTTCTTTGGCAAAATACTGAATAAAATTAGTAAATGCCGGAGCTGTATCTGCAGACTTTTTAGGATTGATTATTACTTCTCTCACGGCCGAAGCGAATTGTTCAGATTCTTTGGCCCGGGTTTCTTTTATGGATAATTTTTTAATATCATTATTAAAATTATCTACTAATTTTTTAACTGTAGATGTTATTTGTTTGGCCGTGGCATTTCCTTTTAATTGGTCAACAGCATATTTTGCCAATGAATCATTAATTTTTTCTTTATTCGCTTTATAATCCGGCAATAAATCTGATAATTTAGAATTAACATCATTAACCAATTTTGTGTCAAAATAATGTCCCAATTCATGAGCAAGATTTGATGCTGTGGTTGATTTGGTTGTATAAATTGTGGCCTCTTGTTTTTTATAATTCCATTCAAATCGCGCGACTACCTTATTACCTTCAATATCTTTTCCAAGAGATTTGACTGTTTTATAATTTATATCTTCTTGTCCTTTTATAAAATTTTCAAGGACGAGTTTTTGATTTGTATTTACTTTTATTTTTCCTTCGGGAGTAGGAATTTCAATATTACCCGGTGTTTTAATAGGTGTTTCTTTGGCGACTTCTCCCATTACTTTTTGCGCTTCGATCGGAGTAATTTCTATTCCATCTGCTTGTCTTTGGGCTATTTTAGAAACAAGTTTTGATTTTAATTGTCCTGTTGCCAATTGTACTGTTGTCCCGAGCGGATCCATCATAAAACCAGTACCTGCTTTTACTCCGGTTGAAATTCCTTTTTGCACTTTTTCAGGAAGTCCTGTTTTTTTCAAAATAGATTCTCCGCCCTTATTTGTAAGTCCGAAACCTGTTTTTAATAATCCTAACATTCCGACAGTTGATAAAGCATTGGCGAATGGATTTCTTAAATTATTTTTAGCTTCATCTGATATCGGTAGTGCATCTACTGTTTCGGCCCCTACATAACCAAGTCCTTCTCCGACTTTTTGAAATAATTTATCAGTTATATTTGCCGCCTGACTTATTACCGGTATTTTTGAAGTTTTGGCCATTTCCAATTTAGTCGTAAATCCCATTACGGCCGGAATCATTCCGGCAATAGCCGGAGCCATATCTAATGCCGCGCCGATTCTTTCAGATGTTTTTTTTGTTGGATTAAAAATATCACCAATTCTAATATTTGCCAAATTGGTGATAGATTCTGATGGCACATTAAAAGCAGTTTTTGCCATTCTGGTAATAAAATTATCTTTATCCGTTATAGGAAATTTAGCCGGAGTCATTTTTCCGGTACTTGAATCATAAGATGGTTTTTCAAAAGTTTCCGGAGCTGTCTTTAATTCTGTTGGCCCAGTAAGTTTATATGGCGATGGGCTTTCGGCCATTGTTTTTTCTACCATTGCTTTTTGTTCTGATTGTTTTTTTTGTTCTTCAGTAGGTTCGTAAATATTTTTTGCTTTAGCATTTAAAGCATCCCATCCAGAATTGATTGGTGATTGATTTGTTTTGTTTGTTTCATTCGCACTCGATCCTATCCATTCTGATTTTCCGGATCCACCCTCTTTCTTATACATTTCTAAAACTGTATTTTTTTTCTGATCATAAGTCATTTTTTTCCAGTCTTCATCTGATATTGCTGTATGTGTCCACCTCTGTTGGCCGGATTTTGTATAAAATGGGCTTACTCCTTGCGCGATCGCATTATCCATTCCTTTAATTGTGGTATCTATACCATTTCCTGATAATTTTGCAGTATAATATTGTCCATTTGAAAATGAATCTCCTTTGGTATAATCTTTTCCCTCGGTTAATCCTAAGGTCGCGGCCACGTCTGTGGTCATTGCCGTTGGATTATTATGGCGATCTGTTCTATAACCACCTTCTCCGCTACCGTTACCAGTAGGTGCAATTGGTTCTATTTTCTTTATTGATCCATAACCCAATTTATTTGTTGCTTGGTTATTTAATTCATCCCAATTCATTTTTTTAATTTTAAATAATTAAATTTTTTATTTTATTTATTTTTTTATTTTGCTCTTCCCCACCATTCTCCGGTATTTGGATTATGTCCTCCACCCAATGCTTGATCAATAGCTTCATTAGAAGCTTTTGGATATTTAGTTTTTAAAGCATCCCATGCTGTTTTCCAATCTAATGTTCCATTGTCTAATTTTTCAATATAAGTTGCTGAATCAGAAAGAAAAGCATCGATTTCTTTATTATCAGTACTTTCTGGAGAATTTGTCGATTGCTTTCCTATTGGTCCAAGATTATCCTTGCTTGTTATCGCTCCTGTAGTTTTATCATATCCTACATTCCAAATATCTCCATTATCGTCGGTTACATGGTAATAAGAAGTATTGGTATTTTTAGAAGCAATTGGATTTCCCGTATATCCGGCAGAATCCCAAAGTTTTTTCCTTTGAGTATCATCCATGTTATTCCACATATCGCTTGAAATAGCTTGACTGATTTGTTGCCGGGCATCATCTTTTAATTTTTCTTGCTGGGCCACAAGATTCTCTTTAGTTTTGGCCATTGAGTCAATAATTGTACTCATTTTATTAAATTCATTTTCAATCGGCTTAGATGTTCGTCCTTCTACAAAATCAATAATTCTGCTTGTTAAATTTCCACTTGCATTCTCTGGTAGTACTCCCTGATCAGATAAACTTTTAAATGTCGTAGTTAATCCAGATTTCGTTCCTTGTTTTACGGCCAGATTAGATGCCTCTCCAAGCATTATTTTTAATAAAGTCATCTGGTCAATATTTCCTGCAGGCAATTCAGTTTTTGGTACGGTTATAGATGCCGATGGAATAGTTCCAGCTGGTGTATCTGGTAATGTCTTATCTATATTTCCTACTGTTTTTTTAGATTCTATCGGCGGCAATGTTTTATCTAAACTTCCTGATGGTTGTTTTATTGAATTTATTGAATCTGGAATAGTTAAAGTTTTACCGGCAAAAATAAGGTCGGGATTTTTAATATTTGGATTTGCTTGCCAAATATCTTTCCAATTCATTCCGTATGATTGTCCTATTTTGGTTAAAGTATCCCCCGGTTTAATGACGTATGATTGTGGCATAATTATTTATTTTAATTTTTTTAAATTATTAAATTATTAAAGACTAGATCCAAGTAAAGCATTGGCTCTTTGTAAAATATCAGTGCCTTTTTCTTCTCCAATTGTTCCTTTTATATTTCCAAGTAAATATGACGATGAATTATTTATATTTGTGGTCGTGTCTGTAGATCCAAGATAGCTTTCTACTTTACGAATTATATCTGTTTTATTTTCTCCAAGTTTCTTCTTTAAATTATTTATTTGTGAAGTAATATCAGTTATACTTGAATTTGCATTGACTCCAAGATCTCTTAATTGTTTTGCATATTGTCTTTGAGTACTTTCAACTACTCCGGCATTAGATTTCGCCAATTGTTCACCAGCTTGAGTTTTAATTGATGACGAAGACAATCCTTTCGCGGCCATACTTTCTCTTAACGCAACAAGGTCTTGATCATATGTATCTTTTTGTTTAGCTAGTTCTGCTTGCTGTTCTGTTGTCAAATATCCCTTATTGTATGTCAAATTATCGGTTATTTCTTGTGATCTGCGACTTAGTTCAGCTTCATTGGTGGCCTCATCTGTTTCAAGTGTTCCCAATGCTCTATTTGTTTCGTCTTTAAGTACATTTAATTTTTCTTTCCAATATGGATCTGCCTGTTCTCCTGCCAATTTAAGTGCATTTTGAAATTCTGTTTGTTTCGCGACATCTTGACTATTAGTTATATTCCAATAGTAAGCTATGATCGCTTTATTGTTGTCATCCAATTGATTAAAATATGGATTATCTGATAATTCTTTAGGTATATCAACAGTTGGTAAAACAGAACTTCCAGTGTTGATCGGTGTGGTATCTCCTGTATTTCCATTTGATTCTGGTTGCCCGGGAAGATATGGTGGTGTGTCTCCAGTGGGAATATTTCCAATAATATTTGCTCCTGCCGGCAAATCTTTATATCCAATAGAAGTATCTATCACTCCAGATTTTGACAATGATTCAAGTGTAGGAACATCTGCTATTTTTTTATAACCATCTTTAATTTGATAAAATAAATCTTTGCCAGATTTAAAAACTTGTTTTGAAATAGGTTGATCACTTCCTTTTTCGCTCCCCATTGTAGATATACCCAAAGCTTTTAATGCTGCATTGTTTCCAGTTGGAATTGTTGATGGATCACGAAATCCTGTGCCATAAAGATTGGCAGGATTTATTTTATATTGTCCATTTGGATCAGAAGCCTTTTTTGAAATATCATCTATACTGGTGCCTGTAATTATTATTGGATTTTCTCCATTTAAATAAACTGCGGTCATATTTCCTATTGGGTTTTCTTTTGATCCGGCAATATTAACATTTCCTTCTCCTGCAGATTTCATCGTAGTGGGATTATATTCAGTTTTTCCAGTTAAAATACTTGCCTTATCTGTTGATGATAATTTATTAAAATCAGGAATTTGACTTTGAACATAAGCAGTATATTTATTAAACATCGCCTCATTCATATCGTTAAGTTGAGACATTAATGGTTGAATCCAAATTTTTTGTGCATCCATTGCCGTTTGATCTTTGTAAGTTCCGTGCATAGGAATTATATCAGAAAACCCCAAACTTTTAAGAGTTTGGTCGACAATAGAACCACCGCCGACATGGGCTATTCCTCCGGTGACATATCTTCCGGCCTTGAATTCTTGAGCTATAAATTCTTGAGGTGTAAGTATCTTCATAATCTATTTATTATTTAAATTATTTATAGTCATTAATTTTATAATGGCTTCATGGTCGGTATCGAGTTTTATCTGTAAATCTTTTTCTCCTTCTTTTAATTCTCTTATTTCTTCAATGGCTGTCTGAATATGCGCCTCGTGATTTTGCTTTATTAAAGCCACGTCCATTTGAATTTTAAAAAAACAACCAATTACCGGACACATAAAAACTATAATCGCTATTAAAAGCTGAATCTTCCCAATCATTATGTGTTCTACTGTTCTTTCAATAATCGCTTCTTTATTTTCTAAATTTTCTTTTTCAGTTTTTTTAAACATAAAATATTATTTAAACAGGTATCTCTTTTGGTTCTTCTTTCACGGAACTCACTTCTTTAATTCCCAATTCTTCCGCTTTGGCGATTAATTCTTCCACTTTTTCCAATTCTGCTTTTCTTGTGGTAATTCTTGATTCAAGTTCTTTCTGTTCTCTCTCCAATTGGTCAATAATACAAATTTTCTTCTCGTAAAGACTTTTAAGAGAATAAACTTTTTCTTGAGTAACCGAAATCTGTTCGGTTTCTTTAAATTCTGTTTCACTAACTTTTTTATACGTGTTTTTGTTTGTCATAAATTTTATTTTAAAATTAATTAACTAATTAATCTGATGTTAAAAAGACAAAATTCAATAATAAATACGAACCCGCATCTAAAATTGTTGTCCAATCAAGGGCCGTAGTGCTACCTACTGCTGTGATAACTAAACAAATATTCCCAGCACTGATATAAGTTTCAATTCTAAAAGGTAAAGCAGCAGTATTTAATTTTTCCATTTGAACAGAATGACTTAAAATTGTTAGAATAGTCGGCGTAATAGAAAAAGTAATTACTAAACCATTACTAGATAAAGACCAAGAACCACTTGTTGCACTTTTTGCTAAATTAGTAGCATTACTATTAGTGCAATTAAAGGTTCCAAATGTTATGGTCATATCGCCTATGTTTATATTAGTTCCGGGTGTCGCACCGGGTTGAATTTGAACAGCCATAGCTCGTAAAACATTTCTGCCAGTGGCATAACCTTCTAAAACATATTGAGAGGTATTTGCTTTTATATCAGAAGTTGAAGTTATCGCACCGCAAGCGAGAGTCGTTATTCCTGATACAGCACCAGCGAAAACTGCCGACTTATCTGCTGCCAAAACTAATGCCTCAAATGAAGCACCTGCTGCTGTCATTAATTCTACTGTCATTTTAGTTGGAATAAAAGTTGCCCCAGCTGCACCATTTTGGGTAAATTTTATTTCACCACCATAATCAAAACTATCTGCGTCTGAACCTACTCCATAAAAATCTAAAATTCCTAAAATTTCCGTATCTACTGTTGCTGTATATCCAACTGTATCTTGATGTGATTTGATACATCTAAATTTTGAAGTAGAAGCAGAGTTATCATTATAAGTTTCTGAAATTATTGCTCTGCCAGTATTTAAACCTCTTGCTGTTAAATCTCCAAGAGTTGTTATCGCACCACAATTAAGAGTATTTGAAATTGTCGTTGCGGCATTTATAACCAAAGTTTGATTTGCTGGTGTGGCATTAAAAGTTCCGTATAATAAAGCACCTGCTTTTTCTAATGCTAAACTTCCTCTATCTATGGCATCAAGATAAAAAACATTTCCAGCAGTTTCGTGCGAGCCAGCCATATAACCGAGAAATAAAGCATTTGAATTCTCGCATAAATAACCAGCCATATAACCGAATCCTGTCAAATAACTTCCGTGAATATTTTCTTGAAGAGAACTTACTCCGCCGGAAGTATTATAACTTCCATCAATATTATAATATTGAGAACTGCAACCTGAGGCAACATTTCTTCCTCCGACAGTATTTGAATAAAGAGAACCTCCTCCAAAAGCGGAATTTAAAATTCCTTCTGTATTTGAATAAAGGGAAAACAAACCATAAGCATCGCAATTTTGTCCGATTGTATTATTGTGTAAAGAACCATATCCCATCGCAGTCAATCCATAACCAACTGTATTGTGAGTTCCTGATGCTACACCTATATAAATATTTTGATTACTAATATCTATAACGGCTTGTCCGTCAATATAAATTTTTCCAGCAGTGTCATTTTGTAAATTATTCGCCACTCCGCCAGTTAAACTTGCATCCGCCGTATTATCGGTATAAGTCGTAACTGAATTATTATTTATTGTTGTTAAAAGATAATAATTAGTTCCTCCTGCTTTTGTCCGATAAATCTTTCGTTGTAAAACTGCTCCTGAAGTGCTGACTGGTATTCCACTTAAAGCAACTTGTTTATGCGTTCCGTCAACTGTAACCACATTTGAAATAGAACTTAAACTTGTTTCTCCTGCCGCAGTTACAAAAGTGACTTTATAACTATGGTCGCCGTTATCTACATTTCCAGTCCCAGTCGCTATTAAAGTAGCCGTGCAAGCAGTCGGTGCGGTAACCGAAGTAAATTTTATAGAACCGCCTTCTTTAAAAAGAACATTAGAGCCGAAATCAAAAGTTAAAGCATCTGAAATATTAGAGTAAAGTTTCATTCCTGCTGCAACTGTATATTGTAAATAACTTGTCGTTGCTCCGACATAAATTTGATCTGATATAAATTTGGCTAATTGAGTTCCTGCGGTGTTATAAATAAATAATCCTTTCTCGCCCGTGTCAGTTCCAAGACGAACGATTATATTCGCAGACCCGTCTTTTATCAAATAATTGGCGTCATTTTGGACAATCCAATCGCCGGAGGTAAATTCGCCAGCTCCGTCTATGCTTAATGAATTTCCAGTTCTTGCCCAAAAACCGTAATTGGAAGCACCCCAGTTTCCAGAACCATCGTGTTTTGGCAAACCATTAAGATAACCCATTACCACTTTTTCTTCTACGGCATCAAAAACAGAAATACGAAGATTAGCCTGATCTAAAACAATTCTTACTCCCGAAGTGGCTGATTGTAAAAGATTGGTGCTTAAATTCCAACCACCGACAGTTCCCGAAACTGCAGTTAATACTCCAGCGCCAGAAACAGTAAAAAGATTATTTCCTATTCCTATGCCGTCAGAACCAAGATGAACACCAGCGTTAGCATCATTATAAGCCGTCTTTGTGCCAGTATATAAATAAGTTCCGATTGTGAATGAACCGATTGTGCCAGAAGTGGCAGTGATAGACCCTGTAATTGTCGCAGAATCAGCAATTAATGCTCCTGCCATACTAACACTAAAATGTGCTGAAGCAAAAATTGCGTGTCCTAAATAAATACCATTAGCATCTGCTTTAAAAATAGAATTACCAGAACCAATAGCGATTGTCGTCCCAATGATTGAACCGCCCAGAATCGCCGGAGTTGTAAAAGTGCCGCCGGTATAATCAAACGTACCAGTAGCAATTGAAAATTTAATTTTAGTGACATCTGCCGCGCCACCAAAATATAATCCTTCCGCTCCTTGATAATATCCAGAATGAACAGAATCTGTCCAGCTGGTCTTTCCAAATTTAAAAGTACCACCAATTAAAGTTATATCTTTAAATTGAGAACTTCCATCTGCATTTATCGTCCATCCGGATACACCGGGTACATAATTTGCAGATTTATAAAATCCTGATGTAAGGGTAACATTTCCCGTAGAATTTCCAGAAGTTACCAATGCGACATTTACAGAATTACTTATTTTTGATTCTACTGTATTTGTCTCTTCGTAGAATGAATCTGTTTTAATGAAATTTTTATCATACCCTAGATCATATAAATTATAATTTTTTATATCAACCGACATAATTTAATGTTACGTTAACCTCTGGAAAATCTATACCGATTATCTCGACTGATTTTCCTTGACCTTGTATTCTAAATTCAAAATATCTTCCACTAATACTTCCAATAATTTCTTCAACATCATTATTAACTTTACTTTTATTTCCCAATGGTCTAAATTCTCCTTTCTCATCAATTCTGCATGTAAATATTCCGTTACGAACATTTTTTGTATAAATTACGTATTTTGATAATTCTTTTTTTCTTCCGCGCGTACCAAATTCTTGAGATTGATATTGAATTAACCAATTAATAGGAGATCCATCGTCATCATCTCCTTCAAATATTTTCCAAATATTTCCATCATCATCTCCGGCCATTATTAATTCATCTCCATCTGAATCAATGTATTGGTGCCATAATTTAAATTCTTTAGGAAAACTTAAAAGTGACCAATTTTGACTTTCTATATTATAAATAATAACGCAATTTGTAAGATCTAAATCATCAATAGAAATATCTCCTATTGAATAAATAATTTGTTCTCCTGTTCCCCATCCGGAAATTTTAGAATAATAACTTGCCGGAATGGCATCAATAATTTTTTGGATTCTTCTTGATATTTTTCTAGGATATCCTCCAGTCGTTTCGTATATTCCTCTTTTATTAAAATAATAACAACATTGCCGAGTCATAATAACTGATTCTTGAGTCGGTGTTCCGATAGTAATTAAATCATCCGGATATGTTGACGATCCATCCCATCTTTTAAGAGAACGTTCTTTAAAAATCAGAAAGTATCCCGGCACTTTTGCCAAAGCACTGATTGCACCAGCTCCTTCTTCCGGTTCAATATCTATATAACCATTTCCCGATGTCCAAGATATTGTTACGCCATTTTGAATTGAAGAAAAATATAATCTATCTGGATATACAGGATCCCCTGCGGCAAATAATCTATCTTGCCATTCGCGGATCATCGTAACTGCCGGCATATTTCCAACATCTAAATTTCCTCCAGTAATTACCCAATTCGTTCCATCATCAGTACTCATTGATTCTGCACCATTTACTGCGATCGTAGTATCGAGAAATGTTTCAAATCTAACTTTTAAATCTTTAGTAATATCATTCTTCGCTAATGACCATGTCGCGCCGCTTAATGCATAAATATCAGCATTAATATCAGATGAATCATTAAAAATTGCGATTGGAACTTTAAGTCCGGCTGTAGTTATGTGTTGATAAAGACCAATACATGATTTTCCACTAACAATTTGATTTCCCAATTGTGTTGTTCCTGGCCTAAGTACGGCCCGGCCAAGTATTTCATCAAAAAGAAAATTAACTCCCAAATATACCGAATTAACCGGCAAAATACTTGTATCTACGAATTGAATTATTCCTTCCGAACAATCTCTTATTTTTTGGTCTGATAATTTCATTTATTTTAAAATTTAATTTGATTCAATAATGGACGAGTTTTATATTTCTGGCCGTGAGTTCTAAGTTCAATGCTTATGGCATCATTTAAAATAGTATTAAATAATCCATAATCAGCATCATTTGGATCGCGCATTCCATCATTTTTAAGTTGTCCCCTAATTGCCCAAGTTAACCAATATTTAACCATGTCATATCTGGATAAATCTAAAGTATCATTATCACTGTCAACGCTTGGCGCTTCTTTCCAATAATCCATCCATCCATTTTTATAAATATAAGACGCGGAACAAAGTGGCCAAAATCTGATATAACCATCATAAACTGTAAAAATATCAGGATTTCCCTCTTCGTAATCTCCTTGCCATACATCGTCCCCGGCGGTCAAAGTAGCTGTAATAGCCCCGTCACCACTCGCTGGGATTCCCGTAATTGCCCCTGTGGTCCGATCAATGGCCGTATAGGTGATAACTTGGCCTTTAATCATTACATCCCCTGAATCTGGAAAATCATGAGGATCATCCACTGTGATTGTTATATCTCCGGCAATCGCCCCAGAACTTAGAAGTGCATGATTAACTCCTTCCAAATATTCTTCAAATTCTGTTTTATCTTTATAAGTTAAATTTTTACCGCTACCTATTCTGAATCCAAGTACTGATTTATAAGAATATTGCCATGCATCAGAAGGCATCGCAAATTTATTTATTCCGCGACTTGTAGCTCCCAAACTATAATCAAATTCTTGAAGATTATGCCATTTTTTTAATTTACCTCGCGCGAATTGCAAACAATTATTTATTTCTTCTATACAAAAATCTTTAGTTACATTCTCAGTGAATTCAGTTTTATTTCTTTTTAAAGCATAATCTATGGCCGCTCCGACCGTATTATCTCCATATCCGTTATAAGGAATCGGATCTGAATAATCAGAATAACTTCCTGCTCCAATAGTATTTTTTAATCTTGTAAAATAATATCCCGATGAATATGTACTATCGTCATATTGAGTATTAATTTCATCTGCTTGAATATTAATGGTATCAAGAACTGTTTTTGTGCCGGCGATTGTTACTGCATGACTAAATTCAACCTGATCATATTTTATTATATAAACAGGTGTTCCTTGAACATGGTCAAAGACACAGTTAGAAGCTAAAAATACCGAAAGACTGCTCGGCGGTGTAGTCGCGTGAGTTTTTATTACTTCTGATTTTTCGTCTCCCGGTTCTCCAATAAATAAAATTAAATTTACTGCGAATCCGATTATACTTTCAACAGGTAATGTTGAATCTCCAGCCGACACATCACTGGTTAAAAATGTAAGTTTTTTATCTTTTATTAATTCTAAATTATTTAGAAAAATTGTTTTCATATTTAATTTTAATCTTTAAATTTTTAGTACATTACTGTAGATTTGATTGTGAAGTTTCCGGTCGGGGCCGCTCCGTCAGTTATAACTAATTCAGCTTTAAAAAATGCAATTGCTCCCAATGTTTCTTTATCAAGAAATAAAATATCCGTACCTGCAGAGGCACGAACTTTTGATGAAATTCTTGTTTTGTTTTGAGCATTAGTATTGGCAACATTATCTATCAACATATTATATTGATAAAAATTTGTGCCATCATTTGAAACGTAAATCTTTAGTTCTCCCGAGCGATTATTAACTGTTCCACCCTCGGTTAAACTTAACATAATTGACTTTGCTCCTGCGCAAAGTTCAGCTTTAGCGTCTGCTACGGCGACGCTGGCCGTTATAGCATCGTGAATAGTTTGTTTATAAACAATACCTTCTGTGTAAGAATAATGTTGACTCATATGATTATAATTTTAATTGTTAATTTTTTTAATTTTAGGAATACCAAGTTTTAACATTGACTTTTTTTGGCAAAATTTTCCTTGGCGTTGAAGCAAATTCTTCGAGTTGTTTTTTAGTCATTGATTCAGCCATTTGTTTTGATGCTCCGAGTAATTTTCTTTTTGGAATTTTACCTTTTTTTGCCGCCAAGGCTATTGCCATTGCTTCTTGCTGTGCTTTTGATTTTGCCGGCATAAATTTTAATTTTTATTATTTTTTCTTTAACTAAGATTCTTAAGATCCTGTTGCCCGGGCTTTGACTTTAAAAATCAAAGCCCGGAGTCAAAGGATTTGAATCTAACCTTTATCATTAGATTCTATTTTAAACTACTAAGCTACAGTACATCCATTATTCGAAATGACATACCATTTACTGTTAGTGAACATCAGTAAGCAAGAATCTCCCACATCATTAAATTTAATTGTGGCAAATCCTCCTGGATTGGCCGGAGTAAGCGTTCCTTCTCCGCCATCTGATAACATTATACAGAATTTGAGTTGTCCTTCCGTACCGTCAGCAAGTGTTAATGCATCTGCCGCAGTTGTAGTGATTTCTGTGATCGATGAGACCACATCTACCGCTCCAGCTCCAGTTAATGACTGAGTCTTGCTCATTAAAACCACATTGGCTAAATCAATTTGTCCCGAACCATTCGGGGATAAAGTGATATTGCCATTAGCACCATCGGTAATAGTGATATCACCAGTAGTACCATTTCCAGTTTTAAGAATCAAGTCATAATTTCCAGATGATTGAACAATCGCGGCTGCCGCACCAGTACCAACTTGGATACCAGCGAGATCAGCATCAAGACGCATCTTCTCTGTTAATGTGCCAGCCACATCGACATAAAATGCCATGATTCCGTCGGGATTAGCCGCGGCAATATCTTTGGCAATTACATCGATTCTTGCATAACTCTCGGCGGCTGCCGCATCGTCGATTCCCGTGAAGAGAATTCTACCGACGACATCATTCGCGGCCGCTGATGCAGACACATGATTAAGTTGAAGAACAGCACCCAATGCACCTGCATCGGTGTTATTTATTTCAACTACACCAGTTGTATTGCAAACGAGTTTAATTGCACCTGCAGCACCATCAACGATATTGATGTAACTTGAATTGGTCCCAGAATTGGTTTCGAGTTTAAGATCATATGCACCACTTGAACTGATAGTTCCGGCTGCCGCTCCTGATCCAACCAATATAATTCCTGCTCCATTTGGAATCAGGCTGATTGCGCCATCAGCGCCGTCAGTAATAGTGATTAAACTAGAGGTAGTCCCCGAGTTTGTACTCAAGGTCAAATCGTAAGCTCCATTTGAAGTTACGATTGCAGCGGCTGCTCCGCTACCAACAACTAATCCATTGACATCTGAGTCAAGGGTTAATATAAGGGTAACAGTATTAGCTTTCATCACGTAGAATAATAAATCGGCATCAGTGCTACCGGCTGTTACGTCAGTTATCACTGTATCGATTCTTGACATTACTTCTACGTTAGCACTGGCATCTTTAGCATAAACTGCAATTCTTCCAGCAACATCACTGTTGGCCGGAGAAGCGGAGTTATGATAAAGTTTTATCCACGCGCCAAGTGCGCCTGCGTTTGTACATACACCTTCAAATACTGCACCAGCTCCGCTTGTCGTTGAATAAACGACCGAAGGAGTGTTGGTATCAGTACCTGAGAAACCGAATCTTGCGACTGTACCACCTGCAGCGATTTCGCCATCAGCTGTTACTTCTAAAACGGCCTTAGTTGAAGCTAATGCTCCACCGCCATTAATTACAGCTACTGAATTATCAACGGAGTCTCCATCGAGAACCATCGCTTGCATCAATTTAGATGCACCGACAAATTCTATACCAACGGAAGTTTCAACAGGAGTTCCAGACGGAGCAATTCTAATTTGATTTGATCCTGCGGCAGAATTGCCGGAAGAATTAATCAATAAAATTGCTTTATTGTCAGCGGTTACTCCAGATGAAGTTACTGTGATAACATTTTCTGATGTTTGAATACCTGTAATTTCTAAAGCTTTCGTAGAATTAACGCCGGAAGCAATGAGGGTTGCCCCGTCAACGCCAACGCTAAATCTAACTGAGCCGTCATTACAAGTTAAAAATGTTCCACCAGAAAAACCAGAAGCTGTGGTCACTAAATTGATCATATTACCTGAAGTCACGCCATTGGCGGTAATCAAGATAACATTTCCCGTAGTGACTGCAGCAGCAACGACTGTTAAGGCCGCATCGGTGTCGTCATTTGTCAATGTAATTTTACCATTTGAAATTACGACATCACCTGCTGTGACTGTGAGACAATCAGTATCAGCTGTTCCGGTAATAGTAATTGAAGCAGTGGCTGTTAATGCCGGACCGATAGTTACCGCACCGGTAGAAGTTCCACCGATTATAATAGTACCAGTTCCAGTAGCATCAATTGTAAGATTAGCCGCAGCGGTTAAACTTTCGGCTATTAAACTTGCAAAAGTTCCAGCACCTGCGGAAGTTACTGACCATGTACTTGATGTACCAGTAACATCATTACCAGTTCCTGAATTAGAGAATGCTAAAAGTGCGCCGGTCGCTGTAGCTTGCGCTGCGAGCGTTAAAGCGACTGAAGATTCTCCAGCTAATAACTGAATTGTAAATGTGCCATCGTCTATGGATAAAGTTTTATCTAAATCATACAGGTCGTCCCATGTTGACACTCCCCCGGCACTTGATACGGAGACCCAAGATGAGCCATTCCAATATTTAAGTGATCCGGAAACAAATGCCAAACCGCGCCGATTCGCATCGGTGTCGGTAGGATTCGCTGAATAATTTACTAATTCTAACCAACCAATAGACGATTTAACGAAATTATCTGTTTCTGCCATATTTGTTTGATTCGATTAGGTTTATAAGTTGTTTTTCAATTATTTCTTGTTTAACATAACTTGAGATATGAATCGGAACATATCCTTGCGAAAATAGAAAAATATCTTTATGAGTATCGGTATGTTTGTGAATGTTTCCATCCACTTCTATGACTGTTCTTCCGACAAGGAAGTCCACGACATATTTTCCAATCCGATATTTCGTTTTGAATTTAATTCTATTTCGTTTGAAAATCTCACCGATTCTTCTCTCGCCTTTTGTCGATTTGACTTTTGTTAAACGTAATAATTGATTTCTCATATCCCTATTAGTTCAATCGCTTGGAGAAAAAAGCGAAGGTTATCTGGGGTTTATTAGACGTTTTTCTCGTCCGACTTTTTCTCTGCCTTTTTGATTTCTAAAATAAGATCGCCGCGCGTTGCGACTTTCTCATCAAAATCAATCCCCAGCTCCTTTGCCTTAATTACTAACTCAGGTTTTCTGAGTTGACTTAATTTTCTAGGTTTATCACTTTCGATTTCCAAAGGATCAAGAAAGCCGGCCCTAACATCATCGGGATTCATGCCCTTAGAATGTATTGCATCCATCTCGGCTTGAGTCCAAGGAATGCCGGGAGCTTTAACCCTATTTTCATTCGTAAGTTTAGCCCAGTCAATTTGAGTAGACATAAGAGTTGTTTTGATTAATTTTATTTAAATGTAAACTTTCGGGGGAATTTACGGCTTCCCCCGAACCGACTATTTTTATTATAGATTTATTTTCTTACAAAGAAATTAATGACTAGGATTTATCTCCTTTGCTACCTGCGATATAAGCCGGAAAGCCCATACCGATTGCATAGAAGAAATCTAAAGAATAAGCCCAATTTTTATTCGCGTAGACTTGTTCCGGAGCATCAAGTGCCGGACGTTCTGCAAATAAACATTGTAACGATTCTTTAACTCCTTTAGAGTCACACATGAACCAATAGGCAGAAGAGTCAGTGCCATCACTCGCTAAAGCGAGACGAGGCCAGACGATTACTTTAACTTTGCCTTTTAATGGATTCTTGTCATTATTCGCACTGCCCGGTAAATACTCAGAATTACAAATACGATCTGCAATATCTTCATTGTCAGCGGTTACTATGATTGTGTCATAGTTAATCGATCTAACAAGATTATTCGGATCGCGATGCTTCAATCCTTGCGCTCTCATATAAACAATTGCTTGTCTTGAAAGTGGAGGATTGGTGTTGGTCCCGTCCGAAATTATATTGGAGAAAACATCTGAATTAATCGGAGTAGTATGTGAAGCAGTAAATAATGCTAATCCATCAGGTCCAAGAGCAGAAACCGTGTCTCCGTAAACATCAGTATAAGATGTTCCCCAACCTTGAATGATTCTATCAGCCAATGATTGGTCAATCTTATCAAATGCGTCTTCAGTGATGCTTCTAACAACAGAATCAATCTGATTGTGAAGATCAAATTTTCGCATTTTTTTAGTGATGTCAACTTCAGCACCGAAGTATTCTTGGGTCCAAGAAACTGAGTCACCTTCTCTGGCACTTAACTTTGGTAAGTCTTGGCCGGAAGTAACTCTCTTGATCCCGGATACTCCATGTAGGATTAAATGATCATATGTTAAACGATCTGTATCGAATACATTGAAAATTGAAAATCCAACATTTTCTGCTACCTTGTTTTTGGCTACTTCGTTAAATATACTTTGTAAGTCATCAGTTAATGACGGAAAATCGCTAACTAAAATAGGCATACGTTTAAGCTATATTATGCACGAAGTATCCTCTAACCTTTTTGTCGGCTGCCGCTCCAACGTTCTCTGTGACATAGAATACGTCCGTTGTGGTCGCATCATTATCAAGAGTGTCGTGATCGGTTAAGTCAACATAGGTTCCTCTTTGAGTGACGGCGGAATTGTGAGTGCAATCGCATTCAAATTCAACTCCATCAACGATGAGAACTTGGATGTCCTCATGTTCGCCGGCGGCAGTAACTTTATCTTCCAAGGCAACCATTCTGATCTCTGTGGATGCAGATGTTGCTCTTTGTAAATAACCACTTGCCCAATCCAAAGCATCAAACTTTGTGATTGTAGATCCGGAAACAGTACCACTTTTAATGGTAACAATTTTTCCGGAATCGTAACGTAGAGGTGTAAACATAATTTATCGTGCGTTTATGTTGGTTAAACTTATAAGGAATAATCGACTTTATTTGTACCATTCCTTAACAGGAATTTTTTTAGTAAGAATACTCTTACGTTCCTGATTTTTGCCCTCTCCTTTTGTACCAGATGGTTTGCTTTTTTCTGCGGCAAGATCAGCAGAGATTTTTCTGTCATTATTGTTTCCATCATCTCCGTTGTTGGTTTTTCCACCATTTTTCTCCCAAAGAGTTCTAGCGTCTTGAATGTCCGCTATAATACTCTCGGTAGATTCTTTTCCGCGACGAGGAGTGTAAAACTTGATGATATCCACCCAGTTTTTATCAATCACTTCGTCTTTGCAAACTTCTTTAATGGCCTTATCCGAATTGATTTTATGCAAATCAGCGCGGGTAATAGGCTCATTATCTGATTTCTGTTTAGGTTTTTCTTCGTTTTTTTGAACTGGCTTTTTAAAGCCTTTGAGTTTATCCTTTACGGATAATAGACCATCTTTATAATTCTTTTTATCGCGAAGAATTTTCTCAACAGTTTTTCTAGGAAGGACAACCGTTTCATCCTCTTCATCTCCTAAATCAACCTCATCGTCTTTATCACTTTGGTCTCCCAAAGTTTTATTGATTTGAGATTCTATTTCTTCAGTAGATGAATTTTCTGAACCGGAAGCATTGTTTTGCGGTTGACCATCTCCGCCAGGAGTTTTCTCCTCTCCATTATTTAAGTCAAGTGTTTTATTTTCTGACATATTTATTAAATCCTTTAATTTGTGAACTCGGCAGGATCAATCCCGAGATGTTAGTTAATAAATTTTTTAAGTTTAAATAATATAGATAATATTAAATAAAATAAAAACGGCCAAACTTATCGAAAGGCCAGCGTGCAATTTGATGACCATAAAGGCGGAGCCAAAGGCCACCAAATTGCACTTACTGCTAAAATTAACCTTTCATAAGTTCTCCGCCTTATAATAGTTAATATACTGATTATTTTTTTATTTCTTATCTTTCTTATCTTTTTTATTTTCTTTTACTTCTTCTTCTTTTACTTCAGTGAGATTCTCAAATGCATTGCACCATTCATCATAAAGTAATGCTTGTCGTCCGCCAAACTCTTCGTGAGATTTTAAAAGAATATCTTTGACTCCTTCAATCATATTCTTATTGGACGGCAAAACATCGACGATATAATCTTCATTCAAGTAATCCTGATATTCTTTATTGAAACCATCAACATCTTTAATCTTATACTTTTTACCTTTATGCTCGTCGGTTGTTTCTTTAACTTCAATGATTTCTTCGCCATTTTCACTAACTTTAACTTCCGGATAGAACATAACAGGCAATTCAACTTCTTTTTCTTCGCCTTCTTTACCTTGTTTAACTTTTTTCTTTTCGGCGTACTTTTTAAGAAGTTCAATGCGAGTTTTATCTAACTCTTGAAGTATCGGCGCGATCAATTGCAAAAATCTTGTTCTTGATCTTGAAGCTTGGCCGTGCAACATTTGATTGCCCAACCATTCAGCCAAACCGACTGATTTTTTACTAACCCCATTCTCTTCTGGTGTTCCAATAAAAAAGTAATTTTTTAATTTAAGTGTTTTCATATGTTCGCCTTTTTACCCTTGCTCTTGTTCGCCTATTTTCTTATTGTCTTCGCGAACAGAAGCACCGGTCTTTGGTTTAGTTTGTTTATAGGCCATATCGACTTTTTGTAAAGTTCTCAACAGTTCGAACCTTTGGCCGAGCCAAAGTTTATAACTGTTTTGATCTAAACCTACGCCCATTGTTTTTAATAATTGTATATCTCTTTTTCTAAAATATTCTCTAAATCCCATATCTGAATATTGACGAATAAGCCATTGATTAATTCTTTCATTATCAACGCCGGTGATTTGTTTATCATCGTCAAGCAATCTGAATAAAAGTTTGATTAAAAATTCTCTAATCATATAATATTTATTCTATTGGTTCTACGCCAATTAAATCAAAATCAGCTCTTGCGACTTCATTTCCCTCTAATGCTTTACTCTCTGAATAAGAATTCATCTTAATCTTTATTTTCATTTCATATTCTTTGCCTACTTCCCAATCTTTAATTTCCGGTAATTGTTTGGCGTTAAAACTTATATAAGGTAAATCAATTCTTGATGGCCATATTTTATCCGTGGTCATTTCAAGACTTTTTTCTTTCTTTTTTTCCATTTCTTTTTTTGCAAGTTTTACTAAATCGTACATAAATTTAAAATTAAAAAATTAAGAAATTAAAAATTATTGTGTTGCTATTTGTCCTGTTTCTGGTGGTAAGGGTGGTTTTGTCGCACCTGTTCCTTCTCCTGCTTCTGGTGCGCCTCCTGTGCCTCCTGCCTGGCCTAATTCAGCTTCTTTTGCTGCAGCCTGAAGTTCTTCTAACTTTTTAAGATATTTACCCGGGCTATCATTATATGCTTTAGCGAATTGCTCGAAATAATCTTTTTGATTTACAACGAATATTTGAGGGAATAATTTACTGACTACTTCTAATTTTTCAAGTACCTCTGCTTGTACGCGACCCTGATTCTGTTTATAAACAGTCGATGATATAATTTCAATTTGGAATCTATAATTATCAAGATAATCTGTCGGGATAATTAATTTTTTATATTGTATTCCTTGCTGTTTCATCATTTCTTCTTCAATGGATGTTGCCGCTTCTAAAGATTTCTTTTCACTATCTTTAATGTCCCTAAATTGAATAGCAAGTGTTCCTCGTTCACCGGTTGATGAATCTAATTCGCAATCATTGATAATATAAGTTTTATAAACTTTAATCTCTTTTATTTCTCCTGTCTTTTCATCTTTTTCCATTATTGTTTTTGGCTGAGGATAGTTCTGTTGAATGTTGGCCAGTCTTAAATAATATTTTTGCCTCCATAAATCAGTAATCATTTCATTATAAAGTGTTTTCATTTCCTGTAATTTTTCATCAGCGATAACTACTTCTCTGGCTGTAGCTTTCTTTCCGCTCAATAAATTTGGAAGTGATGGACTGGTATCTTCGAGGAGTTGACCTATAATTTTAAAAAATGAAACATCAGCATTATTAATTCCTTCCACTGGTATTGATTTAACTTGAGTGACGTCTTCAACGGAAATATGAGAGGATCCCGTCACTATCTGGTCTTCTAAATCCAATGCATCTTGATTAACTCTTCCGACTAACATTCCCGGTAACATTGAGCGCCATTGTTTATCACTCATTGTGTTAAATGTGGTGTTAAATGAGTCATAAATTCCGGCCATAATATTTGGAAATGAATTACCATAGAAGAAACTTTTGTTCACAAATGGTTCAAATATAGTTTTCGCGAATGGATATGCTTTAACTCCATTCTTTTTCCATAAAAGCGGCGCATTGAGCAATAATACTCCGTTGGCCACGATTATGTATGAATCTTTCATTCTGTTGTAAAGTCTGATAACTTCAATATTCTTTCCGTTTGTTCTCGTTTCCCATGCGTTTTTTTGTTGATAATAAAAAGATGTAGTATCAGCATCGGTTAATTCTCCTTTAGTTTTTACGTAATTAAAATTTGTATATTTACCAAATTCATTTTCAAATACATCTTTGTCTAAATATCTAACCCATGCCACTTCGGGTTGATCTTGAACATCAGAAATATTAATATCTCTGATAAAAAATTCTGTGATCGGCAATTGATAAGATATACATTTATCATCGACGTCTACTTCTTTTTCAACATATTCAATCTTACCGGTGACGATATCATAATTTGTTATAAATTTTTGTTTGTATCTTGTTTTTAAATATCCTTCATATTTAATGACTGTTCCATGTGTCGATGCTTCCCACGATTCCCAAAAATTCTCGAGTACTGAATTTTCTTCTTGAATGTATGATCCTTTAATTAACCATTTCACTATCTCGGCCCGATTTACATTCATTACGTTATCTTCTCCATATGCTTTAATTTCCATGTCTGGAACTTGTAAAGAAAATCCGGCTAAATTCTTTTTCTGTTTATCGCGTATTGTCGGAAGTGGAACATTTGATTGCCAATCTTCTTTCGGCGGATCATATGATTCTTTGGAAACTACATAAGCATTTAATCTTTTATCTCCATCGTCAACAAATGCTTTTAAATTTCTATTATTAAATTCAGGATATGTCTTGGTTTGAAGCGTGATCATATCCTGCAATGAATTATAAACACCCTTTATAATTTTTTGGTCTGAGATGTTTGGATTATAAGCAGTCTTGGGTGTTTCTCCATTTGTTTCTTCTTTATTATTTATTTTATTTTCTTTTTCTCCTTTATTCATAAGTTTAATAATTAATGTCCAGTCATTTTAAGATTATATCCTCCGCTTGGAGTCTTATGTTTCTTTTGTTGGGCCATTTTTCTCATAAAAAATCTTTCTTCTTGAGTAATGGCAATTGCTGTTTGCGGATCATAGAATGTTGCCGCTAATGCATCTGCCGCGCCTGGACTTGCTATTTTTCTTTTTCTCATTTCGTCCTTAGGCATTATTGCGATGACTCCCTTACTATCTACATTTTTATATTTAATGGTTGTTAACTGCAACCAGATTGGATCTTTACTTAATTTTCCTCCTTGTTTAATCCACGATCTAAGTCTCCAATACATTTCAGCTCTCTTATTTAAAAATTGTCTTGGGTCGCCCGGTGTTTCGTTTCCTTTAACTCCGAATAGATTCCATTTCTGTTCCGGCTTGACATTATCTACTCTGTTTATTTCGACGAGCCGGCTATATGTTCCGATCTGGACGCTATCGACATACACTTTTTTAATATTTGTTTCTTTTAATTTATTCGAGCATTGGCCGGTAAAATCCATTTGATCTAATCCTTTTTGATTAAAAAGAATTTCTGCATATCCCGAACTTCTGTGTACTATTGACGCGTCATCTTCTCCGCCATCAGCCGGGTCGATTCCTAATCTGTTTTCTCCAAAATGTACACCGCCCTGCATTGCCAGTTTAACTTCTTCGTCGCTTATAAGTTGCTGATAATTATCAGAATCAATCGCATCGGCCGGTGGAAACTTACAGGCAAATAAAACTTCAAAATTTGCTTTCTTTTTTGCTTCTTCGATAACGCTTGGTAAATAACGTCCTTCTGCCATTCCTATTTTATAATCTATAAAAACTTTTTTATAATTCGGGTCTTTCCACGTTGTTAAAAAATGATTTCTAAAAAATGGATTGCCTATATTTACTAAAAATGTATCTTCTCCTTTTCCGGCCAACATTCTGAATATTCCAGAATCGACATCATCGTCTTCAAGTGCGGCTTCATCTGCTACTATATTACGGCCACCAAAACCCATAATTGTCGTGATTGTGTTCTGTTTACGTCTGGCATCGGCTGTAATAATCTCTATTGTTCCATATCTTGGTATCTGATCCTCTTCCATGATTGAATATGTCAGTTTAACTTTGCTTTTCTCTTCAAGCAATCTCATTAATAAATTCTTTTCTTTTATATTTATACCTGAAAGTTTACGGGCAAAGAAATTATTGTTGGCCGTATCGCGTATCATGTAATTAATAAGAATGCGACCTCTCTTTGTGTCCGGCACTACCAACATCCAATCTCCGGGGAATGTTGTTATCCTTGTTAAAAGAGCGCGGCTTATTGTCAAACTCTTGCCGTATTGCGTGCTGGCGATAATTTGCGAGCGAGGATATTGCCTAAATAAAATCAATTTAAATATTGCTAATTCTCCCGGGGACATTTCCCATGGCGATTCATCTTCATTTTGAAAATTATCTCGAGCGAACTGCCATGTTGCATCATCTTTTAATTTATCAAATTCCTCTTTTATAAATTCATTAGCTTGTTCTATCGTTAAAACGTCTCCTAAATTTTCAAAGTCTTTGTCTGTGATTATAATATCATCTCCGAATAAAGGAAATATAAAATCTTCTCGCATAATTATTATTTTTTTTCTTCTTTATATAATTGGATTGCTTCTCTAAATATTTTCTCTGCCTTAATTTTAATTTTCAAAATAAATATTTTTACCCTCGCCATGATCGCATTCGTGTTGAAAAACTTGACTCTGCAATCCTGTTAAATTTTCTGTAATTGTTTTTAATTTCCCAAACATTACCGGCACTTGATATTCTACTCTTACTTTATAATATCTTTCAACATATTTTTCTTTTCTGAATGGAAAAGACATACAACCTTCTGGCATTTTTATTTTCATTCCCTCTCCTTTAATTAATTTTGGATTTATTATAATCCTATATTTAAAAACTAATTCTGGTATTAATTTTCTATTCACTACAAAGAAATTAAAAGGTTTATCTGACACTTGGGAATGATGAAGCGCGCACCCTTCTCTTCCGTCAAATGTTCCATTATTATCATCCATAAACTTTTTTAATTCTTCCGCCTGAATTTTTATCTGTTCCCAATTTTCTACCGGTAATGATTTTAAATAATGGATTGGTATAATTATCATAATTACTTTTTAATTAATGATTTTGCTTTTTCTTGTTCTACGAGTCTACGAATATTATCTTGAATATCTTTAAGCGATTTACGTGCAACAATATCTCCAACATCTAATTTTTCCTGCCAATCTTCTACTATTTTCATCCACGCTAATGATTCGGCTGCTTTACCTTCTTTGACTGCGGTCCGGTATAATCCTGCAATTACATTTGGCGTTCTATCCTTTCCCCATTTCTTCCAACACAATCTTACTTCTTCATAAAATTCCGGTTCATTTTTCCATCGACAAAGTGTTTCATTGTTAATTTTATTCTTTTTACAAAAATCTCCATCTCTATGAAATCCAAACTCTTCATCTCTATAAATTATAGGAGTTGCTGTAAATTTAACGAATTCTATCCATGTTGCTTTTCTATAAATACCCCTTTTTTTTGGTTTATTTCGGATTTCATTTTTTTTAACCATATTCTATTATTTTCTATTGACTTATTTTCTCTACCTCTCCATTGTTATTCATTACTGAAGCAATTAAAACTAATTTAGACATTAAATGTCCACACTGACACATTTGTGCGTCTTCATAACCAAAATTAAGTTTATTTTCCAATACTCCACAATAAACTTGTACGCGCTGTCCGCATTTAGGGCATTCTTGATAAAGATTAATGAATAAAATTTTATTTAAATACATAATTTATTTTTTAATTTCTTTTTTTTCTTGTTTCTTTTGATTATTAATAAAATTAGAATATCTTTTTCTTATTACGTCAACGTATTTCGGGTCTAGTTCCATCATATAACATTTTCTCCCTAATTCCTCGCAAGCTATTAACGTTGATCCACTGCCTCCAAATGTGTCTAAAACAATTTGATCTCTTATGCTTGATGCTTTAATCGCCTTGGCTACGAGTTTTACTGGCTTCATAGTCGGATGTTCTTTGCTCTTTGATGGTTTCTTTTCGTTCCAGATATCTGTCTGGTCTTTTTTATTTATTACCTTACCAGTGATTAAACCATCCAATTCAAGATGATATTCTCCAAGTTTAATCGTAGTTTTTCCGCCATCATAACTAGGTTTTAAAACTTCTAAATCTTCCCAAACATTTCCTTGATCTCTCCAGCCGGCAAAGTAATGATTAACTATATTGTTCGGCCAACCATAAAGCATCGGTTCATATTGACTCTGCCAGTCGGATCGCGACAATGTAAAGGTATTTTTTGCCCAGATGATAAAACTTGAGAAATGCCCCCCCCCCTCAACAAATGCAGTTTTTAACGTATCTATCTCGCTTGATCCCATGCAGATATAAAATGCTCCCTTGCAATTCTCTATTAAATTTTTAACTGATTTAAACAAAAATTCATAAAAATCATTTTTATTCATCTTGTCATTCAAAATTCCTTCCCGATTATGTTTATCTCCATCTCCGCCCATTCCGCCTTGATAGTCAACATTGTATGGCGGATCCGTAAAAACCATATCTGCTTGTTCGCCGGCCATAAGTTTTTTAATGTGTTCCGGATTTGTGGCATCTCCGCACATAACCCGATGATTTCCTATTTCATAAACTTCTCCTAATTTTGATTCTGGTATTCCGATTCCTGAATACATTTCTTCAGGATCAAGATTTTCTTCATTTTGAATATCTTCTCCGAATAATTTATCTAAATCTTTACTTTCAAATCCAATATCCTTAAGCATTGACATTTCAAATTCTGATAATAAATTCCAGTCCCAATCCCCGGTGTTCTTGTTGAGTCTTAGATTTAATTCCTTTTCTTTTTTTAAATCAGGAATATTGATATAAACCACTGGAACTGTCTTAAATCCCAAATCTTGAGCTATTTTGAGTCTAAAATGGCCTCCAATAACCACACCTTTGCGTTTTGGCGCGTTATTAACGATGATCGGGTCAATCATACCAAACCTTTTAATTGATTCGGTTAATTGCTCAATAGCCTTAGTTTCCCATCGCCTTGGATTGTATGGAGCTGGTTTAAGTTTATCTATTTCTACATTTTCTATTTTAATTTCCGCCATTTAATAAATTTTTTACTTTTAAATTATATTCGTATATTTTTTCTTTTAATTCTTCAACAGTAAATTTTTTATAATCATTTTTAATTCTTAACATTTCATCCACTTCTGGCCGGCCGTACATTTCTTCCATTTTTATGAAATATACATCAAGACACCCATGCTTGAAAACATTATCTCCTATCGATTGAGCATGACAGTTTCTTTCGTCATATCGCAATGAATTATGTGATCGGCTGATAAAATGTCCGCATTGTAATTTTTTATATGGAAATCTTCTATCGCTTGTTATGCAAATTCCTTCTGTTAATGTTCCGGTTGTTTTTAGACAATCCCTTAATCTGATAAATTGACTAAAAATTATATCTAATTGAGTTTTATAGTAACCGACTCCTTTTTTCTTTTCTTTCTTATTTTTATTAATTTTCTTAATTTTATTAATTTTTATATTTTTTATATAAAGAGTTCCATTCTTTGATTTTTTAATATTTTTATTCCTCTGGTTCTCTATTGATTTGATTCGCGCTCGATCTTGACATTCTCGCCACTTTTTTAAATCTTGTTTAACCATCTTTAAAATTTAAAAATAAAAAAGAGATAACAAAAAGTCATCTCTTGAAACACAATGAATTTAAAAATATTTTATTCATAAAGCGGCCAACATTATTAATAAAAGTGCTAGATGTTTTGCCGTTAAACTACAATGGTTTAGCTTTAAGGCCGCTCCATCGAAAGGGCTATCGAATCCCAATGTATCTAGCCCTTATATCTTAACACTAATTTCATAAATAATTAAAAAAGTTATCCACAACCTACTCGTCAATTTTTATTTTATTACTTTCTCTTAATTTTACTTTACAACGAGGACATTTGGCCGTTAAAAACCATTTCTCTACTTCTTTAACTATTATATTTTTAACCATTTTATTTTTCCAATACCATTCCCATCCGCAATTATAACATCTTATTTTCAATCCTTCTTCTTGAAATTTTCTTTTTTCGTAATAATTTCTTTTAGCAAGTTTTTTAACTGAAAAATTATTTTCAAACATATAATATTATAATAAGTAATTCCCCCATATGTAATACCGTATCGTATCACAAAAAGGGGGACCCGAACTGAATTTTAAGATTATTTTATTATTTTATTATTCTTTTAAGAACTTCCTGCTTTCAATTTCTTCTTGCCGGGCCATACTTAGACCCCAAAGTTTACGTTTATAAGATTCATATTTAGAATCTATCCATTCTCTTTTTGTTGATCTATCTACAATTAATGGAATACACCAGACTCCTTCTTTATTTTTTATTATTCCGCTTTCTTTTATTGCTTTATCCATATCTTCTTGAGTTTCAAAATAACCCAATATTTCATTATAAAAAAGTAAGCGCCGGCCTTCTAGTAAATATCTAGCCGGATGAAAAACTGACATTTTTTTTAAATCTTTATTTTTCATTATTAATCTCTTTTTGGTTTATATTGTTCTAAAAAAACTCTATAACTTACTCCTGTCATTTCAAACAATACTATTCCAAATGCCCTACCTAAATCTTTGTCAGTTTTTGCGATTACTAATTTTCCATTTTTAAGCCATCTGACAGTGCCATCATTTTCAATTCTAAAAATTTCATTATTTTCACTATTTTTTATTTGTAATAATATTATTTTGTTTTCCATATAATATTTATTTAATTATTTTAATTTTAAGTCTATTTATCACCTTCAAAATTATTTTATGTTCTTTTGGAGACATTATGGTTCTAAATTCTTTTTTTCCTAATCTTATAACAAATTGATAACTTTCTATTGGTAAATCTTCCCAACCTACTTCTTCCCCTATATAAATATTATTTTTTCCTTTCATAAAATTAATTATTTAATGATTAACTTTAATAGTAAATCCTTTCTCTTGAAGCGCCCATAATCTCTTGCCGTATTGATGAAATTCCGCCTCGGTCATTATAATATCGTGTTTTAAATTAGTTTTTTCCGAATGCATTAAACGGCCAGTGCGTTGTAATTCCTGTTGCCGAGATCCGAAAAGAAAATCAACCTCAATTATTCTCTGTAAATCTTTAATTGAAATTCCCAAATCCATCACCCTTGAAACCGCAACGACTTTATTATCTTGTATTTCCTGCAACCTGTTATTCGTCTGTCCGTAAATATAAGGAATATCAAATTTTTTCGCTATATGTTTTCCTATTTCAATCGTATCGCAAAAAATCAAAGTTTTTTTATCCCGGTCTAATAATTCTGCAATTTTATTTAATTTACCGGCACTTGAACGAACTAAATGAACATAAATTGGATGATAACTTTTTCCAACTGTGGCCATATACTCTTGCCAATTCAAACCCACCGGAAAACCGGTTAAAGCAAAAATATAACTTTCTCGGCCATCTTCCCTGTGTGGCGAGGCCGATAAACCTATTCTGTATTTAGTGGGAATAACGGCTAATCTTGAAAATGTGTCGGCCGGTAATCTTTGACATTCATCATAAACAGTCAAGGCATATTCCTCTTTGTTATCCCGAAAACCCTGATAAGTGACAATTTTAATTTCGTGTTTTGCGTGAGGAATGTGAGTGTCAATATAATAACTCCACTGCTCAATTAAAGTTCTGGTGGGAACAATAATAATTTTTTTTCCTTTTATTTCATCAAGTAATTTCAAGGCGATAAAAGATTTTCCCGCGCCAGTCGGGTGGAATACTCCAATCGCTCCAGTTTCTAAAAACTTTTTTCTTGCTTCTTCCTGATATGGCCTTAATTTAATTTTTGATTTTGATTCTCTTAAATCTTCTTTGCTTACCGGTTTGGGAAGAAAAGGCAGACATCCATTTTCTATTGTTTCCGCAATAACATCAAAAATATGCCCTCTCACTATTTGCGCCTGATTTTCGCCAACTTCTCTTAAATGCCAATTTAATTTTTTCTTTATCGCCTCTTTCCATTCCGGCGAAAAAGTAATTGTGTTTCCCTGCACAGTCAACTCCAACCCCTTTTTAAAATTAATCTCCTCTAATAATTCTTTTGGCGCGTCAGAAAGCCAAGCCGAATACTGGTCAAACTGATAAATATAAAAAGTTTCAGTTTCTTTCCAAAGCCAACCAATCTGAAATCCTTTCACAAATTTAGGCACAGCGATTAAAATTTTATTCTTTCCAAAAGGAATAACGGCATAAGGTTTCTTAAAAAAATCTAAAAAAATTTCTTTTTCTAAAATATTTCCAACTTTTTGTGAGATTTTATTTGCGATATACTTTAAACCAGATTCCTCTTGTTTTATTTGTTGTTCTATTTCCGATAATCTCAAAAGTTTTCCATCAGTATCCTCTTTTAATTCTTCCAATTCTTTTTTAAGGTTTATTATTTCCATTTTATTTAATTTGAAAATCATCTATTATAAATTTAACTTTTTTTGCCCATTTGGGATCCTCGGACCAAACTTTTCCAAGTGCTGTCAGGTCTGTAAAATCACTATCTTGAAATTCTTTATACCTTTTATCAGTAGTAATAATTCTTGCTGCGGAAATTGCACTATCATAATAAGATTTAAAATTCATTTCCCCACCTAATATTCCGAAACAATTATTATTTTTTTGTGCTAAATTACTTAAACATAAATCACTTTCTTGAATTGCCATTGCTAATAAAAGTGTAGATGGTAAATTATAAAATTTTGCCACATTCATAAAAGATTCTCCTAATGGAATTTGCCAATCTTTTTTTACTTGGATTAAAGATATTCCATATGATTTTTGTTCTAATTTTTTATTTTCTAAATTTTGAATTTCTTTAATTACAACTGCGCCAACTATAAATCCCGCTATAAGACATATTAATAATCCACCTACAAAAATTGAATTAATCAAATATGTTTTATCTGCCCGGTATATAGATTGACTTTCAATTAATTCTTTCCAATTAATTTTTATATTATTCATAAAATTTATTTTGAACAAATTACATTTAAATTATTATCTCTGACTTCTATCATTTTATATTTGTCAGGTTCAATAAAATTACCAGTAGTTGCTTCAACCCAAACTCCAACCCAAGCGTGGGATCTGTTTTCCCCAATCATTATACTGCTCTCTATACCATTTTGCCTGAATCCTTGTTGTAAAAGTTTGGCGTGTTCATAACAATTATTCTCTTTACTGTAAGGCATTGAACCTACTATATTTAATACATCCGAAAATCTATTGTATAAATGCGCTTCCTCAATCTGACCTTTTAAATTTTCATTCTCCAAAATTAACTTCCACTTCTCTTGCTTTAATTCCTCGTTAGCCTTTTTGATTAAATGATAGTTTGCCAAAGATATTAAGAATGTCAATAAAAGTATATAAAAAACAAATTTATTTAATATCTTCATAATTTTTTGGTTTATCATTTTCTAATCTAAAATAAAATTCCTCATCAGTAATTTCTTTGTTTAATCTTTTAATTTCTAAATCTACAAAATCAACTCTTCCTTGATACCACCCAATATTATAAGTATTTTTTCTTATTTTATGTTCTAATTCAATTATTAAATCAAATAATATTAAAACAATAAATTGTAAAATTATTAAGATGATTAATGTTATTATATTCATATTTTAAATTAATTTATTTTGTTTATGTATAAATAGATTTCCTTCGTGGATTTCAAACTCAAACTGCGACCTTTTATCAAACTCCGGCACTAAATTATAGAAATGACTCACCGACACTGTTTTAATGTCCTTTTCCTTCAACTCATTGCGATAAGTTTTAACTCTCACCGGCATTTCAATCTCGCCGCGCAAGAACCGGCCGGCATTGATCGTCAAGACAAATTCCCCTTCAATAGGACAATCATCAATATCCCTATGTTTAGCGATTAGGCCGAAGTATCTTAATTTGTTAAAATTACAATTTTCGCTGACTGTAAAGCAAATCTCATTTTTCTTAATAATATTCTCTTGATTTTTCTTTACCAAGTCAATCGCCCTAAATAATAAATCCACTAAACCCGGCGTTAATCTGTGCCACCACGATTTCATAAGTGCGCCGCAGTGTTCGCAAAAAATTAGTTCTTTTTTTAGTTTTTTCATAGGTTATTTTATTTTATTAAGGGCTTCTAAAATCTCTTTTCGGCATTGATTATAACCACAAACTTTACCCTCGCAATACATATTATTTATTTTACTTTTGTTTAATACTATAAAATCTTTATCATCCCTTGTTTTATATGTCGGCAATTTATCATTTAAATCCTCCAATATCTCTGCTCGCTGGTTTTTAAGGAGGTTAGAAATAAAATCTATAATTCTTTCAGAAGAACCTTTTGCTCCTAAAATAGTAGATTGGTCACTTGCCATTGCAAATTCATCTTTAAATTCTTCTTGCCAAGTTTTTTTAATCATATTTATTCCCAATTAAAATCTTTTGCTAAATACTCCGCATCTTTTAGAAATTGGTTTATTCTTTCATCCTTAAATTTAACTTCCATACTGCCGTCTGGTCTTATAATTTCTATTCTCGCATATTCATCGTGATAATTCCCTGTTTCATCTTCCCACGCTTGCTCTATAAGAATTTGATGACCAACTTCTAAATTATTAGGATTTGTTTGTTTATCCATATTTTTTAATCTTATTTATTAAATCTCTTAAATCTATTTCTTTCTGTTTCATCATTCCAAATCCTCTTACAAATTCATACATTGTTTTTAAATTCTCTAACGCTGATATTATAAGTTTCAATTCTTCTTTTGAAAATTCTTGTTCTTTTTTCATAAAGTTTTAATTAAATTTGGATTTTCATAAATATTTCCGATTACTTCAAATTCATTTGATAAACTTTCGTTATTACCATATCCATTTAATTTTGCCCTGAATGAAGCACAATCTTCACAAAAATAAACTTCTAATTGTTTATCATAATCTAATAATTTTACTAAATCACCTTCAAAACACTCTTTACCATTTTTATCAAGTAATCCAGTGAATTGCTGAATATCAAAATCTTTATCTGACTGTTCTTCACTTCCAAAAAATATACTACCATTACAAGTTAATTCAAAATAAGGCACAAATTCTTTATTTTTTTTATCCCAGCATCTAAATTTTATTTCTCTCATAAATTTATTTTAAATTTTTTAATTTACCCTTTTTTAATCTACAAGAAACAATTGTTTCTGACCCATTAGCTGTAAAATTATTATTTATTACTAATTCTATTCTTTCAAAATCTATTTTCTTTTGTTTACTAAAATAATCTTCCCACCTACTCGCTATGTATACTTTAACAAAATCATCAATTATTTTAGCATTATTTTCTGATATTTCTTGCATTAATTTTTCAATAAGAGATTTTTTCATATTTAATTCCGTTTATAATTAAAATATTTGGTAAAGTTTCCAGAGTTTCCAAGTCCCCAGTTTCAAGTTTACTCCCGCAAGAAGCAGAACCATAGCGGGAATTCGCATTGCCGGAACAGCTGCAGTCCAGCCTAGGCCCGCCGACATCGAGGTCGAGGCAAGGCACGCCGTCGGAGTCATAACGAGAACCCGATAAATCAATCCAATGGTCTTTTAGAATATCAGGATTATCTCGCAACAGAGCCAATCCTTCATAAATTGTTAATCCTCTGCGACCTTGTTCTGCGAATATCTTGTCGCAATTATCAGGGCTTTTTCCAAGCATATCTGTGCCGTCTTCTACATTTTCAATATAGTAATCATATTGCGTTTCTATTACATCTTTGACTCTTTTTAAATCAAGATAGTTTACAACGCCGAGTTCTTTAAGTTGTTCTTCAAGTGATTTTGATTTTATAACGAGAAGTTTTTTAATCATAATATTTATTTTTTAAAAAATATTTTATGATATTTACTTAAAAATTCTATATTCAGTTTTAACAATTTTATTTCTTTATACTTTAATTCTAATTGTTCTTTTAACTTTTTAATTAATCGTTCCTGTTGTTCTATTATTTTTTCATCTATTGTCATATGTTTTAATTATCACTTACTGTTTTACTTCTAAATTGATCACCTTGTTTTACTCTAATCGCGGATTGAATAAATCCAACCATCTTATCTGTAGCCGCCAATAAATTTTCCATATTATTTTTTCCGTATTCCATTTGAGTGACTATTTCATCCAATTCTATTACTTGAAGTTTTGCTCTGGCTTTGGCTACAGTAATTTTTTCCGTATCCGGATATTCATCCAATGATATCCTGGCCATTGTCTCATCTCTTTTTTGCTGGTAAACATCGCGTTGAGCGCGCGCGTAGGCTGTTTTATTGCCTAAGTAGGCATAAATAGCCGTTAATTTGCCACCGGTGTTAATAAGCCATTGTAATCCCATAGTATCAAGATCCTTTTGAAACATCTCATGTCCGATTTTAAAAACAAAATCAATCATTGAATCACTATTTCTAAATTCTTCTAAACTTTGTATATTTGCCATGGCCTTTTCTGCCTTGGTCCTAAATTTATACATTGCACTTTCTTCTGGATGATTTGATATTTTATTTTGTTCGTCCATATTTTTATTTTTTAATATTTAAAATACTAAGTAAAATATCGTAAATTGGTCTTTTTGTATTTTCTTGATAATATTTATTTTTCATTATATTTATATAATGTTCTTGACCATTTATCATGATATTTCCAGAGTAATAAGTATTGCCATTTTTAGATTTTTTTTCCCATAATGCACCTATTTTTAAATCTTTATAACTTAATTTACTTTCTTTTTTATTTTCCATAATATTATAAAATTATAATCTACCAATTTTCTTTTTGATAAAATGGGTCAGTATCTTTATCCCATGCGAATAATGCTTTAACATTTAAAAATGCATCCATATCCCTTTTAATAAAATCTTTTCCATTATCGAGGAACTTTGCTTCAAAAACTTGATATGGTTTAATTGGATATTCTTTGCATTCTTTGTTTTGAAATTTTGCAATCGCGCGCTTTATCTCTTTTTTGCGTTCTTCTCGTTTCAGGTATTCTGATTCACTATATTTTGAAAGTCTTATGGCCCATCTGCCTTTGTATTTTTTCTTTGTATTTTCTTCCATATCAGCGTACGCATAAGCCGCCGTTTGCATTCTTACCCCGTTATATAATCCATTTGATGATTTAAAGTCTCCCATGCATAGTATTCCATCAATCTCTGCTTCAAAATCCATCGTACCCATATAATCGTGTTCCTTTGAATAAACTACTCTTTCGGTTGATATAAATTTAACCTTATGTTCTTTTTCCCATTCAAGAAATGAGTTTACTCCAGTTACTGCTTCTGGAAAGTTAGGTATTTCTGGAACGTTTTCAAATCCTGGCTGTTTAAGTTTATTCCTAATGTATGCCTCACACCATGCGTGTATTTCTTTTCCGATATCTGCGGCAGTATCTCTCGCGATATCACATTGAATAATTGCCTCAATTGCCTTATCTGAATCAATCTTTTGTTTTTTATCAAGTGCGTTTAGTAAAAAGTCGGCCGTGATCTGTTGTTGCCATATTTGAAGTGCTTTGCTTTTGTCTTTAATTCCAATGAATGTTGTTACTCCTGATTTTCTTTTAAATGGAGATCCGTCTATACTTATCCAATATTGATGTGATATTGGATAAAATCTAATTTGAACTTTTCCTTTATATAAAGTGCTTGTTTCGTATTTTGATTCTTCCATATTTTTATTCGTTTATTTTTATTAAATTTTTAACTTTTACTTTTTATGCTTCTGCTATAGAACCGTTGTCAATTATTAATTTTTCCATCATTTTTGATTGACTTAATTCCTGCGTTTTAATTCTTGCTCCGAATTCCATTAACATAAAATATAATTCATTCCCTATAAGTTTTGTAACTAAAATTTCAATTGTTTCTATCTTTGTTACTTTATTCATTGCTTCATTTAAGATAAGAAGTAATTGTTCGGCTCTCTCTCTTGAAATTCCAAGAGATTCTATTAATGTTTGTGGTCTTAATTCTACCATATTTTATTTTAAATTTTTATAAGTATTTTGACATGTCCGGCAAAGTTGTTTCTTGTATACGCGCTTACTAAATTCAGCCTCTGCTTTAGTCATGGGGTTTCCGCATTCGTGGCACTCTGCCTCAATTTCAATTTCTGGCGGATTATTTTTAATTTTTTCTTCCTGATTATGTGTTGCACCTGTTTTGTCTGTCCGGTTATCATTTTTTACCACCACTCCTACATCTCTGAATTCTCGTTTTCCATAGATATCTGATGCTATTCCAAGCATACTGGCGCATTTTTTCATTGCATCAGTCGCCGAAGCTTTAAAATCATTTCCGACATCAAGATAATTTTCCGGATTATGCGGTTTACCTTTAAGACATTTAATATCGGCGCGACCATTTTGTGTCTTGGTAACTGATTGACCTGTTCCGTCTTTAACTGTAAGTTTTCCGAGTGTAATAACTTGTTCTCCGATTATTTCTTGCTTGATAATTTCAAAATCCCAATTCCAACCAAATGCATAATTAAGAACTTTTTCAACATATCCTCCCGGCACATAATCCCATGTTCCTCCGCCTTTGGCCGGCCGGGTATAAATAAATTCTTTAGGTGTGCGCTGTAAAATTTTAAGGATCTGCTTTTCAGATAACCAAGTTTTAGCTATTGTATATTTTCCTTTATTGTCTTGAATGGGATCAAGTACTTGCGGACCGACAGTAGTTAATGATAATCCTTTATTTGACTGTGGCTGTTGGATAACATGAACCTTTATGTTTACGTCCTGTTTTTTCTGTTGTCTTTTAACTGTTTTTTTAAATTGTTTTTTCTGTTTTCTCTGTTTTTTATTTTTCATATTTAATTTTTAAACCGCTAAGGCTGAACAGAATACTGTTATAACTATGAGACATAAAATGAATAATATTCCTGCCCCAATAGTATCTTTTCTTTCGGCCTTTCTTATGGATTCTTTATGGCAATCCATCGCCATTTTTACAAATTTCTTTTCCATACATTTTAATTTTAATTAATTAATAAGTAACCTATTTACAATTTATCATTACTGCCTTTTTTGTCTACCCCCCTGCCAGTGGATAACTTTTTCTCTCTTTTTACATTAATTTTTACCTTATAAAGTCGATCATCAACCGCCACGTTAACGTCATACTTTTCGCAATATTTATAAAGATGTTGATTGGTTATTGTGGCCAGTGCCAATGGAGAGTTAAATTCTTTTCTCACAAAATCTTTTACATTTTTTAACCATTCCCCGAATTTTCCTGTCCCAGTTTCCCTTGCTTCAATTAATGGACATTGATAAAAATATAATTTCTTTTCTGGAAATGTTTTATCTTTAATTTTAAATAGACAACCAATAATTCCAAATTGTTCAACCTGTATTTCTCCTCCATTTGAAACTAACAATGGATTAAGCGATTCTCCCTTTTTACAGATATGCCACTTAAATTTAGACCATTCCTTATCGTGTGGAAGTACTGGATAAAATTTATTTTTCCACGCTTCAACATATTTTTCTCCTGTTATTATTTTTATCCTTTTCATATAATTTATTAAAATTAATTCTTTCTTCGGCAATTTCGCAATACTTTTTATTTAATTCGATTCCAATGAAATTTTTACCAAGTCTTTGTGCAACTAATGCTGTTGTTCCACTTCCAATAAATGGATCTAAAACCACGCCACCATCAGGACATCCGGATTTTATTGGAGTTTCGACTAATCTCTCCGGAAATGTTGCAAAGTGTGCGCCACTAAATGGCCTTGTTGCTATATTCCAAACACAGCGACGATTACGAATACGATTTCCTTCCGAATCTATTTGCCAACGTTCGTGACCGCGCGCGGCCATAGTATGAGGTTTACGGCCCGGCATTACTTCAGTATTATATTTTGGGCTACCTTTCATGATCGTATCTTTTCTGCCATCATAATTAGCCAAGTCAAATTGTTGTTTAAAATAATATTTACGATTTTTTGTGAAGAAAAATATCTTTTCAAAGTCCATAGTGAAACGATCTTTAACACTTTGAGGCATACAATTTGGTTTTTGCCATATTATCTCATTTCTAAGTATCCATCCCCTGTTAGTCATTTCGATCGCAAATCTCGCCGGTATCTGACAAAGTGATTTTTCTAATCCTTTAACTCCACTTTTTCCGCGCTCTTGCCAACCTTTATTAAATTGCGTACCTCGATTTGTCGCTTGTTTATTTTTCCTAATTCCAGATCCACTAGATGTTCCATAAGTATCGCCAAGATTAACCCAGCACGTTCCAGTTGGTTTAAGTACACGTTTAACTTCATCAAATATTGAAAGTAATGACTCAAGATAAGCATAAAATGTCGGTTCATTTCCTAATTGACCTTTCATATTATAATCTCTTAAATTCCAATATGGCGGAGAAGTAACCACAGAATCAATACTGTCGGCCGGAAATGTTTTTAATATTTGCAATGCATTACCTTGAATTATTTTATTTAATTCCATAATAATTATTCAAATTTAGTAATTAAATCTTTTTCTTCTCCGCAAAATTCTTTCCATTCTCCATCAATAATTACATATTTTTTACCATTTTTTTCAACTACTGGATTGCCATTATAATAAACTTTTTTCTTTTTTTCTTTTTCAAATCCGTTAGATTGTTTAAATCCATCAATTGGGGTATCCAGAAACTTTGTCAGACCGCGCGATAAAAAATCCGGCAAAGTCCATTTATAACTCCAAAAGTATTGATCGCCGGTTAATACTTGTTTATATTTTGTGATCGCTATTTTAATGTCTCCTAAACTATAATCTTTTAGGGCGCTTTTAATCTTGGTTTTCATCTTATCTGTCAAAACATTATGAGTAATTATTTTTTGTTCATTCCAAAATTTAAAGATTTCTTCAAAAAGGGGAGTCCCTATTAACCTATCCTTACCTAACCTATCCTTACCTAACCTATGCGGACATTGGACGTCCATTTGTTGTCCACCAGTCAATTTCTTTGTATCAGCCCTTGGTTTTGCTTCTAAAACTTCTATTTCAGGAACTATTTGTAATAATAATTCTTTATAAATACTATCTATTTTTCGATCTGCTCTTATCAAGTTATGTTCACTCCAATCCATCACAAAAGCCACTAAATCTTCATTAAGTATCTTAATAAAATTTTTAGAAACCAAAACCTTTAAATCATCCTCATTTGAATTCGTAAGTTTCATTACTTTAAAAGCTTCCACTACTCCATCGTCATCAGCATTCATTCCAAGTTGAAAATATAATGCTTGCGAGGAAGGAGGCATTTTTAAAAATCTTCCACTTTCAGTAATTCTTTTTGAAAACATTCGTCTGTTCGCCATAATTTTATATTTAATGATTAATTTTTTAGTGGCCCCAATTCGCGCGCGTAAGAAAATGTATGGTAAACTTTCTCCAGAGAATCGGGGCCATATTTTAAAAATAAATTAATTCTTCTGGCATTCCGCCTTCTATCATTCTTTCTCTAATAGCTTGACGTGCCTCCGGGCTTATTATTTTTGACAATAATCTTTGATTACTTATGTCAAACATTGCGACTATATACATTAAATTATCTTGCACGTTTTTAATATCTTTAATTCTATCTATTTTTTCTTTTGAATAAGGAGTTCCATCTTCATAAGTTTTCCAAATCTCAATTGCTTTTTGTTTTACTTCATTAAAAATTTCTTCTGTTGGTGGTGTGTAATATAATTCTGTTGTCATAAAATTAAAAATTATTATTTAATGTAAAATTCCCCCAAGATTATTAAAATCTTCTTCGTCTCGATCATTCTCGCAGTCGGGACACAAAATTTCTCCGTTTTCATTTTCAAGTTCCTTTAAATTAATATCATTTGGAACGGCCATTGGCCTTTTACATTGATCGCATAAAATATTTATTGCCATAAAATTATTAATTATCAAATTTCTCAAAAGTTAATTTCCAATAACCTCTTTTATTTTCACCAATCAACTCTCCCTCTCTAAATCCTTCTTTAATTAATTCGGATATGTGTTCTTCGTCTTGAAATGTTAATTCGTCATCGACCTCTTTGTTTAATTCAATAATTTCTCTTGCTTGTTCTCCTTTTTCATTTTTTTGTTTTGCTAACTTTTCTAATGTTTCCATACAAAACTTTTTTAAATTAATTAAAATAAAAAAACCGTACGGCGACTAATCCGTCGGTTCTTTGTTGATTAAATTTATGTCCATACATTTTTGCATAATTAAACTATGCCACTTATATTTTTTAATGCTATCCTTTACCTGTGGATAACTTATGTGAGGGGGAAGTACCCCTTATTTTTTTAAGTTCTCGATAATAAATTTCTTTTGTCCGCGATTCGCTTAAATTGAAAATGCGCGCCAAGTTTTTAAACGTGGTTTTCTTCTTCATTTCTACGAGATTTTTATTTCTTGAAATTTTTATTTTTGATCCTATTGCCATAATCCAATTATATAAAAATATGAAATATTGTCAAGGGGGTATAAATAAAAGAGAGGTAGTCTCTTATTTCTACGTCTCTCTTTTATTTTTTTAATTTAAGGTAATCTTAATCCGTATTTATGTTTTAAGAAATCACAAATTATCGTTAGGATTCCACCAACGGTTAATTGAGCGATCCAAGGAAAGTTTTGAATAAAACAACTAACTAAAACTGGTAATCCAAACAATACGAAGTACTTGATACCTTTGAGTAAAGTGATTTTAAATGAATACATAATTTAAAAATTAAATTAATTATATCTTGAAGACCTTTTTACAACTTGGACAAGTAATAAATTTAACATTAACTAATTTTTCAATATTAACTAATCCCGGACAAGTTTTTCCGCCATTAATCCATCGGTGAGGTATAATTTTAGTAAGATTTTTTTCTATTTTATTTCTTTGGCAAATATCTTCAATTAATTCTTGTCCGGCGTAGTACTGTTCAGCGGTAATATCTTTATCTCCAAATCCTTCAAAAGCCAAAC
>JALOBW010000011.1 GCA_023228085.1 bacterium
ATTACCATTTTGATAGAGCTATAATACAGTATGAAAGTACAACTATTATAGTTAATACTAAACCACATCCCATCCCTGCATCTTGGTGTTTTGCTGGTAATTTTTGTACTTTATCTCTTGCTGTTCCAAGACTAAAAATAGCAAACATCCCTCCCAATATACAAAAAGCTGCCCATCCCCAACCACCATTTTCTTTGATAATTTCCTGACCCTCTTCCCATGTAGTATCTGGAGGAATATCATCTGGAAGAAAAATAGTAAATAAGACAAGACCACAAAGCAGTAGAAACACGAAAGTCACACATCCTTCCATAACTCCTCCTATCTCATTTCAATTTGAAGGTAAACACCAAAAAACCAAAAAACAGCTACCACGGTCATTAGTCCTAGTATTAAAAGGGCAGCATAATTTCCCTCTTTAAGAGCAAGAAGAAAAATAAAACCACCAACAATTAATATGAAAAGATTTCCTTTTATTCCTGCTCCCACGTCACGTACAATCCCATCTATTAACTCAGGATCTTTTGCAAAAGGATACCTATAATTACTGGTTGAGGAAGAAGAAGAAGTATTAGTAGATCTTTCGTCATCTTCCCAACCATCAGAAATAGCGGGGTCGTTAGGATCATTCATATACCCTTGTGCCAAAACACTAACACATGATAAAGTCAATAAAAGTAATAGTATTAGTCTCATTGGTTTCTCCTTATAAAAATAATTTGTTTCGGGCATGTAAATTATCTTGTGTTACCTCTGTTGAAATTTCTTTAATCTCATGAACAGCAAAATCTTTCATAGACGGATAGATCTTTATAAGATAACTATATATTTTATCTACAACATCTTTTATATTTTTAACTAAAACATAATGGAATAAAAAATATTCTTCAAACATTGGGTATGAACGAATTTTAAATGAAAATGCTACTTTAAAAAGCTTCATTTTAGATTCTCCTTTCTTAACAGATAATCTCATTTTTAAAACGAGAAGTTTTTATTTTTATAACAGTCTTCTATAATACTCCTCGACACTATCAGCAACCTTATTAAAAGAATAACCTTTTAAATAAGATAAATCTTTTTTTTTACCTCACCATTAAAAACTTGAGCTTTATACCACCTGTTACCGTCAATAAGACTGATTAAAACAAATTCTTTTTCACTAATACTAGCTAACATGTAAGGCTCATTCGGTATAAGACCTTCCTCAATCTCAATAACACAACCAAACTTGTAGTCCATAGTTTTCCTTTCTAAAAAATTAAGCCATATAATGCCACATTTCACCTTTTTCCATATCTTCATTATTAAGCTTCTTATTTAAACATGTCAGTGCTCTTTTATACGCACATCTAATTCCAACTTCAGCATTAAAATTATCAAGTGTACTACATCTTGAAATAGCTGCTGCTGAAATAGCGGTATTAGGATCATAAATATGACAAACTATAAAGTTAGCATAATAATTAAATGTAATTAATTGGTTTGTATCAGTTACAAAAGAAAATTCGTTTCCAAAAGGTGGCAATTTTTGAACATCGGATCTCATTTGTAAAACAGTTTCTGCAAACCTTGTTACTGCATTCTGGTAGTCTTCAAGTTTTTTAAGTCCTCGCGCTTGCCTTTTCTCCTTTAATCTCTCATCTCTTTTTTGTTTTTGTACCGATAGCAAACTTTCAAGTACCTTCTCAAGATTTTTGATATCTTTTTTAAGATTTTTTACATCTGATTCCATTATTTTACTCCTTTATCAATTCCCTGAAACATTTCATATATAACTTTAAGTTTATTTAGGTCTTCTTGGGTTTTCATATTATCCACAGCATCTGCTGCTTTACGTAAACACATTGCTAAACCTTCTTTTCGAAAATGTTTAAAAGAAGTTAATAACCTAGTATTTATCCATACCTCGTAATCATTTTCACCATAGATATTGGAATCGTCTTTTGTAACATTAATAATTTTAATCATTTGTTATACAATTCCTTTTTAATAATATGCTGATATACGCTTATTGCTATATAATGAATTACAAGCATAAAATACATAAAACTTTCTTCCATTTTAATGGGGGTTGTTTCTGAAATAAGTCCAAGTTTTTGAAAACCCCAAAAGTAAAATAGAAAAAGTAATAAAATAAACCCAAAAGAAAAAATTCCAGTAAAGAGATATCCGCAGGCTTTTAAAAATTGTTTCATAGGATTCTTCCTTATCGTTTACATATACTAAAGAAAAGAGAAGTAAGTATTAATACCAGAAAAATCGCAAGACCCAAAAAGATATACATTTTTTTCTCCTTAAAGTTTAAAAAGAAACCGAATCTTTAAAATTATAAGAGTATTTAATATCTATTTGATTAGTTAAGTATAATGTTTCCTCTAATTTTTTTATTCTGTCATTTGCATCCATTAATCTAAAATGCATTTTAGCAGCAGTCTCTAAAGCATCATAAGCAAGTTCTTTTGCTACACGAATTTCACTTTCGGCATAAATATAAACACAAAAAACTGCGCAGATCAGAATAATAAATCCAGAAATTATCCAATGGTCAAATTTTCTCATTTAATACTCCTTATGTTATGTTTTATGGTAAATTATAATAAAAAATATTTACAAAAAGCCATAAAAATCCCACAGCCCAAACAATTACCAATAAGTATTTCTTTTTTATAATTGAACTGGTTATAAAAAATAAGTACATAAATATAAAAATTATATTTAATACGTCTACAATATTAGTTAGCATTGTTATCTCCACTTTCATAATTATTGTTATACAAAAAACAAAAAAAACACAGACCAAAATAAATTACCTAAAAATGTACCAAAAGCCATAAAAATCCCACAGCCCAAACAATTACCACAAACATCATTGCCCACATGTTCATTTCAAATCTCCTTTTTTTATTTTTTTCTGCCGCGTATGTTCATAAACGTCAGTTAATCTGCTTTCCATATTTTCATCGGACATTACGTGTTCATAAGCTTCAGTCAATAATTTGTTTTTATATTCTTCTTGATTTTTCTTATTTTTAACTTTAACTATAAATTGGTGTAAACAATCTAACTCATTACTAATAATAAAATCATTTTTAAAACTTATTTTAATATAATTTCTATTTTTATATTCTGGATCTTTATCTTTATATGGAGTAATTGTGCATCCTTCTTTTTTGGCAATATAAAAAAGAAATGAAAAATTAGCTATGTAGGGTTCTGTCATAAATGGGTAAATTTCTTTAATATAAATATATTCTGGAATCCATTTTTCAACTCCTGTTTCATCTTTAAATCTAAGCGCATTACCATTTACGACATTTCTAACCCAAATAAATTTTTCAAAAGATCTGTCTATCCAATATCCTATTTGGTCAAGGGTATATTTAAGTGGAGAAATAACTTTATCAAATAAATCTTTTAAATCAAATTTGCATAGTGTGTATAATTTTGATGTACCATATTTTTTCTCCACTTTAAACTTCTCTATATTTTTGACACTAATAATATACAAAAATTTTAAACAGAAGTCAAGTATTATTTATTAAATTCTCAACTTTCTTTTTAAAGCTTCTTCCATATAGTCATCATAATTTAAATAATCTAAAGCATCTCTTCCAAAGAGTTCATCTACTTCAAACCAAAAATCATCATCACAAGATCCACCACCAGAAAAAGTAGAAAACCCTTCTTTAGCTTTACGTCTAATAAATTTAATAATATTAATTAAATGAGACGTTTTTAAATCTTCGATTGGAGTAACTGTACCATTTTTATCTATATGAACTTTATCTCTCATAACGAAAATACTCCTATTTTGCAACTTTAGGATAGACCGATAAAGATTTACTTTCTTTCTCATTAGAAGAAAACATTGCTGTTTTTATAATAAACCAACCCATTAAAATAGCTATACCCAACATAAAAATTGCACCACAGGCAACAAGATCTTCAGTAGTCATTATAACCTCCTTTTTATCCATTAAACGAACATCTCAACATGAAAGTTTCATAAAAAATAAAAATATTTTTATATATCGTATACTAAAATTATACAAACGTATACTATTATAATACACACAGTTTCTCTTACACCTATAATATACGAAATTATACACCCAAAGTCAAGATAAAAATAAATTATTTTCCAAAATAAAGAACTTACCGCACTTTCGTATTAATATCTTGTTTCCTTTATTAAAAAAACACTATATAGAATATACAATATAATCTAATCTACATCTACTCTTATACCCATACCTTATATATTGTATACTAAAAATATATAAAAAAGGACACAAAAGGTCATTTCAGATGTACATAATATACATTATCCTTTTATTATATCTTTTATCTACTACATAAATATACAATCATAATATAATAACACATAGAATATAGAATAAAATACATGTATAGAATATAATTATGTACAGTAAACACGTACGTTAAGGGGATAAACTATAATCAGAGTCTGGGGTGTCTAGTACTAAGAGCTTTCTCATATCGATTTTTTTACATATATAAAAAGGGGGGGCGTATAAAAAATAAGGCTGGGAGTGCATTTTGCCTTAGAAAGTAAGGCGTGTAGAGGTAATTCACCTTAATTTCTAAAGAAAAAAGCATGAAAAAAATATTTACGGCAAATTCGGCAATTTGACTTAAAAATTAAGGTAAAGCAAGAGGTGTGCCAGAAATTCTTAGGTTTGGCGTATGGTTAGCCTAATTAGTTTAACTCTCGATTTTGGTCATTTATCTTATTAAAAAACAATATCTTGCTGAAAAACAGTATAAAAAATTTTAGCGTATCTAAATATAATAAATAATAAACAAATAGACACGAATAAACCGTATTAACTTTGCGATAAAATCGATTTTAAGCGTAAAGTAGGGCGCGGAATAGAGGAAAAAGGGCGTCTAATCACCACAAAATTGATACGCAATCTATAAACACCTATATTTTATATAACTTACGTTACGTCTACATTTTTATATTTCGGGGCGATCTGGCAAGAATATAATAATATACATATATATATAATCTTTGTTTGAAAATCGAACGAAAATCGAAAAAAGGACTTGACTCTTATTTCGCCGTAAAAAAGGACTTGACTCTTATTTCGCCGTTTTGTATCTTTCCAATGTCGGCCGTTTTGAGCGGCCTGTTCTTCCTGTTCTTTGACATAGCGCAAGCGGAAAATTGAGGATACTACGATGAACACTCAAAAATCGAATGTAAAAGCGCTGTTTGGCCAATCGGTTGAAAAAACCACAAAGCAACCCAAAAAAGTCGAGGCCTTTACCAGGGCATTGGCCGCGTTACAGATAACCGAAACCGATCTACCAAAAATTGATCTAGTGCCCATTGCCGTGGATGTGCGCAATACCTTGACAAATGAAGTGTACGCTACTATTACACCTACGGTTAAGGATGCGCACTCACCCTTTAAAAACGGCCAAGTCGGATACTATTTCTCGTCGGCAATTGTTATTGACGGTGAGAAGTATACTTTCAAATGCCCTTGCATGTCGGCCAAAGCCGACGCTGGGCTTAAAGTGTTAGCCACAGAAATCGCCAAGTATTACAACGATGCCGACTGATTGCGATCGCTGTTTAAATCATTCACCTTGTTAGTCTATTAATCACTAATCGCTTGCGCTATGTCAACGCTATACAGTATTATACTGTATAGCGTTTTTTATACCTTGACATATACAATATCTGCTATACGTATAGTATAGCGGTTTATAATAGACGCGCATAATATAGCTGTACAGTACTTTGGCAATTGTACGCCTTGACGTGACTCGTACGGTGACGTACGCCTTGACGTGACTCGTACGGTGACGTACGCCTTGCAGTGACTCGTACGGTGACGTACGCCTTGACGTGACTCGTACGGTGACGTACGCCTTGCAGTGACTCGTACGGTGACGTACGCCTTG
>JALOBW010000013.1 GCA_023228085.1 bacterium
GTGAAGCAGTTGTTACTGGTCTTACCTTTAAAAGAACAGGCGTTGGCGCAACTGCCGACTGGTCTGATCTTTATTTATATGAAGGAGATACCAGAATAACTCCGGTTGGCAGAACATTAAGTTCTGACACTCATACCGTAGAATTTACTGCTTTATCAATTACCGTATCAGCAAATTCTTCAAAGATTATTACCTTAAGAGGTGATATCCTTTGTACTGGCGCAGCTTGTGCCACAACCCACGCCACAGCTTCTGACCAACATGCCTTTAGCTTGACTGGTGTTGAAACAACCGCGACTGTTACCGGTTTACCTGTTGCAGGTAACACTATGGTAATCGGCAGCCAAAATATTGGCACTGCCACCGTTGCCGTTGGTACTACTCCTAATGCGCCTGCAGTCGGACAGTTAGCTGCTGAAGTTGCCAGCTTTAAAGTCACAAATGACAGCTCCAATAATGACATTACTTTTGATCAATTGGTGCTCACATTTACCGGCTCTATTGCTCGCAGCGGTTTAACCAACTTTAAACTTTATCAAGCTGGTGAAACTGTAGTTTTAGCAACTGCTTCCGGTATTGCTTCAAATGATACTCTTACTTTGACTTTAACCACTCCTTTCACAATCTTAAAAGGCCAGAACCGCAGCTTCTCTTTAAAAGCTGATGTTGCCGGCCGTGTGGCTGAAACCGCTAAATTCTTCATTGATCAAGATAACCACATTGTGGTTACCGACAAACAATACGGATTTGGCGCCAAAGTTACCAATAACTACGCAACTGGTAATGCTCCTACTTTAACTTTAAAGGGTGGAACAATTACTTTTGCTGACAATGGTCCAACCGTTGGTAATATTGGTAAAAATCAGCAAGATGTGGTTTTAACCAAATTTAGCTTAACACCAAACCGCTCTGTTGAAGTCAGAAGACTCACTGTCACCCTTTGCGCTGACAATGATGCTACTTTCAACAACGCTGACGGTGAAGTTGCTGATTTAAGAATTAAGGATGCCGATACTGGCACAACCTTAATGTCTGGCACAGTCAGTACTGTAGGAATTGGTCGTTGCGCCGTAGCTCATGATGCTACCCTCAACCCAATCACTTACTCTTTGACTAATGCTTTTAATGCTTCAGCTGGTATAACTAAACATTTAGCTATTACCGTTGATTTAGCCGCTGATACTGTCAATCATATGACTACAGCTGGCTTAAAATTAAGAGCTAACTTGGGTATGACTGTTTATGACGCAACTCATTCATATATCAGAGATACTGCCACTGGTGATTATATCGTCACAACCGATATAGTTCCAACCACTATCACTGGTGATGATCAAACTGTCTTGGCAGCCTCTTTAACTCCTACCATTGCTTCCACACCGGTTACCGGCACCTTTGTTAAGGGCTCAACTGATGTTTCTTCAATGGGTATAACTTTAACTGCAACTGATGCAGCTGCTGTTAATGTCAGGAGAATTAAAGCCTGGGTCTATGCCGAAGATGACACTACTTTTGCCGCTGATGAATCGTATAATCCTTCCACCATAATTTCTTCAGTGAAATTATATGAAGAAGGCAATACCACTCCTTTAGCCACCAGAAGTATTAGTTATACTACCGGCACTGATTACGGCGAGGTTGATTTCGACGGCTTGAATATCAATGTCGTTAAAGGCACCAACAAAAAGTTGACCTTTAAGACTGATTTATCAACAAGCGGTTCAGCCTATCCTTACTACTATTATATTGGTGTTGATAATGACAATATTACTGCTTATGATGCCGATGGTAATTTATTAACCATTACTGGCGATACAAACACTGGCATTGCGCCAAGCGTTTATATCACTGTCAGCGATGGTGGTACACTTACTTTGGCAAAAGATGCCGCCAGCCCAGCTGACGATATCGTGATTGCCGGTACATCAAATGTAGTAATGTCTAAATTTAAATTCACCGCCAACACTGAAGATATTACTGTTGATAAACTTAGAATAGATATCGGCAGTTCTACATCTTCTCGCAGTGTCACCGCAGTAAAGATGGCTTACACTGGTGGTACCGCAACTGGTTATCTCTCCAGCGGATATGTTACATTCTCTGGAATGAACTGGTTGATTAAAAAGGACACCTCCTCTGTATTAACTGTCTCTGCTGATCTTAATACAACTGACTTAGGAGCCACTTCTGGCGATGCAATTGAACTCGGCTTAGCTTGTTCTACAGCCAGCAATTGTAACGTTATTGGTGCTTCTGGAACTGTATTAGGTGATGCCGGCGCTGAATTAAGCAATGTTGATGGCAATACCATGTATATCAGAAAGACCAGACCTACAGTTGCTTTAGCGACTGGTAGCGCTACTGGTTCTTTTGTCCCTGGCTGGACTGATGTTGGCACTTGGACAATTTCAGCTGATGCAGCTGAAGATGTCGATGTTGACGGCGTAAAGTTCACCTTAGAGACAAATGGTACTTCATGGAAAGGTGATATAACAACAGCTGACTTTAGACTTTATGATACCTCCAATTTGAACGACGACTTACTTGATAATGGAGAATCACAAGTCGCTGTCACCTATGCTACCTCAACCGGTATTTTAACCGTTGATTGGGTGGCTGCTTATCGTCAAACAGCTCCTAAAGGAAGCTCAAAGAGTTTCTTACTTAAAGTAGATACTCTTAGCTCCGCGACTACGGCCTATGCTATTGATCAAGGCCTTGGCGCCGGACTTGACGCTTACTTAAGAGCTTTTGTTGATACTGATTCCACTGCTGGTGCAACTGGTAACTTAGTCTGGTATGACAAGGTTACTGGCGGTGCTGCTATTAACGGTTACTTGGTCAAGACTTTACCTGCTTATAGCAATGGTAGAACTTACGACCGGTAATTAGTAATTAATTTTGACGTTTTAATCGGAGCGTTTAACCGATTCAAACAGGGGAAAACAATAAAAGTTTTCGCCCTGACGCAAGAGAGCCCGAAAGGGCTCTCTTGTTTTTTTATTCATATTTAATTTGTGTTTAAATTATTTTTTCATTTTTGGTAAATAAAATATCAAGAAATAAATTGATTATTTTTAAAAAATTTGGTACTATAAATTAATAATCAGATCCATATTCATATTTTTCATTTTTTTAAAAGTCTAATTTTAAAGTTAAATCATTTTTCACGGCTGTGAGAAATGATTTAACTAATCTTACCCCCATTTTTAAAATTTGTTATATTTATTTATATGAAACAAAAACAATCTATTACTGAAAAATTACTTTTATTATTCGCTGATTTTATAGACTTAAATTTACAGCCGGTTACAATTAGAAAAATACAATCTTTATTAGACGGTGATCCAAGAGTTAGACCGACTAAAATTTGGTTTGAGAAATATTTTAAAGATAGAAAAAAACAAAATTTTTATTCAACAATTTATCGATTAAAAAGGGATGGTTATTTAAAGATTAAAAATGGACAGTCCGGAGATGGGTATTTTTTAACCCCAAAAGGTGAAAATAAAATTTTAACAATCAAAATTCGCGATTTGGAAAAGAAAAAAAATTCCAAAGACGAATGGCTGATGATTATTTTTGATATTCCTGAAAATATGAGAAGAAATAGAGATATGTTGCGACAATTTTTATACACTCTGGGATTTCAAAAAGTTCAGCAAAGCGTTTGGATTTCGCCCTATGAAGTCTATGATAAGCTAAAGGTGGTAGTAAATAATTTAAATATTCGCAAATATATTAAAATTTTAAAAGTTAAAGAATTAGGAGAATTTTAACTGAAATTTTTTATTTTACATTTTTTATTTTTTTTAATCTAAAATTAAAGTTAAATCATTTTTCACGGCCGTGAGAAATGATTTAACTTTAATTTTAAGTTTTTTTGCTATTGAGATTCATTCCCACCCTTAATAAATAAAATATTAAAACCGAATTGACCGCTTTCAAAAGATTTGATATTATTATGTTAATTAAAGAGTAGATTTAATAAACTAAAACTAAATAATATGTTTAAGAATATAAATAAAATAAAAAATAAATGGTTAAAATATATCGTAAAAACGATTACGATAATTTTTTTAATTATTCTTATTCTTTATATTGGCGTGGTGATTTATAGAATTCCGGCGGCTATTGAGCGTCAAAGAGCGGAGAAAATTGTACCTCAAATTCATAATCAAAAACTGACAATGGACGATGTAATGGGAACACATTTGCCTCCGGAGCCCGATTTAAAATTAAATAACTCAACGTTAGAAGGTATTGACGCTAATCACAATGGCATTCGCGATGACGTGGAATTAGCCATTTTTAAACTTTATCCCGATTCAGCCATAATGCGTTCTGCTTCCTTGCAATATGCTAAGGCATTGCAACTGCATCTAAAAAACAATATTACCAATTCAGAAATTTTCGTGGCAGTGATTCAGGAAGATGGTAGGGGATATTTTTGTTTTAATGAAAATTGGCGGAAAAAGTTTTCTAAAATCACTCCAGAAATGTTAAAAAATTATTTAGATACGATAGAAGAAAATCGCAAGAAAGCATTGGAATTGGGATTAGATAAAAATTCAGAAGAATATGGTAATTTGATTTATACAGATAAAAAATTAGATGCATTTCAAAAAATAGATAATGAGGAATCTAAAAATCAGGAATTAAGCGAAGAACATATTCCGAGTTTGGTTTTTGATATCCAATCTCGTAAAGATAAAAAAGAACAAAATTATAAAAAATATATGACATCATTTTCAAGTATGAAAAATTCTGATTGTGATATTG
>JALOBW010000015.1 GCA_023228085.1 bacterium
TTTTATTTATACGTTTATGGTATCTGTGTCTTGTTTGTTCCTTTCTTTTTGGCGTTTTATTATATTTGTGTTGTAAACAATACAATCCTTTTTTTGCATCATTCCAGCCTTGTTCATATTCTCTACAAGCCAATCCAACAATGGAATGAATGACGGTTTCTGGATATTGAACTGTAGACCATATAACCCAACTTTTTACTTCATCATATAAGTTTTTATTAAAATGTAATTTAGTATCTTTTTTCATATTTCTCCTTTCTCTCTGCTCCTTAAAAGACTCGTGCGTTCTTACTCGTGTACTCCGAATATACTTACTTAATCGTTCTTCGTTATTGCTTTATTTAACCACATTGCACTTTCTTCAAGTTTAGTTAAACATAAAGACATCCCACGACCTTTTTCCAATGTTTTTAATTCATTGAATAATGCTTCGTATTTATCACGAAAATTCTGCATTACGACTTTCTGTTCTTCTGTCGGCTGAACATATTGTAAAGTTGACATATTTACTTCACCTCCCATCCCCACACGAGTCATTCAAAGAGCAAAGACTATCCAATTTTTACTTTTACTTTATCTCCTACTTTATCTCCGCTTCTATCAATAATGACGGTATTTCCACCGTTTTGTTTCTTTATGTTTTTAGGATCATTATATGTCGTGACCTGGGAAGACCCCCGCATCTCTTTGACCTGGGAAGACTCCCACATCTCTTTGACCTGGGAAGACTCCCACATCTCTTTGACCTGGGAAGACTCCCACATCTCTTTGACCTGGGAAGACTCCCACATCTCTTTGACCTGGGAAGACCCCCGCATAATTCCGACCTGGGAAGACCCCCGCATCTCTTTGACCTGGGAAAACTCCCGCATAATTCCGACCTGGGAAGACTCCCGCATAATTCCGACCTGGGAAGACCCCCACATAATTCCGACCTGGGAAGACCCCCACATAATTCCGACCTGGGAAGACCCCCGCATAATTCCGACCTGGGAAGACTCCCACATCTCTTTGACCTGGGAAGACCACCACATAATTCCGATATTGTGATAAAGTTGTCCAATCGTAGCGTTTTTACAAATACTAATTCTATTCGTAGAATTTTCTATTTCTTTATCTACTAAAATATATTTCTGACAAATAACATCATGGATTCGGTCAAAAATCTTGCTTTGAATCTTTTTCTCATTTTTGGTATACCAATCAGGAAGCGTTTTCTCTTCGTCAACCTTATATGTCCAAATCTTTTTATCAAATTTCTTTGTGAGTTTTTCAATATCCGGTGTAATTTCCAATCGGACAATATCCCGATCCTTTAACTTATTATCTTTAAGTTTCAAGTTAGTAATAATCGTTTCATGACTATCATCCAGTTCAATAGCATCAAGAATGTTTAATTTTCTATCTACGATACATGAATAAAAATTACACATATATTCCTCCTTTTACTGAAATGCATTGGTAATTTTTGAATCAACTTCTTTTATTTGCACTAATCGCTGTATTCTTAATAAGAATCAAATAATAATCTAATACTTCTTTAGTATATTTTCTACCTAATTCATCTGCATAAAGAGTTATTGTTTCTATATCTATTGATCTTAGTTTTGATATTTTTTTCATATAGATTTTTTGTGACAAAACGGACATAAAAACATTGAAACTGTTCTTTTGCAGTATCTACATTCATGGCTTTGTTCCCATATTGCCTTTTTAGAACTTCGTGTTATTTTCTTTTTCATAGGATCACCTTGATTGTCTCGTTTTATATGACAACTTCTACAAATATACGCGACGTTTTCTTTTGTATCTAATCCTCCCTGACTTCGTTTTTTAATATGATCCAAGTCAAGTTGTCGCCACTTATTACAATCTTCACAGTATCCTTCTGGAAAACCGTGAGATTGTCGAACTACTATTCTTCCTTCAATAATTGCCTCTTTAACTAATTTTGCTCTTGCCTTGATCCAAGCTTTTCCTTTTTTTCCTACTTTGTTTATTGGCTGATAATTTATCATATCTTCTGAATTTAATTGTTATGCCCTTTTTTGGAAATTTCCTTAAAACAGGCTCTTTTATAATTTTTATACCAATCGGAAACAATCGTATTCTTTTTGTCGTAATCAACCAACCATGTCCATAGTCATATCCGTCATCGTCATAGCAACTATGTTTTTCTATTGTCGGAATAGTGATATACAGATATTTTAGAACCTTTTTATTTCTAAATTTTTCTGAATATATTAAATTAGAACCATACAAAACATCCATTAGTTGTCTATCATAATATCGACTCATCTGTTCGCCAATACTATCTGATATTTCTTTTAATCCATCTTCAATTTTTGCCATCACCACACGCAAGGATATGAATGTCCTCCATATAAATTAGTTTTCTTCTTACGGGTGGTGAACTTAAAAGGTCTACCGTTCCAACGGTTATTCCACTTTCTGTCTCTGATATTTTTTTTCTGGTCATATCAATCCTCCTATCACTAATCCACAACTGGTTTTAATCCCTCATGGGTTTGTTCAAACTGTTTTCTCAGCTCATATATTCCTTCTGGCAAGTCTGCTTCTTTTACTGAGCCGTTCTGTCTATCTCCATGGTCTACATGGAGAAGAACACACCCTTTTTTTGCTACAAGATACCCAAAAATATATTGGTCTACATTCTTAAAATACGCAATTCCATTTTTTACTTTGTGTGGGTTTCCATGACTCCCTTCCATCATTATAGCGGTATCTGATGCGGTTACTCCTTCTGGCAATGCGTCTATTTTTTGGAGACATAAATCTCCGTGTCTGATTGGTTTATTCATACAACCCTTTCTCCAAAGATTAGTATTCTTTGGCAAAGCGAACATTTTTATCTAATCCAAAACTCCCCATTTTTGCTTCCCATGGGTCAGTCTTATCTGTTTCTATAAAATACTCCCGCCCAGTGGAAGGACAAAATGCGTTGAGATAGATAAATGGTTTAGTAAATCCCTCTATTTCAAACTGTACAGTCTGCATTTTGTAGCCATACCCATCATTTTTTACTGTTTTCAGAGCCTTAAATTTCTTTAAATCTTTCATCTTTGTTTTATCCATAAATTGATAGGCAATTCTCCGTTGCTCTAAATTCTCTAATCCAAATACCTCTTGAGCGGTGAGTTTGTCTTTTCTCACCTTGTCAAAAAGGGCTTTATCAAAACCCACATCGAGAATCTTATAGGTAACTCGTGTGAGCTTTGCTTGTAAGAGTCGCTCTGGTACTTTCTCATTCAAATACCATTGATGAGTTGAATGATTTTCCAATAACACTTTTGTTAAGTGCTCAGAAATTTTTGAGTAGATGGACAGGGAGCATCCAACAGACTTGAGGTTAGGAGCTTCCAGTTTCGCTTGGGAGTAGATGGACAGGTAGCCTCCAACAGACTTGAGACTGTCCAGTTTCGCTTGGGAGTTGATGGACAGGGAGCCTCCAACAGACTTGAGGTTAGGAGCTTCCAGTTTCGCTTGGGAGTTGATGGACAGGTCGCCTCCAACAGACTTGAGACTGTCCAGTTTCGCTTGGGAGTAGATGGACAGGGAGCCTCCAACAGACTTGAGGTTAGGAGCTTCCAGTTTCGCTTGGGAGTAGATGGACAGGGAGCCTCCAACAGAC
>JALOBW010000016.1 GCA_023228085.1 bacterium
AAAGAACCAATCATTGTTTTTCCTTTTGAAGAATCTCCATCATCTCTAAATGAAATTGCTATTTTTGTTGAACTAAGAATAGTTATAACATTTCCAACAGAAGATGCATTATTAAAAATCTTTTTTTCACCAAAATATAATTCAGTGTTATTACTTACATATCCAATCAAAACATAACCAACGTTATTATCTTGGTATACTATAGTAATAAGATTTTCATCTAATGCAACGACATTAATAAAAGAAGAAGTAGCATTATTGAATTCATATGCACTTCCAACAGTAGATGCTCTACATATTTTTATATAACCATGACCGTCTACAGTATATGCTATAGCAAAATAAGTAGAAGTTATTGCAGAACAATTAAATGTTATGACACTACCAGTATTGTCAAAAGTCTGATAACCAGCAAAAGTAATTGAATCTCCACTAACAGTACCGACATCACATAAACCATAATTGTTAACGACACCATTACCAATTATAGCAAAATGAGTAGAATCTAACTTGCACACACCAGTGACATTAAAATTACTTGTTGAGAATGCACTGGTACCATATGCTATTTCATTACCGTTTGAAACAGTTCCTACTTTTGCTCTTCCTTGATTTGAAGCATCAATATATCCAACAACAAAATGAGTAGAATCTAATCCAGCTACAGAAAAATTAGAAACATCTTCATTTAAAAATTCATATTCACTACCATACGCAATTTCATCATCGTTTGAAACTGTTCCTATTTTACAATATCCATCTACGTCTGTATGTCTAAATCCTACTACGAAATGAGTTGAATCTAAAGCTGAAACTGATGTATAATTGCTTGCATCATCTATAAATTCATAAGGGTCTCCAAACACAACTTCGTTTCCTGTTATGACTCCTATTCTTGCATAACCATGATCTTCATTATTTACATATGCAACAACAACATGAGTTGAATCTAAATAACATGTCGAAATCTTGTCAACATATACTGTGCCATCATAAAAAACAGTCTCAGCACCGAATGTAAATTTAAAAGTATTAGCTTGTATTGTTGTACCGTATGAAGTTCCTTCACTATTCACTGCATACGCTCTTACTCTATAATAAGATTTAGAAGTTAAACTCGTTATTGATTTTGTATATGCCCCTGTTCCAAAATCTCCGTCATCGTACGCAACAGTATCAGCTGTCGTGGGATCTCCAGTAGTGCCTGTTTTATAACAAAAACCTCTGCGAGTAGCATTAGCACCTCCGGTGGCTGTTATATTTCCGTTTCCCGTTATTGAAGTATTATCAATGTCTGTTGCTGCTTGTGTTGATACAGTGGGTGCTACTGTCGTTGTTGTCACTTGTACTGTTTCTCCATAACTTGTCCCAGCACTGTTGATTGCATAAGCTCTCATTCTGTATCCAGTATTTGCTGTTAAACCAGTGATTGCTTCTGTAAATGCTCCTGTTGAGTCTGTATGATCATGCACAGTTGAATCAGCTGTTGTGGGATCTCCTGTTGTTCCTACTTTATAACATATTCCTTTTTCTGTGATTACTCCACCTCCATTACTAGTTATGTTTCCATTTCCAGTACAAGAAGTATCAGCAACGTCAGTAGCAGCTTGTGTCGTTACTGTTGGTGCAACAACATTATTTCCTATTAAAATATATCCATTAGCTCCCGGTTCTTGATAAGATAAGGCAAATAAAGTAGAAGAAAGAGAACAAATAAATTGTCCTTGTCTGTTATCAGCATTATATTCTTCAGCATCATCTAATCCAGTAATTGTTGTTCCTGAAATAGTTCCACTTCTTGTCTGAGAACTGTTAGAAGCTCCCTGATACGCAAGTCTAAAATGAGTAATATCAACAGGAGCAACATAAAAATTTCCATAAGCTACTCTTAAACTATATATTGTTCCAAAACTAATCGTTCCTGAACTATTAGTTGCTATAACTAATTTTGAATAATTACTATTTCCACTATCTTGATATGAAATTAAAAGTTTATTTGTATCAATTAAAATCATTGAAGTGTAAGCTCCTACAACTGGTTCGTAATCATAAAAAGTTCCAAGAGAAGAAATAGTTGTTCCACTAAACGTCACTACTAATACACCACTTTTATCATAAGCTGCATTTGCTCCACATATAGCAAAAGTAGTTGAACTCAAACCAACTATGTCTTTACAATACCTATATTGGTCATATCCAAGTGTTGCACTAACATCATATGGAGTTCCATAACTTATAGTTGTTCCAGAAACAGAAGCTATACAAAGGTATGATTTGCTTGTTGAATTTTTATAAGTATTAAAAACAAAACTTGTATCAGATAATCTTCCTAATGCCCATGAACCTCTATAATCAGCACCAAGTTGTTGAGGTGCGCCTAATGTGATTGTGTTTCCACTAACAGTTCCGATCACACAATAAGTATATGTATTACAAGTAAAAGAAATAACAAAACTATTATCAGTTAATCTTTTAATATTATAATAAGAAATAGTTTGATATGAATTATCATAAACTTCTGTCCCCCAAGACATTGTTGTTCCTGAAACAGTAGCAGCTCTAACTGTTAATCTACTCGAATTACTTTGGTCTTCTCTAACAACAACAACAAGACTAGAAGTTAATGCACAACTTCTGTGTGGCTGACTATATCCTAAGTTTGTTGGTGTCCCAAATGTCATATTTTATAATTCTATTTTTACTCTCTAATCAAATATAAAAAAGTATAGATTTATGATAATATTATTTTTAAACTAAGCTTTTTGTTTCAAATATTATAGTTAAACATTTGATTTTTATTAAGTTTATTTTTATTATAAACAATATTAATAGTTTCGTATATCAAGCAAACTCAAATCAAACGTTTTTTGATGTTTACAAATGTATTTCATGTGAGAATAAATTTTGAATCCTTCCTCTCTTGCTTTAGCTGAAAACGCTAAATCTAAACCAAGTTTTTGAATTCCGTTTTCATCAAATAGACGTTCAAACGGTCTCTTAATCGATTCTAGAGCTTTTCTGGAACAAAGAATAACACCCGTTCCTGTAGCATCAACTTCGATCAAATTTGCATCTTTATCATATTCGATCGGTTTTAAATATTCTTTCTTTTCATCAAATTTATAAATATTCAACATGAGTTTATG
>JALOBW010000014.1 GCA_023228085.1 bacterium
TAATACCAAGGCTGTTTCATTTTTTTAAATACTTCAGTATTGATTAAATGTGCAGCCATTCCTGTAGCATCTACTTCAAGTAGACCTGAAGAATAAGCTACTGTTTCATAACATTTGTTTTCTTCATCCCATTTAAATATAGTTGGATAATGGGGTGATGTTCTTCTAAATGCTAATGCATTAACCATTGGTAATTTTCTTTCAAATAGTCTTATTAAAAGATCTGGTCCAAAAACCATATCTGCATCAATGAAAAAAACGTAATCTGAATTCATTTCTAATGCATGTTGAACAATTCTATTTCTTGCAAAAGGAAGTTGATATCCAGTGATTACGTTGTAATCAATCTCAGAATATTGAGGGAATTTTAAACACATCAAGCTTTGAACAAACTTTCTGTGTAAAAATTCACCAGAAGTAGGTATACCGATTGTTATTTTTGTTGTTTTATACATATGTTAAAAACATTAACTGTTTTTCTTTTAACACTGATAGGATTAGAACTATGATGCTCCACAAGTCACAGTCCAAGTAATAGTTAAAGTATCTGATGCTCCTTTATTGATTACTGGGAAAGTAGATGCTGCAAGCATTGTTCCATCTGCTGAAGAATTGAAAATTCCAGCTTCTGTTATAGCACCCGTACCATCGCCTGCTGCCCAAGATGCTTTATATAAAACATCATTATCTGCAGCTGCTGCTCCTTGTTCAGGATATCCTGCTGCTAAAGCATTTCTATCTAATTCTGATGTTAAAGCAGTTGATGCTGCTGAAAAAGGAGTAGTACTTGTACCAATAGCAATCCATCCCATCTTTGCTTCATGTACAGTAGCAGCTAATTGATCTGCAACGTGTGCATCACCCACTGCCATAAAAGTGTTATCTTTTTCAACAACTTGTTTGATGTTTCCTTTTTCATCAAAAAGTTCAAATCTGATTTTTCCTTTTAATAATGTTGTATCTGATTTTTTTTCATTTATCATATTTTTGTTTTGTTAACCTATTTTTCGATTGGTTCGAGTTCGTCGACTTCGATTTCTTTTTTTACTCTTTTAACGATGTATCCTGGTATTTCAACGTTTTTTCTAACTGCTAATTGTATTGCTGATGTAGCATCTATTTCTAATTCGTCTCCTACTTTTCTCATTATTCCATTTTTCATCATCGGTGTCAAAAATTTTACTTTTACTCTCATTTTTTTGAAATTATGATAATATTTTGTTTTAACGTTTCGACCTTTCAGTTGTTATTTATTTAACTTCTATGTATATTTCCTCAATTATTACTCTTGGGTTGTTTTTTGCCCAAATCGGTATTTCATCGTGTATTTCTTCTGATCCATGCATCATATGTGGATCTGATCTAAAATTAATAGGTGAAGAAATTTTATATTTTTTTATTTTTTCAATCTTTCTTCTTCTATCTTCTCTACTTATTTCATCTTGCTTTTTTTCTTGTTTTTCTATTTCATTCCTTCTTTCGTTTCTAAGCTGTAAGAAAGAATTGTCGTTAATATGCGATTTGCAATTTTCTATAAAATCATCATAGTCAGATGATATTCTTTTAATACTATCGTATACTTCTCTTGTAATAAAACAAGGTGAAATAATTTTTGAAGCGTTCATATACCAAACCTCGTCATTATCTATTTTACTCCATCTTTTGCGTTCCGTAAAATACTTATCATCAACTCTTCTTTGGCCATAAGTATTGTCAATATGATACACACTAAGATCTTCAATTATGATAAATTCACCATATTGTAGAGCATGTTCGTACAATTTTGTATCAACTCCCCATCTGCATTGCATATCTCGTATTTCAGAATCTGATAATACTTCAAAAGAAGAAAATACTTTTTTTGGAAAAATCATAAAACAACCATATGCTACTGGAAATCTAAGTTTAACAGCATGACCATTTAAGAATTCAATTTCGTTTGTTCTTCTTTCATGCTCTAATACTCCTTCAATTCTTGGTGTCATTCCGCTTACTTTTTTATTAAGATTAAAATTTTCTAAAAGTAAAGGAAGCATATTATCTGATAATAATTCTATATCACTATCCATTTTCACATAATAATCATAATTTTTTGATATTTTTTTGATGTTTTTATGAAAACTTCTATAAATATCTAATCTTTCCTCATTTTTATATAAAACAAATTTATATTTTGCTTTTAATTTTTCTAATACAATCTGAGTTTCTTCATCTGAATTATCATCAAAGACGAAATGATCAAATACATAACCAGCTCTTTTATAAAGACTTTCGAAAGAACGCTCAATGTATTTTGGCCGTCCATACGTCATTGATATTACACAGATTTTTTTATTTATGAATTTCATTTATTATATTTACTATTTTTTGTGCAGAATCTCCATTGCCGAATGGATTTCTAACATATTCTTCTTTTGATAAGTTAGAAATAATATCTATTTTATTTAATATATCTTCTTCTTCAAGAGAAGTTAAATAAGCTAATCCAGAATTCAATATTTCTTGTCTTTCTGTCGTTTTTCTCAAAATCAAAATGGGTTTATTAAAAGAAGGTACCTCTTCTTGAATTCCGCCTGAATCTGACATTACATATTCACAATGTTTAAGATACCATAAAAAGTCAACATAATTCAATGGCTTAATCGTTTCTAATTGATATTTTTTAACTGCTTCTTGAACTTTGGGATTTAGATGTGCTGGAAACACTATTTTAATTTTTGATGAAAGTTGTTTAATGATTGAAAAGACAGTGTTGATATCTTTATCAAAACTTTCTCTTCTATGCATAGTAAATAACACATATTTTTCGTTTAAAGGACTAACTCCAGAAAGACTTGGTTTTATCATTTCTAAAGCATCTACTATTGTATTACCTACTTTATAAATCTTTCCTTTTACTTTTTCTCTTTTAAGATTTTTAACTGCATTAGCAGTTGGAGCAAAAAGAATGTCAGACAACATATCAATTTGTGTTCTAAACATTTCTTCGGGATAAGGATTATTCATATCATGACTTCTTAAACCTGCTTCTACATGCACTAATTCAATTTTATTTAAGTATGCAACGTATGCACCGATCAAAGCAGTAGTAGTATCACCCAAAACCCATATTCTTTTTGGTTCGATAATAGATATTATTTTATTCAATTCATGCATTCCTCTACTTATCAAACTAATGACATCATGATTATATTTCATCAGTTCAAGATTGTAATGTGGTTTGATTTTAAAAATATCTAATGCTTCATCAGCTAATTCTTTGTGCTGACCCGTGTTAATAATCAATGGTTTTATTTTGTAAATCAAAGGTGCCATTTTAATAACATCAGGCCGAGTACCAAGTATAAAACATTCTTTATTTTCTATTTGTTTCATATTTTTTGAACTAATACAAACATATTTGAGAATTTTCGTTGATAACGAGTCAACGTGATAATATTCCATTTATTATTTTCGAAAAAATTGCACATATCTTTGAATGAAAAAGAAAAAACATGTTCATCTCCACCAAAAACCATATTATCATAAGGAGTCGATAATATTAAATATCCGTTTGGTTTTAATATTTCGTAAATATTATTAATCAAAATATCTGGTCTATCAAGATGTTCGATCACTTCAAAACATACTGCGTAATCGTGTTTTTTTAATAAAGAACTATAATCAGCTAATTTGTAAACATCAATATCAGCAAATCTAGCATTATGTATTCTTTTTTTAGCATCTTCAATTGCTGTCTTTGAAAAATCTATACCTAATACTCTACACTGTTTTTTATATTTTAAAAGATATTCAACAAATTCTCCTCTTCCGCAACCAATATCAATAACATCTGTATTGTCTTCTATCATCGTCATTGTTCTTTCAAATCTTTCGATTTCTACTCTAAATCTATTTCTTTTGATTTCGCTTTCAAAAGTTTTATTCCAGTATTCTGAAGTATTTATATTTTGATTGTTTAGTCTGTTCATTTTTTTATTTTTCTCCTTCACATCTAATCGTAAAACCTTTTCCATACTCGCGAGCATGATAATCAGTGCCTTCTCCGACTATGACATTTTTAAAACCTGCTTTTTCAAAATATTCTTTTATACTTTCGGGAGAAAAACCCCATAAATGATTGTCATTGAATATCCCTTCTCTTCCAGCTTTAGAATGACAACCAAACATATATCCGGGTCGAGTTAAATGATCTTCATCATATACTTTTATGAAACGTCTTGTTAAGTTTACTGTATT
>JALOBW010000007.1 GCA_023228085.1 bacterium
CTGCTTTCCCAAATCCAGGAAGTTCAGTTAGTTGGACTTGTAGCGGAACAAACGGAGGAACATCTGCATCTTGTTCGGCAAGTAGAAACCCTACTCCTGTGAATGGATCTTGTGGAACAGCGAATGGAAAAGCCTACGCATACAACGCAACTGGCTATGCTCCAGATACTCAATGTGCTACTGGTTCATCAAGCAATACTGCTTTCCCAAATCCAGGAAGTTCAGTTAGTTGGACTTGTAGCGGAACAAACGGAGGAACATCTGCATCTTGTTCGGCAAGTAGAAACCCTACTCCTGTGAATGGATCTTGTGGAACAGCGAATGGCGGAAATTTTCTATTAATTCCAACAACAAATCTTTGCGCTGTTGGTACTGCTTCGTTAGTCTCAGGAACAGGACCTTGGACTTGGACCTGTAGCGGAACAAACGGAGGAACAACTGCAAGTTGTAGTGCTAATTTAACTATCAATGGGGTTTGCGGATCATCAAATGGAACCAAAGGAACAACTGCTCCAACAACAAACCTTTGCGCTATTGGTACCCCTTCACTGGTGACGGGAACAGGACCTTGGACTTGGACTTGTAGTGGAATAAACGGAGGAACAACTGCAAGTTGTAGTGCAACAAAAGCAATTGATGGTTTGTGTGGTACATCACGAAATGGAATATATTCAACAGCTCCAAGTGTAAATCTTTGTACTAGCGGAGCATCCTCTTCGCCAGTATGGAATGGAACTAATTGGGCTTGGGTATGCAGAAGTTGCGATGGGGGACGTGCCGAATTCTGTTATGCTAATAGATCAATAGTACCAGTCTGTGGAACATCTCACGACAAAATACTTTCCGCAGCTCCAACAACAAACCTTTGCGCTATTGGTACCCCTTCACTGGTGACGGGAACAGGACCTTGGACTTGGACTTGCAACACTGCCTCTGGTACAGTAATTACATATTGTGGTGCAAACAATACAGGTCAGTCATGCTACTTCTGTTGTCGCTAATCCTCAAGACAAAAGACAAGGCGAAAATTCCTTAATTATATATCAAAAAGCGTTTTTATAAACGTTTTTTGTGTAGCTATTGACAAATCTGGTATTTTTAGTATGGTTTAATAATAAAGGTTTTTAATTTTTAAGTTTTTAAAGTAAAACAAAATAAAGCAAAATCTTAGATAAAGAGAAGGTATGAATCATATAAATAAAGTAGCAATTTTTTTAATAAGTCTTTTTCTTACATTTTCATCAGTGACTATGGTTTTTGCTGCCTGTGGATCGGCAAACGAGGACTACTTTTCTAATGCTCCTACTTCTGGTTTTTGTTCTTCGGGTAGTTTTTCGGGTCTTTCTGTTTGTACAGTAGGAGTCACAAATTGGCGCTGCGACAATGGAAACCTTGGAGGATGGGTTTATGGAGGATGGACCTGGTCATGTCAAGAAAGTTCTGGACAGATTAATTATTGTAGAGCTTATAAAAGTGTAGCAATTCTAGTTAATGGTGTTTGTGGTTCTAAGCATCAAACAACTGTTTCTAGTGGATCGCTAAATAGTGGTTCTAGCGGACTTTGTAGTATTGGTCCAGTGTCAAACTTTCAAATATTCAATGGAAACTATTGGTGGAAATGCGAAGGATCAAATGGAGGATTAGCATCTGACTGGTGTATTGCATATATATCAAATCCTTGCACTTGGTCCTGTGGCAGTTGGGGAGCATGCCAATCAGGTAATATCCAATATAGGTCATGTTCATCATCTCCATCTGGATGTACCGGCAGTAATCCATACGCCACAAGTCAAAGCTGTACTTACACTCCACCTTCTTGTACCTACTCTTGCGGATCTTGGAGTGGATGTAGTGGATCTTCTCACACACAATCCAGAACCTGTAGCGCCAACAACACCCCATGTAGTGGATCAACCTCATATAACGAATATGCAGGTTGTACTCCATCCTGCACCTACTCTTGTGGATCTTGGAGTGGATGTAGTGGATCTTCTCACACACAATCCAGAACCTGTAGCGCCAACAACACCCCATGTAGTGGATCAACCTCATATAACGAAAACACAAGCTGTACTCCTTCCTGTACTTATTCTTATGGATCATGGAGTACTTGTAGTGTCTCAACTTATACTCAAACCAGAACTGCTACTGCCAACAACACCCCTTGTTCAGGATCAACATCATTCACCCAAACTCAATCTTGTACTCCTACAATAAATGGAGAGTGTGGAACAGCAAATGGAAAAACCTACGCATACAACGCAACTGGCTATGCTCCAGATACTCAATGTGCCATTGGTTCATCAAGCAATACTGCTTTCCCAAATCCAGGAAGTTCTGTTAGTTGGACTTGTAGTGGAACAAACGGAGGAACAACTGCATCTTGTTCGGCAAGTAGAAACCCTACTCCTGTGAATGGATCTTGCGGATCATCAAATGGAACCAAAGGAACAACTGCTCCAACAACAAATCTTTGCGCTGTTGGTACTGCTTCGCTAGTGACGGGAACAGGACCTTGGACTTGGACTTGTAGTGGAACAAACGGAGGAACAACTGCAAGTTGTAGTGCAACAAAAGCAATTGATGGTTTGTGTGGTACATCACGAAATGGAATATATTCAACAGCTCCAAGTGTAAATCTTTGTACTAGCGGAGCATCCTCTTCGCCAGTATGGAATGGAACTAATTGGGCTTGGGTATGCAGAAGTTGCGATGGGGGACGTGCCGAATTCTGTTATGCTAATAGATCAATAGTACCAGTCTGTGGAACATCTCACGACAAAATACTTTCCGCAGCTCCAACAACAAACCTTTGCGCTATTGGTACCCCTTCACTGGTGACGGGAACAGGACCTTGGACTTGGACTTGCAACAATACATCCGAAACAATTCTCTCATATTGTGGTGCAAACAATACAGGTCAATCATGCTACTTCTGTTGTCGCTAAATTTGTAGCAGGGCTTAAAGCCCTGTTTTTCATTAGATTTTTATCATTTCATCTTTTTTGCTATAATCAAGAAAAAATAAAATTTAAATACTTTGGAAAAAGAAAATAATACAAAAACAATAGTTAGTCTTAATTTTTGGCAAATTCTTTTAAGACTAAAAGAAATTTACAGACCATTCTTAGGAGTAATAATCGTTATTATAACTTTAATAATTTCACAAGAAGTTTTAGGACTTTTAAGTCCATATATATATGGAAAAATTATTGATGGAATTATTGCCCATCAAGAAATACACGAAGTTTTAATGCTGTGTCTTTCTGCTTTTGTTGTTTATATTTTAGGAGATGTTGTAATTTCATATTATAAAGAAAGAATAGAAGTTGAAAAATTTGATCACGATATTGTAAAAAGGATAGCGAAAAACACAATGGAAAAAGTTTTTGGTTTTTCTATTGGACAACACCAAGGGCAAAATTCTGGAATTAAAAAAAGTATTATTGATAGAGGGCAAAACTCCCTCATTAACTTTGGATACAATTTATTGTATGAAGTTTTTCCAATAACCTTGCAACTTGTAGTGACAATCGTAGGTTTACTGATAATTGCTCCTTTTTTCGGCTTGGTTGTTTTAATTGGTATAAGTTTGTTCATATATATGAGCATTCATACCAATTTCAAAATAATGAATGATCTCAAAAAAAGTCATGAACTATATGTTGAAGCCGATAAGCAACAATCCGAATTTTTACGAAATGCATCTTTGGTGAAAATGAATGCGAAAGAGAAAAAAATAGTCAAAGAATATGATAACAGTTATGATCTTATAAATACCCTAAGTAAAAAAGTTTGGCTTGCTTTCGCAAAGTCTGTCCGAAAAAGAAATCTAATGGCGGACACCATTAAATTAATAGTTTTAGTTGCTGGTGTATACTTTGTTTATAATGGTACTTACACGCCAGGTTTTTTGATGGTTTTATTTACATGGTCATTTAGAGTTTTTGATAGATTAGGATACTTGACTAGTATTCATCGTAGAATTACCCAACAATATGAGTCAATCAAAAAATATTTTACTTTAATGGAAATTGAGTCGGATATAAAAGAAATAGAAAATCCAATTATTCTTAACAATATCAAAGGAAAAATTGAATTCAGAAATGTATATTTTAAATATTCATCAAGAGAGGAAATTGATGACGAGGGTAATTTTATTATGAGTGAAGGAAAAAATACAAAACATGTAATCAGGGGTATTAACTTTGTTATTAATCCAGGTGAAAGAGTTGCGATAGTCGGGCATAGTGGAGCTGGAAAATCAACTCTAATCAATTTATTAACAAGAGCATACGATCCTTCAAAAGGAAAAATACTAATTGATGGAATTGATCTTAAAGAAATATCTCTTACAAATTATAGATCAAAGATAGGAATTGTTCCTCAAGATGTCTCTTTGTTTGATAATACTCTGCGTTATAATGTTGTATTTGGAACAAACGAAAAAATAGAGGACGTTGAGCTTCAAGAGTCGCTAGAAATGGCAAGAATTAGTAGCTTCTTGAAAGGACTTGAAAATGGGGTTGATACCATAGTTGGAGAAAAGGGAATTAAACTATCAGGAGGGGAGAGGCAAAGAGTAGGTATTGCGCGAGCATTGATAAAGAATCCAACAATACTAATTTTTGATGAAGCGACATCCAGCCTGGATGCTGAAAATGAAGCAATGATAAAAGATTCAATTGAAAAGGCATCTAAAGGAAGAACAACCATAATTATTGCTCACAGACTTTCAACAATCAAAGATGCAGATAAAATTATTGTTCTTGAAAAAGGGAAAATAGTAGGAGAGGGAAGCCATGATTACTTACTAAAGAATTGCGAAGCTTACAAAAAAATGATAAACATACAAACAGTTATAATAGGAGGTAATTAATTATAATAAAAAAATATGCTTAAAAAATATTTGTTCTTAATAGTATCGTTTTTATTAATACCAGTATCATTTTCATTTGCAATGGCTTTTTCTAATGGTGAAAAAGTTAGCATCCAAAGTCCTATTGAGGGAAATGCTTTTTTAACTGGATCAATAATTTCAATAGATAACGAAATAAAAGGAGACACTTTCGCCTTTGGAGAAAAAATTTATATAAATGGAAATATTTCTGGTGACCTAATTTGTGCTGCAAAAGAAGTTGTTATAAATGGTTATGTTAACGGGAATATTAGATGCGCCTTCCAGGAAATGAGAGTAAGAGGAGAAATTGAAAGATCTGTTTTGGGACTTGGAGAAAAAGTTTATGTAGAAAAAAATTCAACAATCGGAAGAGACTTTATTTTTGCTGGATCAGACACTACTATTGATGGAACAGTTAGGGGAAGCTTGGATGTTAATAGCTCTGTTCTCACCATAAATGGTGAAATTGATCAGAATATAAATTATTATTCTGAAGAAAATAATGATGTAGCAAAAGGACTCTTTGTTAATTCTGGTTCAAGTATTAAGGGTAATGTAAACTACAATGCTTTTGGTGACGTCAAGGGAAGCGGTAGCAATGTAATTTTGGGCTCAGTAAATAAATACACCCCATCTAATGAAATTAAAAAAGACATAAAATCAGAAATAATTTCTACTTTAGGTTTTTTGGTGTCGTTAATTTTGAGCACACTAGCAATCGTCCTCATAGGGGGAAAATACTTAAAGGACCTAACAACTAAAATGAGTTCAAGTATTTGGAGTTCTGTTGGTATCGGTGCAATAGCATTTTTTGCTTTGCCACTTTTGGGTATATTACTTTTAATTAGCAACATCGGTGCATATCTAGGATTTATATGTTTCTTAATATGGCTTATTATAATTCTTTTGGCAGTATTCTTTGCAGGAATTTCGTTTGGAAAATTGATAAACGAAAAATTGTTTAAAAATAGAATAAATAATTTTGCACTTACTTCTATATTGGGAATTCTGCTAGGATATATCCTCTTTGTAATTCCAGTCTTGGGATTCATAGTTTTTGTATTTGCTTTATGGTGGGGAATAGGAGGTATGATTCTTTCTTTTGCTGAAAAAAGAAAAGAGGATTAAGTAAAACGCTTCGTTAACGAAGCGTTTTTATTTCTTTAGAATAGTTTGGTATAATTAAAAAATTATAAGTTTAATAACAATGATATGAACAAGGTCATATTAGTACTTATTTTCATCTTATTATTAGCGGGAATAATTTATTACTATAAAAATAATATTCCACAGACCTCAGATATAAATAAGGAAAACCAAATACAAGAAGGTGGAGATAGTAGTTTAGTTAGCCAAATATCAAAGACAAATCCTTTCACAGTAGACATCAATCCTGTAAGAGGATATAAAAATCCATTTTCAAAATAAAAATATGAAAAAAGAAAATATAGTTGTGATAATTTTTTTCTGTTTTAATTTGTTTCCTTTTTATATTGCACATGCTCAACCTAATCTAGAAAACATAACATATCCTGTTGCAGAATTGGGGCAATGTAATAATAGGGAAGAATGTGAAAAATATTGTAATGAAGGTAAGAATATGATTGTTTGTATTAACTATGCAGAAAAAAATAACTTACTCTCAAAAGAAGATATCAAGACTTCAAAAATAGTTGCAGAAAAGATTACTAAAGGAGAAACACCTGGTCAATGTAAAACAAGGGAAGAATGTGAATCTTTTTGCAAAGGTAGTATTGAAAACATTAATCAATGCGTTGCCTTTGGAGAGAGTTTAGGAGTAATTCCAGAAAAGGAATTAGTTCAAGCGAAAAAAATAATCAAAATACTAAAGGATGGGGCATCAACTCCTGGAAAATGCAAAACAAAGGATGAGTGTGAATCTTATTGTGCCAATAATTTAAATATAGACGAATGTCTCAATTTTGCCGAAAAAGCAGAAATTTTGACATTGGATGAAGTCAAAGAAGCTCGTAGAGTAGCTCAATTTATAAAGGATGAAACTACTCCTGGAAAATGCAAAAATAAAAACGAATGTGAAAAATATTGTAGCGACATTTCTCATTTGAGTGAATGCGTCACCTTTGCAGAGAAGGCGGGATTTATATCCAAAAAAGAAGCCGAAATAGCACAAAAAGCAGGTGGAATTGGACCAGGGGGATGTAAAGGTCAGCAAGAATGTGAAGCCTATTGCAATGATACAAGTCATCATGACGAGTGTGTTAAATTCGGAATGGAAAAGGATATCTTAACAGAGCAAGAAAAAGACCTAGTGAAAAACGGATTAGAAAAAATGGAAGGAGCACTAAATAATCTTCCGAGCGACATCAAGGAGGATGTATCAAAGTGCCTAGAAGGCAGCATCGGAAAAGAAAGACTAGAAAAAATAAGAAGCAAAGCAGAGCCCATCACTAAAGAGATAGGGGCAAAAATTGATGCATGCTTTGCTGGAGTCGGAGAAAAAATGAAAGAAAAAGCCATGAAATCAATACCATCAGGAGGCACTCCAACGGGAGCTCCATCGGGAATTTCATCGGGTGGTGGAGCAGGCACTATGCCGAGCAGTGACAGTGCCGTTCCTACTAATCCGAATATAAGTTGTGATAATTTTAGAGGGATTCCATCTTGTAATTTGGTACCAGCCGGAGTCGCAAGAGATGCTTGCAACAGATGCAAATAATCTTATTTTTACCTATCTCCCTGTGAGTGGCGGCTTTTATTTGTTATTCTCGCTTACCCGCCTATGGAGGGGCTATTCGTTGATACGAACCTAGTCGGAAATCTCAAAGAAATTAAATAAGACTCTTTTAAGTTTTCTGTAAGAAAACTACCAAAGTCCTAGCTGTGTCATTCCGAAGCTTTCTTGTCTGCCGTAGCTCAAAAAAGCGTAGGAGAAAGCGTAGGATGGTTACTAATCCCTGAAGCTTACTAGTCACGAGTTACTAATCCCTAATATTTGCATTGTTCAAAATTTAATATCCTTCCATTCTCATCAAAAAATATTCCTTCTCTCTTTAGACGTTTTTGTTGTTCCTTTTGTCCGCCAAATTTATATCCTTTCGCAAGTTTTCCGTTAGACAGAACCACTTTAAAACAAGGAATAGTGTCAGGATTTTTATTTTGTTTTAATATCCATCCGATATTTCTAGGATTATCAAGTCCAATACTTTTTGCGGCAATAGAGTAGCTTATTATTTTTCCCTTAGGTAAAGATATTAGAAGAGAAAATAGGGGATTGATATAGTCTGAGAGTTTTTTCGGCATTTCTTTCTATTGTAGAATATTGACAGATTGATTCAAGTACTAAAAAAACGGATTTATCCGCCGAAGCCATGCTTAAGAAAAGCGAAGGCGGACTAATCCCAAAGAATTAATCAAAAAACGGACGTTGCGTCCGCCAGGTTTTTAAAATAGTGGGGGTTAGTAAAACATTAATCCAACCCCATGATCATTGTACGAGCATCTCGGTGGCTCGCATCCAAAAAAATTGTCTGGTTTTTCTTGCACTCTTCCATAGGAGGAGCGATCAGATTTGCATCCTTGTGCAAGAACTTGGTCTAACAGTTTCCAATCCATTGTGCCTATACTATAACATAATAGTATAAATATGTCAATAGTAGAACATGTTTTGACCGATTGGTCTATATATTTTATAATATAAACATAATAAACAATTTTGTCAATATTACATATGACGCATCCCTCATTCTTCTAATAAATAAAGCTTTATGATATTATTTAGTTAATATTAATATGTATAATTCAAAAAAATCATTCACACTAATAGAGCTATTAATTGTTATTGCTATTATTGGCATTCTTTTTGGTATTCTAATTATTTCAATGACAGGTGCAATTAACAGTGCAAACGATGCTAAAAGGAAGGCAGACATTCATCAATTAGTGCAAGCATTTTTAATACACGATACCTCAACAGGGGGATACCCAATTGATAGTTGCAGCATCGGACTTGATTGCTCAGAAGAGGTTAATAATACTATCGGCAGTTTAGTAAACAGCAAGGATCCTCAAGGGGGATATTATTCTTATGTATCATCCGACGGAGTTAATTTTGTTGTGTCGGCTATTATGTCTGATTCTAATATTTACTCTTACAAATCAATAACAAATAAGTATTCATCTGCGGGAGATGCTATGTCTGGATGGACCAAAAAGATGCCAGTGAATATAAACAATACTTCAGGCTCAGCTTTAACTGAGTATCAAGTTCGTGTAACCATTCCTTACTCATCATTAAAAAGTGATTGCGGTGACCTCAGATTTACTGCAAATAATCAAGAAACTCAATTACCATATTGGATAGAAACATGCAGTTCTCCAAACGCTCAAGCTTGGGTAAAATTACCATTAATCCCAGATGGGAATAATAATGAATTGATTTATGCTTTTTATGGAAATGCTTCTGCTTCCACAACCTCAAATGGCAATGATACTTTTCTTCTTTTTGATGATTTCTCAACGAATACAGTTGGCACTAAATGGACAGAGAGATATTGCGGAACCCCCGTTAACGGGTGGATGCAAGTTCACGGCATAGAAAACGGAGGATATCATGCTTCTCAACCATCAGCTAGTGATCGTGGAGCTGGACTTATATCTCAAAATGAAATTCCATTCGCAACTGTTTCATCTGTTAAGATGTCATATACGTCTAGAGCAGGAAGAACCCCCCCATGGATGCATTTTTATTTTGGATATGATAATTACTATGTGACATATGGATACTGGGGAGGAGTAATGAATGGATTTAATCCTAATAGTCCATCCGATGCCCTCATTTCAGAATGGACAGATGGTTCAGCAACGGATAATATAAAATTCTATAGAAATGGTTCCTTAGTTTTTACAGGTTCAGCTAATTTGGCAACTGTGAGGAAGCCGGCTATATGTCTAAGAACTGCGAGTGCAGAAACAATTGATCTTTATTATGATAATTTTTATTCGCGTAAATATTCAACAACAGAACCAACGATTACAAACGGCAACGAAATTAATAATTAATCTAGTAGATCTAAAGTAAAAATAGTCAAAAGAAAAATAAGCTCATCTGTATTAAAAACATAAATTAAAAACGGATTAATTTTTTCGTTAAGTTTTTAAGCAATTCAAATTTAAAGAATCTTTATTTGTTTGATTATCTTATTTTATTTTTATTACATTAAGATTTAAAGATGGATAAAAAATCTTTTGAAAAAATAGTTGAAGAGGGGATTAAAATGATTCCACAAGAGTTTTTAAATAAAATGAATAATATTGTTATTGTGGTTGAAAATAATCCTACAGTTGAACAAATCAAGAAAATAAAAATGAGAAAAGATCAGGTTTTATTTGGATTGTATGAAGGAATACCTAAGACCAAGAGGGTAGCATATGGGCAAGTGATTCCCGACAAGATTACTATTTTTAAAAATCAGATTGAATCTGTATCTAAAGTAGAAGAAAAAATAAAAGAAATTGTCAAAGATACAGTTTGGCATGAAATAGGTCATCATTTTGGGATGACCGAAGAACAAATTAGAGCAGCAGAAAAAAAGAAAAAAGAAAGAAAAAAATAAAAATATGTCAAAAAAAATTTACCAAGTTTTATTATTAGTTTTTTGTCTTTCATGGGGGCTAGTTGGAATAGCAAAATTATCTGGTATGGACTATCTCGGTAGCAATGGCTTATTTTTAGCAATCGCTTTTATGTTCATGCCCGCCTTGTCGGTTTTCATTCTTTCAAAATTTATTTGGAAAGAAAAATTAAATCAATGGGGAATAGCACGTCCAAAAGGGAGGATATTTTTTATTGCATGGTTTTGGGCAATAGTACTAGCCTTTGGCACTATTCCAATTTCATTACTTATTCCTGGTGTAACTTTTTCATCAGAAATGGAAGGATTTATTTCTCAGTATTCAACACTATTTTCCGCAGAAAAGATTTCTGAAATGAAATCTCAGATATCTGCAATAGGACCTTTCATGCCTTTAATCTTTATAATCCAATCGCTAATAGCTGGTATTACCATTAATGCTATTGCCGCCTTCGGGGAAGAATATTTATGGCGGGGATTTCTACTGAAAGAGTTGAAAAAATTTGGATGGCTCAGATCAAGTCTTATTATCGGTTTCATCTGGGGAATTTGGCATGCACCACTAATTATTCAGGGACATAATTATCCTAGCCATCCAGAAATCGGAGTATTAATGATGATTATTTGGTGTATATTACTGACCCCCGCATTAATCTATTTTACTGTTCGTACAAAATCAGTATTTACTGCGGCAGTAATGCACGGAACACTAAACGCTTCGGCTGCTATTCCGCTTGTATGGATTGTTGGAGGAAATGATTTAACGGTTGGCTCAACGGGATTTGCTGGCTTTATAACTCTGCTGATTCTCAACATAATTCTAATAATTTATAATAGTAAAAGTAAAATTAAAGCTGACGATTTACTAAGTCAATATTAATATTAAAACCGAAATAAATGAACCAAAATAACATATTATTAATCGGCATTATTTTAGCATTTGTTGGTGTGGGCATTGTTTTATATCAAAACAGAAATGATTTTTTCAGCCAACCGGTTAATCAATTGCAAAACCAAGAAAACTCTAATAATCAGGCAGAAGAAGATTTTAATAATAGTGGGCGAGCGAAAGCGATTGAAGATGAAACAGACCTTTGGATGTTTTATAAAGATGATAGCGGATTTACAATTAAGTATCCCCAAAATGTAATCTGGGGAGACAATCAAGAGGGATTATCCTTAAAGATTGAAAGTCAAAAAATAGAAACGTTAGAGGGAACACTAGGATACGATAAAGAAACTGCGAATAAGAATTTACAATCTCTAAGTAGTGGTAAATATGGAGAAGGTGTTGATTTTCCTTTCGTAGATTCAAAAAAAATAATATCAATTGATGGAGTTAATGCTCAGGACTTTATTGTTTTTTCAAGATTTGAAGTATGCAGTGTCTTATTTGAAAGGAAGGCATATTTCTTCAACAACGGCTACCAGGTAGTTGTCACACTGTCGCTCCCAAAAGAAAAAGTGATCCAGAAGTATCCACAATATTTCAAAAACGACAAAGCTAATTGCGGCAATAATCTTATATGGGACTTTGACAAACAAAAAGAATTTTACAATAAAGCTAAGCAAGGCGAATTAGGAATTGTTTCAGAATGGCTAACCACATTTGATAGAATTGTAGAAACAATAGATATCAATCCAAAAACTCAACAAGAAGAAATAAATTCAAATCTATTGTTAGGAAAATGGGTGTCAACCGATGATTCTAATTCCATAGTAGAATTTACGAAAGATAAAAAAATTGAATATTATCAAGGAAACAAAGTAGCAGAGAGTACGTACGCCATTAATGGCGAAAATATTTCTGTTAATGATATTGACGGAAAGATGGAATACAAGATACTAGAGTTGACTGGCGATAAACTTTCTATAAGCTACTTAGCGAGAGGGAATACACTCAGCTATAAAAAAGCTGAATAAAAGAATGAGTCTAGTTTTTTCTTAAAAACAATATTTAATACATAATATTTAGAATATTCTTAAAAATATTTTATCGCATCTTTTTTGTTGAAAAAATTAAAGAAAAAAGATAATATTAAACTAATGATGAAATTAAAAGTAATCATAATAAATAGTTTATATGCTTATAATAAGCACCTCTTTTGAGGTGCTTTTTAATAACTTAAAATTCAAATGAATTTTGATAATTCTTGGTTATTTTTATTAGGAATCGCTTTTCAGGTTTTGGTTTTTATTATTAGCTTATTTACTATATGGGGAATAGTAAAACTCATAATTTTTAATAGAAAAATAGAGAGAATCAAAAAAAAATATTTTGATAAAATAGTTGATAATGTCATCGTCTCAAGAATAGAATATTTTCGTCTAATGGAAGATTTTAACTTTTTAAATAAGTTTAAAGAATTTATAAAAAAGTCATTGCCCGCAAGTGAAGAAATTGAAGACGATTACGAAAAACTAAAAAAAACGATATTAAGTAAAAAAAAGACCATAAGAAAATTTAAAATATCTCTTTTAATACTCGGCATAATAATTCTTATTATCTTTTTAGGTTTTTTACTAAAAGATTTTATATTTTCTGGAAATAGTTATTGCTTCTTTCTTTTCGCCAATATAGTTTTCTTAACTGTTAGTTTGTTTTATATAAAATTCATTTTGTAGTTTTTTAAAAAATACGGATATAAAAATTTATGTTATTTTTTAATAAAACATCCCCCAATAGGGGATGTTATTATATGCGGATAAAAAGCTTTTGTGATTTTTCTTTTTGTAAATTCCCGCTAAAATTTTAAAAGAACCCGCCTCAGTGTCAGTCATACTTCCGGTCTTGATAAAATCAAGCCAATGGATCAATGAGCTAAATAGGCTATATATTATCGTGGAAGGGAATAAAAAGTAGATATTTAAACTTTTATTATTTAGTAGTAGGTCGGGGTTAATATTGACGGGTGAATATTCACCCCTTATAATAGAAATATGAAAAGCATTTCAAAAGAAGCAAGAGAAGTATTAGAAGCAATCAAGTTGTATGGACCAGTAAGGTCGGTCCAGCTTGTTAAAGTTCTTAATATTTCCACAAAAACCTTATATAAGCATTTATCAGTATTGATTGACAATCAGTTAATAAAAAAGATTGGAACAACTCCAAAGGTCTTTTATACTATCAATGAGGTACAGGAGGTTGATAAAGGAATTAGTAGCGAAGATGATTATTTCATTGAGCAAAATTATATTTACGTTTCTCCAAGCGGAGAGATAACAAGGGGAGTTCATGGTTTCCAAATTTGGTGTCAAAAAAATAGTTTTGATTTTAGTAAAGAAAAAGATTTATTTATCAAAAAATATAAAGAGATGAATAAATTTAAGAAGGATGGTCTTATTTCTGCTAAAAAAATAATTCTATCAGGAGGCAAAGGATTACAATTGGATGAAGTTTTCTTTAGTGATTTTTACTCCTTTGACCATTTTGGAAAAACTAAACTTGGACAATTAGTTTATTTAGGAAAAACTTCTCAAAACAAAAAATTGATTACTGAAATTTCAAAATTAATAAAACCGGGAATAGAAAATATTATTATCAAATATAATATCGGATTAGTTTGTTTTGTTCCTCCAACCGTAGATAGAAAAATACAGTTTTTAGATGTTCTTAAAAAGAATTTAAATTTAAAAATTAACGAACTAGTTGCCATGAAAGTTATCGGATCTACCAGAATTGCCCAAAAAACCTTAAGGAGACTAGAAGATAGGGTAATTAATGCAAAGCAAACAATAGCAGTTGATCCTAGTCAGAAAATTGATTCAAATGTTCTGATTATTGATGACGCAGCTGGCTCAGGAGCCACGCTCAATGAAATTGCAAAAAAAATAAAAGTATTATCGCCAAAAAAAACTAAAGTTATCGGATATTCAGTTGTTGGAAGCTTTAAAGGTTTTGATGTTATTAGCGAGGTTTAATAAAAACACTTCCCATCAAAAAAGGGAAGTTTTTATTAAAGGGTGACTAACGGGATTTGTCCTCAGTAAATCTTGCTTTGCAAGATTTCTTCGGACCTGCCTCGTTAATCATTCGCTTCGCTCATAATGATTAACTCCGGCTTCAAATCCCATAGCCACTTCAGTTAATAACAAAAATACCCTGAGTAGGGTATTTCGTTATTAATGGGTGACTAACGGGATTTGAACCCGTAATAAGACCTTCACAGGGTCCTGTGTTGCCATTACACTATAGCCACCATGCTTTTTCTAAAAATCAAATCTCAATCGCTTGAGATTTGTTCATATGTGTGTCCCCGGCACGAATCGAACGTACAACCTACGGATTAGAAGTCCGTCGCTCTGTCCTATTGAGCTACGGGGACATAGTAGTACTATTATTTAATAGCAAAAATACAGCCAAAAATCAAGCAAATTTTAAAATAATGTGTTATTATAAAAACATGATTTCAAATAATAACTCTGTGTTATTTTTAAAATATTCTAAACAAAACTTTATGAAACCTTTTCTTAAAAGTAGCGAACAAGGTTTTACTT
>JALOBW010000012.1 GCA_023228085.1 bacterium
CATAGTTGCAGAGTTAGAGAACCGAAACTGTTTATTGCTTCATCGTTCAGAACTCTAAAAACAAAAACAAAAGGATTAACAATTATTGTCGGAACTTTAAAAGCAACAGGTAAATCTGCACTTGAAGCATATAGATATGAAAAGGAAGCATGGACTCCTGAACGTGCTAGAAAACATTGTAATACACGAGGAGGTAGATTCGAAGGAGCATCAACACAAAAATCTTGTGAAACTTACGGAGATCATACATTCATGCATTATTTATGGAACAAAGTTAAGAACGGTGAAGAATGGGGAGGCTGGAAAAAAGAAGAAGTAATTAAAGAACATGCAGCAATTACAGATATTCTTAGAAATAAAGGATACGCAATGTATAAAAAATCAGCGATTGATGAAGCTTCTCGAGAATTCGAAAAAACAATAAAAATGTTAACACCTTCTGATATACCAGCATTATTGCAACCAAGCGGAGAAAAAAAGAAAAAGAAGAAAGTAAAATTGAGTGATACAGAAACCTTTGTGAATTTAAAGATGATTGAATCAATCGTAAATATGCAAGATTTCGTTTCTATTCTTAAAAATAAAAAAGATCAAATAACACCCCAAATTCTTGTAAGAGCAGTCAAAGAAAATATAAATAGTATTGAATTAGAAGAAATGATTAGAAAAAATCTTCCAGATGAAATAAAAAAAGATGCAGTGTTTGTTTATAATCTTTCTGGAGCAGATTCTTCATATGTTGCATTGTATGATTTAGTTTTACTTCCTAAAAAATTAGAAATAGTTAATCTTGGTTCTGATTCAAACGCATAGAACAAACAAAATAATTTTACAAGTTCAATTTATAAAAGTATAATAAAAACAATATGCAAAACTTTTCATTCGAACTTGATATAGTGAAGTCAAAATCTCTTCTACAAGCAGGAGATAGAGTTGTAGTTGGATATGCATCTTCATTTGATATCGATACAGATTATACACAAATTACAAGAGAAGCACTTGAAGGTGCAAAAAACGATCTGTTAAAATATTCAACAGTTCTTTTCAATCATGATACTGATTGTCCAATCGGACATGTCGTTGAAACAGATGTTGATGATGTTGGTCTTCTTGTTAAAGTAATCATATCAAAAACAGAAGACGACAAATGGAATAAAATCCAAGATGGTACTTTAAATAAATTTTCGATAAAAGGTCGAGCTACAGAATATGCTCCTATCGTAAGAGGAGACGGAAGTGAAATATTACAAATCACAAAATTAGAATTGTTTGAAGTTTCAATAGTTTCTGTTCCTGCTAATGAAAAAGCAGAAACAATATGTTCATATATATCTAAATCATTGAATTTAGAAATTGCTAAAAAAGAAGGTGAACAAAAAGAATTATCGAAATCTTCAGATTTTGAAAATATGAAAACATTAATTGAAAAATTAAAAGTAATCATTGAAAAAGGAAACGACGAAGTAAAAGCAGATATAGGTGCTATCGTTAAACAGTTAGAAAAAGAACAAGACATTATTGCAAATCTTCAAATACTTGCTGGTAAATTAGATGAAAATGATAGATATGCAGTTGAAGAAGCAATAGCATTATTATTAGAAAGAAATAAAATGAATGAAGAAGAGGAAATTAAAGAAAACGATTTTCATTTAGATGACGAATCTGAAGAAAGACCGATTTTTCAATTAAACTCAAATGATGAAAACGAACTTTTATTAGAAGAAGGTTCATCTAACAAATTCAGAAAACAAATATTAAAGAAAGGAAAATGGTTTCACTGGGATGCAGAAGGAGGAGTATTAAACATCGATGATGAAGTAATTGATAATCTTATCAAAAACTTTAAAAAGGGATATATCGAAAATGTTTCAGTACCTCTTTCACATACTAATGATCCAGCTAAAAATACTGGAGATGTTGTTGAATTGATAAAAACTGAAGATGGTCTTGATGCAATACTTGAAATTAAAGACGAAACAATCGCTGATAAGATAAAGAAAAAACTAATTAAATGCATTTCTGCAAGTTTTGATCCGAACTATTTAGTAAAGAAAACAAAAAAGTTCATTGGACCTACTTTGCTTCATGCAGCATTAGTTTCTGAACCTTTTATAAAAGGAATGAGACAATTCGTACCTTTATCTGACGATTTTTCAAATAGAACAATCGTTCAATTAGAAGATCAAAAGCCGAATTTAAGATCGTTATATAATACATTATTAAATAAAATAGAACTTATGGAAGAAAAAATCGAAAAAGTTGAAGAAAATGTTTCTGTTAAAATAAAAGAAGAAACAGATCTTGAAAAACAACTTAAAGAACAACCAAAAGCAGGAGATATCGCTGTTGTAGATGAAAAAAGAGGAAAATACGTACAAGAAGGTGAAACATTAGTATTTAAAGCTTTCACACAAGAAGAAAACATTGAATTTGCTAAAGGAGCATATCAAGATTGTGTCGGTGCAGAAATGAAAGCAGGAACTCCTATGAAAGAAGCAGCAAAGAAATGTAAAGCAAAAGTTAAAAAAGAATTGGACTTTGATGTACCAGAGGAAGAACCGGAAAAAGAGCCCGGATCTGAGTCTGGAGACGCATTAAAGAAAGACGCAGAAGTTAAAGTTGACTTAGCTGATGCGAATAGAGCATATGATGACGCTCTTAAGGCAGGAAAAATAGTTCCTGCACAAAAAGAATTATTCATTAAACTCTATACTTCAAGTTCTGTGTTAGAACTCAGTGATAATAAAGAGGTCGGCATAACTGAGTTATTTAAACAGTTCTTGGAGGTTCAACCGAAAGTATTGAATTTTGAAGAGAAAGGAGCAGAAGGTGGAGAACCTAACAAAGATGAACAGATTAAGAAAGAAGAAGAAGTCCCTGCAGAAGTAAAAGACTTCTACGGTAAGATGGGATTATCTGATGACAAAATCAAATCATCTTGGGAATATGCAAAACAGTTAAAGAAAGAAGAGGACGAAAACAAAGAGTCAACATTATTTAAATAGTAAAACACACAAAAATGACCGCATTAACATCAAATTACGAAGACAAAAGACAAGACGGTGAAATCATAGCTGTCAAAGTTAAAGCAAGCGCTGTTATTTACAAAGGCGCCATGTTAGTAGACAAAGGAACTGGTTATGCTGAACCGGGAGTAGATGGTTCAGGATACATTTTCTTAGGTTTTGCTGTTGAAGCTGCTACAGGAGGTTCATCTGATGGAGATGTTTCTGTAAGAGTGTACAAGACAGGAACTTTCCAAGTACCAAAAGCATCTGCAGCACAAACAGATTTAGACCAAGTAATGTATATTCATGATGACAATTCAGTAGGAACATCATCAACAAATTCAGTAGCCTGTGGAACATGCGTCGACATCGTTGATAGTGCAACAATTAAGTTAAGAATCGATAACTATACTAAATAACAAACATGCTAGTTAAAGGAGATATACCAAAATTGCTACTCGCAGGAATGAGAACTAATTTCATGACTGCATATGATGTAGCAGCAAAAGAATACGAAAAGCTTGCAACAGTTATCACATCGACTAAAAGTTCAGAAACTTATCCTTGGTTAGGTGGTGTACCAAAAATGCATGAATGGAAGGATGAAAGAATTCCTCAAGGCATGCTAGAACACAACTTCTCTATTTCTAACAGAGATTTTGAATCATCTATCGCTGTAGACAGAAACGCAATCGAAGACGAACAATACGGACAAATTGAAATCAGAGTTAAAGAACTTGCTGTTGAGGCAGCTAGATTCTTCGACGAAATGGCTTTCACTTTGATCGCACAAGGACAGAATACTTCAGGTACAGCAGGTTCTATATACGATGGAGTGACATTATCATGTTATGATGGAAAAGCTTTCTTCGCTACTAATCACAGTGAAGGAGATTCTGGTACACAATCAAACAGAGGTTCAACAGCATTGAGTGCTACTGCTTTACAAGCAGCAATCACAGCAATGAAAAAGTTGAAGAACGATAAAGGCAAACCAGCTCATGTAAGACCTAATCTATTAGCAGTACCAACAGATCTAGAATGGGAAGCAAAAGAATTGCTAAACTCACAGTATTACCCTGAAGAAGGAACTACTACTACAAAGTTAGCAGTTAACGTTTTGAAAGGCTCATTAGAATTGTTAATTTCAGAATATTTTACAGACACAAATAACTGGTACTTATTTGACACTGTCAGAGTTGTTAAACCTCTTATCTTACAGATGAGACAAGATCCAAGATTTACCAGTTTAACACAAGGAACAGAATCATCCTTCATGAGAAAGAAACTATACTTCGGTGTAGATTGGAGAGGAGAAATTCTATTCGGTGACTGGAGATGTGGATACGCAGCAATCGTTTAGTACTTTTGTATAAGAGTGTCTCTTCGACTCTTTTACTCAACGGAGAAATAATCCTTTAAGTGTTGCTCGTGTACTAATCTTTCCCAAAGTACATGAGCAATTGGAAAGAACTGCAAGGGATTGTTTCTTTTAAAATTAAAAAAAATATGGAAAACGAATACGATTTAGTTATAGGAATTCCCACAATTGGGAATGTCAATTGGCGTTTTGCTTCTTCTTTAATGGGGATGCAATTACCCTGCAATACTAGAGTTATATGGCAAGTACGTTCGATGATCGATACTGCTAGAAATTCGATTGTAGAAGAATTTTTAAAAATGCCAGGAAAGTATTTAATGATGATCGACGATGATCATGAATTCAATCCCGATATTGCTATTAGATTGATGGAACATAATGTAGATGTTGTTGGCGCTTTGGCTTTTAAAAGAAGACCGGGATACGAACC